>NZ_AP021889.1:1210144-1512681 GCF_011398355.1 Thiosulfatimonas sediminis
GATAGAGAAGCCAGGGGACTTAGCTGCGATTCTTACCCGCTTAGAGCCGCATGATGTGCTATTTGTCGATGAAATTCATCGTTTAAGTCCGGTGGTCGAAGAAGTGCTCTATCCAGCGATGGAGGATTTCCAGATAGATATTATCATCGGCGAAGGTCCAGCTGCGCAGAGCGTAAAGATTGATTTACCGCCGTTTACTTTGGTCGGTGCTACCACGCGTGCTGGATTGTTGACCTCACCATTGCGTGATCGCTTCGGCTTGGTACAGCGTTTAGAGTTTTACAGTCATGCTGAGCTGTGTGAAATTGTCCAGCGTTCGGCGCATATTTTAGGCATGGAGTCGCATTTTGACGGAGCCATGGAAATCGCTCGTCGTTCAAGAGGTACACCGCGTATTGCTAACCGTTTGTTGCGCCGTGTACGCGATTACGCGCAAGTCAGAGGGGACGGCATTATTTCCCAAGAAATCGCCAATCATGCCCTGAATCTACTGGAAGTTGATTACCTTGGTTTGGATAAAATGGATTTACGGTTCCTGGATGCGTTGATTAATAAATTTGGCGGTGGGCCGGTTGGTATTGATAGCTTATCTGCAGCGATGGGTGAAGAGCGTGGGACGATTGAGGATGTAATTGAACCTTTTTTGGTTCAGCAAGGCTTTATGATTCGTACTTCGCGCGGTCGGGTTGCAACCAATCTAGGCTATGGACATTTGGGTGTTGAAAAAGACGATGTGAATGAGTAAAGTGCATGGCAAGATTTGCTAAACAGAATTTACTTGGTGTTTTTACATGGCCTTTTTGAGCAAAAGCAAATAACTTTATCAGACGAGTAGTTAGTAGGATTAACAGATATGGATAGCGAACTATTAGAACTTATTTTACTGGCTAGTCCAGTGGTACAGGCGGTAATGCTAATTTTGGCGCTGATGTCAATTGCTGCTTGGACTGTCGCTATTGCCAAATCTCATCAGGTAAAAAAATCCCACAAGATTGCCAATCATTTCGAAAACGAGTTTTGGGAAGCGCAAGACTTGACCAATTTGTATTACAAAGTGGAAGCAACACGTGACACTTCAGAGGGTATGGCGCTGATTTTTGCAGATGGTTTTAAAGAGTTTATGCGTTTGCAAAAACAGGGTGTTGTCGTTTCTGCCGATCTTTTATCGGGTTCACAGCGTGCGATGAAAATCGCCTTTAGTCGTCAAGCGGATATGCTTGAGCACCGTCTCTCGTTGTTAGCGACGGTCGGTTCTTCTGCGCCCTATATTGGTCTGTTCGGTACGGTGTGGGGTGTAATGCACGCTTTCCAATCGTTGGGTGATGTACAGAATGCGACGCTGGCAACGGTTGCCCCGGGGATTTCCGAAGCGCTTATCGCGACCGCGATTGGTTTGTTTGCCGCGATTCCGGCGGTTATTGCCTACAATCGCCTGTCCAGTAAAATTGATCGTTTGTTGGTGGAGTATGAAAATTTTGCGGAAGGCTTTATGAGTATTTTGCAACGTCAGGCACACGTGATTGAGTCAAAGCAGACCAAGCATAAAGCGGATGACGCACACTCTGAACCGCAAGCACCCGTTGCTTAGGCATCTGTGATTATCGTATTTTAGGAGAGTGATTGATGTTTAACCAAGGCTTTCGTGCTAATCGTCGTAAACGTCGATTAATGGCAGAAATTAATGTGGTGCCTTACATTGATGTCACCCTCGTCTTGTTGATTATTTTTATGGTGACCGCGCCAATCGTTCAGCAAGCGGTGAGTGTTGAACTGCCGCAGACGCCGCAAATCAACAATAAAACCGTAGAGCAGATAGAAGCCGCACCGCCATTTGTGATTACCATTACTGCGGACGGGCTCTATAAAACGTCGGCGCAGCCAGAAGTCATTATTAGCGACCGTGAAGTGCAAACATTGGTGGCGCAAGTGGTGGCGCAAGCACAAATCAACCAGACACAGCAGTTCTATATTCAAGGCGACCGCGCAGCACCTTATGGCAAAGTCATTCAAATTTTTACGTTGCTGCAAAGTAACGGAGTGGCGAATGTTTCTCTAATCACTCAGCCAGAAGTGCAGGAGCCTTAAACGGTATGCTCGACTTTTTTAAAAGCCATCCCAAAGCCTTCACACTTGCGCTATTGATCCACCTTGGTCTGTTGGGACTTATGGCGTTTAAATGGGATATGTTTGTTGAAAAAACGCCGCTGGAATTGAATAGTGGTGAAAGTAATCAACCGCTGGAAATTCCACAAGTACCTAATAATCTGCCGATGCAGACGACAGCCGTGGACGCGACTTTAGTGCAGCAGCAGATAGAGTTGCTACAAGCTCGCCAACAAGAGCGTTTGGATGAGCAAAAGCGTTTTGAAATTCAGCGTGCTTTGGAAGAACAGCGTTTAGAGCAAGCTAAGCGCGAAGCGATAGCGGAGAAAAAGCGTCAGCAAGAAGCCGAGCAGCAGCGTATCGAGGAAGAGCGTAAAGCTGAAGAGGCTCGCATCAAAGCGCAAGCGGAGCGGGAAAAAGAGTTAGCGGCGAAACGCCAAGCGGAAATTGAACAGCGTAAAGCACAACTTGAGCAGCAGCGTCAGCAAGAAGCTAAGAAGCAGCGTGAAGAAGAGGAGCGCAAAGCATCGGTGGCTAAACTGCAGGCCGAAGCTGAGCAGAAACGCCAACAGGAAGCTGAACGTCAGCGTATAGAAGAAGAGCGTAAAGCGAAAGAAGCGGCCCAAAAAGCCGCTGAAGAAAAACGCAAAGCGGATGAAGCTCTGGCACGTCAAAAAGCGGAAGCTGAACGCCAGCGACAAGAAGCTGAGCGTAAAGCCAAAGAAGCTGAGCAGAAACGCATCGAAGCCGAGCGTAAAGCGGAGGCGGAACGTAAGCGCGCAGAACAAGAGTTACAGCGCCGTATTGAACAAGAACGGTTAACTCGTCAAGCCGAACAACGGCAGCGAGAGGCCGAATTACAACAGCAGTTAAAAGCCGAAGAACAGGCGCGAATTGAGGCCGAAAATCTGAAGCAATTACGGACTTTGCAACAGCGTTATGTCACGTCGATTGCCGCTAAAGTCAAAAATAATTGGCGTACTCCGGCAAGGGTTTCGGATCAGGCCCAGTGTGATTTACGTATTAAGCAGCATCGAGATGGCACCATTCTTGACGCGAATGTAATGAACTGTAATGCGTTTGCCGACAAACAGTTCCAGAATGCGGCAATTGACGCAGTTTATCGAGCTGCTCCTTTGCCCTTGGCACCGGTTCCGGAAGTGTTCGACGATGAAATTCTCTTTACCTTTAAACCATAAAAATAGGACTTCTCAATGCGTCATTCCAAACGATGGATTTTAAGTTTCGGTCTGTTTTTGTTGCTTTTTAGCTTAACGGCAAAAGCAGCATTAACCATCGAGATTAACGAAGGATTTGATAATGCGCTGCCGATTGCGATAGTTCCGTTCGCCAATAGCAATAATAGTCAATTGGACGTTGCTACTGTTGTGGCTGCAGACTTAAAGCGAAGCGGCCAGTTTAAGCCGTTGGACAGCGCAAAGATGCCGGCTTTCCCGACCGAATTAACGCAAATTAATTATGATCGTTGGCGCGCGCTAAACATGGACAATATGGTGATTGGAAAAGTTAGTCAGTTGCCAAGTGGTTTGTTTCAAGTGGATATGCGCTTAATTAATTTATTGCGCAAAGAACAGGTGTTGGGTAAACGTTGGAGTAATGTGCCGCAGCAAGGATTGCGTCAGGTGGCGCATCAGATAAGTGATGCGGTATATCAAGAGTTGACCGGCAAGCGCGGCGCTTTTAATACCCAAATCGCTTATGTGACGTTGATTAAAGCGGCTAAACAACGCTTTTATACACTGGAAGTTGCCGATGCAGATGGCTTTAATGCCCAGCCGATTTTAAAATCAACTAAGCCGATTATGTCGCCAAGTTGGTCTCCAGATGGTAAGAAATTGGCGTATGTCTCGTTTGAAGAGGGTCGCTCTAAGGTTTATGTACAAACTTTAGGCGATTCGAAACGTCGTTTAGTGGCGGGTTATCCAGGAATTAATGGCGCACCCGCATGGTCGCCGGATGGTCAAAAATTAGCGGTTACGCTCTCTAAGGGTGGTAATGCTGATATCTACGTTCTGGATTTAAACACGAACGCTTTAGAGCAGATTACACGTGATCGTGCGATTGAAACGGAAGCCACTTGGGCGCCTGATGGTAAGTCGATTCTGTATAACTCAGATCGTCGTGGTCAGCCACAAGTTTTCCAATATTTCTTTGATACCCGTGATGAAGTACGCATTACATTTGAAGGTAAATATAATTCCGATCCGCAAATCTCGCCGGATGGTCGCTATGTCGCGGTAGTGCATGGCGGAAATGGTTATCATATCGGGCTTGTCGATACGCAAACCAAACGCTTTGAAGTGATTACCGATACGTTTTTAGACGAATCGCCAAGCTTTTCACCAAACAGTGAAATGATTTTGTATGCTATGAACAAAAACGGACGTGGTCAGCTTGCTGTGGTGACCATGGACGGCCGTTATTCGCAAACTTTGCAAGTTAAAAATGCGGAAGTTCGTGAGCCGGCTTGGGGGCCTTATTCTGCGGAATAGACCTGTTAAATCGCGATAATCGTTTTGTATCTGATGAATGAAACCTTAAATCTGGGATGGATTTAAGTGTACGAGGAGAGTAGATGAAAACCCTATCTAAATTGGCGCTTGCTGTCTTGACGGCATCTTTAGCAGCCTGTAGCACACCTCCACAAAAAGAGATGGATGCCATTCTGGATGGCGCACCATCGCAGGATACTGCGCCTGGGCTTGATGGCCGTTACGCGATTGAGCAGCAGGATTTGGGCGGTGCTGCTGTCACGCCGGTGCAAATTTACGGTTCGAATGGCCAATTGTTGGCCAATATTGATCCTTTAGACGGGATGCAAAGCGTGGATATTGGCGATCCGTTGAATCCGCAACTGCCTGAGTATAAATTGTTGAATCCGTTGCACGATAATGTGGTCTATTTTGGTTATGACCAATTTTCGGTCGATGAAACAGGGATGGCTGTGCTGCGCTATTATGCCGACGTCTTGGTTCAAGACCCTCGTCGTAAAGCCGCTTTATATGGCCATACTGACGAGCGCGGGTCGCCGGAATACAATTTAGCTCTCGGAGAAAAGCGTGCCAAAGCGGTCTATGACGCTTTGCTAGTGTTGGGTATCGCTCCGAACCGTCTTGGTGTGAGTAGTATGGGCGAAGAAGAACCAGCTGTTTTTGGTTCAGATGAAGCCGCTTATGCCAAAAACCGTCGTGTACAGATTATTTTAAAATAGATTTAACGGCATAGTGCAAAAGGACGAAACAGCATGACGGTATTGCAGACGATCTTAAAAAAATCGCTAATTTCCAGCGCGGTCGCATTGGCTATTTTTGGCGCTCAAGTTCAAGCGCAGACTTTAGAGCAGCGAATTGAGCGTTTAGAGCGAGTGGCAAATAATCCTGTGTTGTTGGACATGACGCGCAAGTTAAATGAACAAGAGCGTGAGATTCAAACACTGCAAGATAAGGTTGAGCGTGTGCAACGTGACCTTTCACTGATGCCGGAATCGGCGCTTGCGCCAGCAGTGAAAAATGCCGCTGCACCTCAAGATGCGGCTAGCTTGAGTGAGTTACAGCAGTTGGTTGTTAATTTACAAGCGCAATTATCACAAGCCCTTGAACAACAGAAAGTGCAGGCTGCGCGTATTTTAGTGTTGCAGGATGATTTACGTCGTCTACAGGATGGCAGTGTTGCTGGGGCGGCTTCTGCGCCGTCATCGGTGTCAGAGGATGCTCCATCGGTTGTGGTACCGCCAGTCACGGAACCCAAGCCGGCCCCGGTGCTAAAACCGGCATTACGCCCTGCAACGGCGGAAGAACAAAAAGCCTATCAAGCGGCTTTTGGTTTGATGCGCAACACCAATTACGCGGATTCAGTTGTGGCTTTTGGGGACTTTATCAGTAAATATCCGCAGTCGGATTTATTGCCGAATGCCTATTATTGGCGTGCGGAAGGTATGTATATTGACAATAAATTTGAAGCCGCACTTGATGTCTATAGCCAATTGGTTCGTGACTTTCCAGAGTCTTCTAAGGCCAGTGATGCCATGTTACGTGCAGGTGACTGTTTGAGTAATTTGAAACGTGATGAAGATGCGAAAAAAGTCTATCAACGGGTAGTTCAAGAGTTTCCTGAGAGCCGCGCCGCGGCAAATGCGCAAAAAATATTGGAAAAAATGTAAGCTTTTTTGAGTTGGCTTTTTCTTATAAACCCACCTTGAGCGTTTGTGCTAGGTGGGTTTTTTGTTTCACTGGTTTTAAAAGTGCGTTGCTGAGCGCATCTGGGCTCGGTGGGTTGGTTATAATAGTTTGCTTATTTTGAGAGGGAGTGGTGGTATGACATCAAACAAAAAAGCGGTTATTCTCCTGTCCGGCGGTTTAGATTCTGCGACAGTACTTGCGATTGCGCTCAGCGAAGGATATGAATGCCATACGATGAGTTTTGATTATGGTCAACGCCATAGAGCAGAGCTGGACGCGGCTGAGAATTTGGCTAAACAGATGGGCGCGGCAACGCATCGTGTGATGGATGTCGATATGCGTAAAATTGGGGGTTCGGCCTTAACGGATGATTCTTTGGCGGTACCCATTAGCGGGGTGGTTGAAGGCGAAATTCCAATTACCTATGTGCCAGCTCGTAATACGGTTTTTCTTTCGTATGCGCTGGCTTTGGCTGAGGTGGTAGAGGCGGACGATATTTTCATTGGCGTCAATGCGGTGGATTATTCTGGTTATCCAGATTGTCGTCCTGAGTTTATTAAAGCTTTTGAAGTAATGGCAAATTTGGCGACCAAGGTTGGTGTTGAGGGGCACACCTTACGGGTAAAAACGCCGTTGATTGATTTAACCAAGGCGCAAATTATTCAGACAGGTGATGCATTAGGTGTCGATTACTCTTTAACGGTTTCGTGTTATCAGGCTGATTTGCTTGGTCGTGCCTGTGGCGTCTGCGATTCTTGTCGTTTACGTAAACAAGGTTTTGCACAGGCAGGAATCGCAGACCCGACTGTTTATTTACCAGGCGTGGTTGAGTAAAGTTGACCATAGTACAGATAAGCGATGAGCGTTATCTGTCATTGTCAGGTCTTAATATTAGGGTAGCAGTCGTCTTATTCAGGTCAAATGGTTTTGGGCATGGAGTCGTGTCGAGTTATTCTGCTTTTGCCTAAGTTTTTGTTTTTAAAGCAGCTATCGGTGGATGCGGCAGCGTTTGAAAATATGCCGTGTCAGTGTTTCAAAAAAACTTATAAAAAAATGTACCAAAAAGCTTGCGCTGATACCTCAGACTTGTATAATACGCCCCATTCCGAAGGGGGTCGTTAGCTCAGCTGGTAGAGCAGTTGACTTTTAATCAATTGGTCGCGCGTTCGAATCGCGCACGACCCACCACTGGAATAAACTTTAAGCTTATTATTAAGTTTTTAGTTAACACTATACAATATGGGTCGTTAGCTCAGCTGGTAGAGCAGTTGACTTTTAATCAATTGGTCGCGCGTTCGAATCGCGCACGACCCACCATATTTTAAAACCCCGTTAGGAATGTCCTTGCGGGGTTTTTTGTTTGGCTCTGCATCATTAAGCGGTGTAACAACAAGGATTGCGTTATTTCGCAATCCTTGTGGTATGGTCACAGTCGTTGCTGGGCAATCCGGCGCAGTGTAGCGACTTCTAAGTTGGCTTGGTCAGCAAAGCTTAGGGCGCGTTTTAGACGAGCCGGTGCTGAACGACCCATGCAGCCGTGTTCAGGGTCTCCTGCAAAGGCTTCGAGCAATCCGGTCATTAAACGGTCGGCATCTTGCGTTTGACCGCTCAGGTAAGCTTGTATCTCTAAAATATCTTGCGCTACGTCTTGCAATAATTGCGGGTGTTCGGTTTGCAGTTGATGTACGTTGCCCCCCACTTCTAAGCCAGCAATATTGGTGGTTAGAATATATAAATTTTTACGAATCAACTCATACAATAGTTCCGCTTCCGTATCGACAATGTACGCCGGTAAGTCCAGTTTTCCGAGTGCGTCGAACACCAATTTTGCTTGGCTGCCGTAAATCGGCGAAGGGATGACTACTTTAGAGTCCATGCCTTTTTTCTTTTCAAACCAAACTGAGATAACGGTTGGGGTTGGCAGTTTTGCGGCGATCCAGTCGCGCGGTAAAAGTTCATTTTGCAGTAAAATTATACGTTCTTGCCAGGCGCTAGGAATGGTTTGCAGAACGGTAGCAATATCGGCTTCTCCGACGGCAATCAGTACGGCTTGTGGCTCTGGTATGTCTTTCGCTAAGACGTTTAAGTCTTGATTGCGCATTGCGCCTTGTACTGGATAACCAAGGCGTAGGAAACCTCGGGCAAATACACTGCCTAGTTCGCCTAAGCCGACCACAATAATTGGATTTTTCATAAGACTCCTTTTTGAACCCAAGGTTTTAAGAGGGATGTTTTGGTGCAATCTTGCACTAAACTGGTAGTTTATCGTTTATTTGTTGGGTGGATGTTTTAGAATAACCGCTCGTCAACATCTATATTTAATCGCAAGGATATTAGCAATGAATCAACCAAAAGCAAAGTTCACTTGGCATTATTATGTTATGGCATTCGGGGCTTTATTGGCGATGCTGGCAGGAACTTTGGGGGCGATTGGAGGAATCGTTTCGGGTTTAGCGATTGCGGTTTTAAGCCACCCAAGAATCCAGTTCCAGGGGATTGGCCGCTTTGTATTTTATGTGCTTTTTTTGATTATTTACGTGTTTGCTTTTCCAGACCCACAAGTTGTACGTGAGATGATGACGCACGCCAATTAATTGAAAAGCTTTGTAGGGCTATGTAATTACAAGAGGTTTTGACTTTTTTGTCCGTCGATAATCTTTTCAGGTGCTATTACCGAGTTTATTTAAATGGCATTTATTGAATTAAGGGTGATTTTTCTGAACCATATTGATTGATGTTTTTTTGATGAACGTCCTTAGCGTGCAAACTGGTGGTTAAAGCACGCCGTTTTAAACTTTGTGCACGCTGAGTTCTAGAGCCAAAAAACGGAATCTTAATATGCTGGGGTTCGGTGTTTAAAGGCGCACTTCAAAAAATAATTTTCCTGTTTTGGTGCGAAAATTGTCAAAGTGGAACACTCTTTGATAGGTGAGGCGATTGTTGAGCTTGTCGATAGCCTATTTTAAATTCAAACATCGGGATCACACTCTTTTACTGAGATACTTAATGAGTAAGCAGACCATTCAAATGATTCAAACAGAAAGTGACGATTTTTTTAGAGAAGTGCTAGAGGGGTTGACCACCGCCGTATTATGGGTTGATCGATCACAGACTATTACCTTTATGAATGTCGCAGCGGGTGAGATTTTTCAGCTTAGTCCTTCACGTGTGATTGGAACTCGCTGGCATAAATTGATGCCGAACTTAATTGAATCGCTTGAGTTAGCGGACGAAAAAAAAATTACAGTGCATGAATATGTTGTTGAACAGTCCGATCTGTTTAAAGTACGAGTGAGTTGCACCATTTCGCCTTACGAACTTGGTGTGGAGCGCGGCTGGTTGTTTGAACTCTATAATACCGAACGGCATCACCGAATTGTCGAAGAGGACGAGCGTTGGCATCAATATGAGGCGGGCAATTTACTGATTCGTACTTTGGCGCATGAAGTCAAAAACCCACTGGCTGGTATTTTGGGGGCTGCGCAACTCTTGCAACGACGTTTTGAACCGAGTGATAAAGCCAATGATTTTTTAGATATTATTTCCAAAGAGGTTTTGCGACTGAAAAATTTGGTTGATCGAATGCTTGGACCAAAACAGTCGAATGAAAAAGAAGAGCATAATATCCATGAATTGATTCGTTATGTGTTACAGATTACCGAAGGTGAAAAACCAAATAATGTCTATGTCAAACTCGATTATGATCCATCGATTCCCGAGGTGATGATCGATTTTGAAGCCATGGTGCAAGCCTTGTTGAATTTGGTCAAAAATGCGATTCAGGCGATGCAGCAGTATGGCGGTATGTTGACCATCAGAACACGGGTTGAGCATAAGTTTACATTGGGGACACAGACTTACCCGTTGGTGGCGCTGATCAGCATCAGTGATGAGGGTGAGGGAATCGCCCCCGAAGTGTTCGATTCGATTTTTTATCCGATGGTCAGTACCAAAAAAGAAGGGACTGGTTTAGGTTTGCCGGTGGCGCAAAATGTCTTGCGCCAGCACGATGGGTTAATTGTCGCGGAGAGTGAGCCGGGCAAAACCACGTTTAATGTATATCTCCCGCTTAAGCAAAAGGAACGCTAAGTCAATGACACAGGTAGCACAAGAGATGGTAGACGCCCCGATTGTATGGGTTGTGGATGATGATGCGTCGATTCGCTGGGTATTAGAGGCGGCGCTGGAGGATAAGCCTTATAACGTCAAGGTATTTGATTCCCCTTTGCGTGCTTTGCAGACAATCGATGAGTACCCTCCGGCAGCGGTGCTCTCTGATGTGCGTATGCCCGATATGGATGGTCTGACCTTTATGGAGGCGATTCATGAAAAGGATAAGCAGATTCCGGTGATTATTATGACTGCGCACGCCGATTTGGATACGGCAGTGAAGTCGTTTCAAAGCGAAGCGTTTGAATATCTTCCAAAGCCGTTTGATATTGATGAAGCGGCCTCCTTGATTGATCGTGCAGTCAAGCGTCATCTGTCCGGCGGTTTGGCACGTGTCCATCGCACTAAAAAAAGCAATAAGCAGCCGTTGAATATTATTGGTGGCGCACCGGCCATGCAAGAGGTGTTTCGCGTACTCGGACGGGTGTCAAAACTGGATGTAACGGTGTTGATTAATGGTCAGACAGGGACCGGTAAGGAATTAGTTGCGCGCGCGCTGCACGAATTAAGCCCTCGTGCCGAAGGGCCTTTTGTGGCACTAAATACGGCAGCGATTCCGCGAGAGCTGTTGGAATCCGAATTGTTTGGGCATGAAAAAGGGGCGTTTACGGGAGCGCATTCGCAACGCATTGGGCGTTTTGAGCAGGCGGATGGTGGCACGCTGTTTTTAGATGAGATTGGTGATATGCCGGTCGACTTACAAACGCGTCTCTTACGTGTTTTAAACGATGGTAGTTTTTACCGCGTGGGTGGTCGTAATCCAATTACCACCAATGTGCGAATCGTTGCTGCCACTCACCAAAATATGGAACGCTTGGTGCGCGAGGGGCGCTTCCGTGAAGATTTACTCTATCGTCTGAATATTATTCGTATTAAGGTACCGGCTTTGCGTGAAAGGCGCGAAGACATTCCGTTATTGGCGCGTTTTTATATGGAGCTTGAGGCCAAAGCGCTGAAATTGGAAGAGAAACAGTTAAGCAAAGAAGTCGAAGCTTTTTTGTCCGCTTTACCGTGGCCGGGGAATGTCCGGCAACTGCGCAGTCTATGCACATGGTTAACCATTATGGCGCCGGACAAAACGGTTTATGTAGAGGATTTACCCTTAGAGCTGCAGCGACCGACAGAAGATGGTACTGCTGAAGCTGGGAATGATAATTGGGAAGGGCCTTTGCGTCGTTGGGCGCAAAACTTTTTGGCGTCAGGAAAGGAGGGGTTGCATACTTCGGCAGAGTCGAAATTTGAAACGGTGCTAATTGAGGAAGCTTTAAAACACAGTTCCGGACATCGCCAAAAAGCTGCAGCCCTGTTGGGTTGGGGGCGTAACACCTTAACCCGAAAAACGCAAACGTTAGGTCTGGATGACTAATATGTTGGTGCTTTTTTAAGAATGCTTTGGGAGTTTTGGCAAGCGTGGCGTACGCCGCTAAACTTAAATTATGTTAAACCGCTCGGTTATTTGCATGAATCGATTGCGATGCGTGCCAGAGCAAGGCGTTGTGAGCCACATTGGCAAGCGCATTATCAGCATTGTCAAAATGGCATTTTGCAGGCGCTTAAACGGGCGGGGAATTGCTCTCATTTACAAGAAAAAAGCGTGCTGATTTTTGGTGCAGGGCACTTGGAGGATATTCCGTTAGCCGATTTGGCTGTGAATTTTAAACGGGTTATTTTAGTGGATTTGCTGTTTAGTCTGCAGGTACGACGTACGGTCAGTGTTTATTCGAACGTGCAGTTAATTGAACATGATGTTACTGAGAACTTAGCGGCATTGTTTGCTGAGCCAAAAAATACAGCAACGCAATTACAGCCTCCATCTAAGTGGTTAGATAGAACCGATATAGGGTTGGTCGTCTCGCTTAATTTGATTACTCAGTTACCGCTACTGCCAGCTAAATATTTATTAAAGCACGGTTGGTTGAGATTGGAGCAGACAGAACGGTTTTCCAGTTTATTGATTCAACAGCATTTGGATTATTTACATGCTTTTCGTTGTCCAGTCTGTTTGATCGCTGATCGGCAAATTGTCGAGTTTAATCATGCCGGCGTCCAGCTGGATGCGTTTAATCCTTGGTGGCAAGTGGCTGCGCCGTCAGTAATAGAGCAGTGGGATTGGGAGTTGGCTCCATTTGGTGAAATTCAGCGTCAGACGCGGCAAGTGCATCAGGTTGGTCTGAGTTATTGGTAAAGAAATGGGGTTGATCATGAACAGTATCTGTTTTTAGAGTGCTTGTACGAGGCCGAGAATGATGGCGTAACGAAATCCTTTACCAATCAATACCAATACCACAAATAGCCCAAAGTGCATTTTCATAACACCAGCCAGCAAAGTTAAAGCGTCGCCGATAATCGGTGTCCAAGCGAGTAACATGGATGCCGAGCCATAGCGTTGAAACCACTGTTGACTGCGTGTCAAAGAGGTTGCTTTTATTGGAAACCATCGACTGTTCTGCCAGTGCAGTAGGTAACGTCCCAATAAGTAGTTGATTACTGAGCCGAGGGTGTTGCCGAGAGTGGCAATTAACCAGAGTACAAACAGCGAATAGCTGGGGGTTTGGCTGAGGTTAAGAAGATAAATCTCTGAGCCTCCAGGCAGTAAAGTGGCCGATAAGAGGGCTAAGCCAAATAAAACAGCATAATCAAATATCACAATCCACTCTTTAAGCGATAAAGCAAAACAGCCCAATAAAGGGCTGTCTCTTTGCCAGTTTTCACTGGTTTATTAGGGAAAAAAATGCGGATGTAAACTTATAAAGCTTCTTCGCCGGTTTCACCTGTACGAATACGAACGGTTTGTTCGATATTGGTCACAAAAATTTTGCCGTCACCGATTTTACCGGTTTGTGCAGCATCAATAATGGCCTCCACGGCGGATTCAACAATGCTTTCACTGACAGCGATTTCCAGTTTCAATTTTGGTAAGAAATCGACTACATACTCTGCGCCACGATACATTTCAGTATGGCCTTTTTGACGACCATAGCCTTTAACTTCGGTCACCGTCATCCCGTGAATTTCAATGTTATGCAATGCATCACGAACATCGTCTAACTTGAATGGCTTGATAATCGCAGTAATCAGTTTCATTGTCTTTCCTCAAATTGATCTTGATTGTTGTCCGGATAGTCTGCCAGATGTTGGCCCATTTGAATAGGGGTGTTGCGTTGGATTTTACCTAATTCCGGCAATTGCTTAGGCGGTGTCAATAGAATCACTGTCGAGCCCATATTAAAGCGGCCAATTTCCTCACCTTTGCTAAAGTGTAAAGCGTCTTGATGATAATCCCAGTGGCGTATGGTTGGTTCGTATTCGGGAGTGATTTTACCGGCAAACACGGTTTCCATCGAGCCGACAAAAATCGCACCGACCATAATCAAACAGAAAGGGCCTTGGGAATTTTCAAAACGCAATATTAGACGTTCATTGCGGGCGAACAATCCTTCTACATTGCGAACGGTTGCGGGATTAACGGCAAATAGGTCGCCTGGTACATAGGTCATTGACAGTAATTGGGCATCGATCGGCATATGAATGCGGTGATAGTCCTTGGGAGAGAGGTAGATGACGGCCGAATCGCCGTTTTGAAACTCTTTGGCGTAACTGATGTCGCCACCGACTAAAGCTTCTGTGGTGTAAAGGTGTGATTTAGCTTGTATTAATTTATTGCCGTCAATGTGCTGCGACTGACTGATTAGACCGTCAACAGGTGAACACCATGCATTTGGATTACTGTCGATTGGGCGGGCATCCGCTTTTAAAGCGCGGGTGAAAAAGGCATTAAAGTTAGGGTAGTCGTCAAGGTCTTCGCTCGCCGCTTCTGCCATGTTAATTCCGTATAGACGGGTTAGTAACTTAATGGTGCCATTTTTAAGCCACTTGATTTCAATTTGCATAAAACGATGCATTAACTCTGAAAGCAAGTGCTTAGGCAGTAGATATTGTGGCGTGACCTTGAAAAAGTCGAGCAATTTGGTCATTTTAAATCCTTTACGTCTCCCTAAGGAAGCACAGAGCAATTTGGTTGAAAGGCAACGCCTCGCTGAGGTCAATCGGGTTTACTATTGCGTTTTTCTCGGCAGGGTTGAATATTTAACAGCCCCTATATTGACTACGGATTTTAATGTATAATCGCGCGCAATTTAGAATTTTCTCAAAGTTTTATCAAGGAACAGAAATGTCTGAAATCAAAAAAGTTGTTCTAGCCTATTCCGGTGGTTTGGATACCTCGATTATTGCTAAGTGGTTGCAAGAAGAATATCAGTGTGAAGTCGTCACTTTTACCGCCGATATTGGCCAAGGTGAAGAAGTTGAGCCAGCGCGCGCCAAAGCCAAAGCGATGGGGATTAAAGAGATTTATATCGAAGATTTACGCGAAGAATTTGCGCGTGATTTCGTGTTCCCGATGTTACGCGCTAACGCGATGTATGAAGGCGAGTACCGTTTAGGTACTTCAATCGCACGCCCTTTAATTGCCAAGCGTTTGGTAGAAATTGCACAAGAAGTTGGCGCTGATGCAATTTCGCATGGCGCAACAGGTAAGGGAAATGACCAAGTACGTTTTGAGTTGAATGCGTACTCTTTAATGCCTGATGTTAAAGTGATTGCGCCATGGCGTGAATGGGATCTGTTGTCGCGTGAAAAGTTAATGGCGTATGCAGATGAGCACGGTATTCAAATCGAGAACAAAAAAGGCAAAAAGTCACCTTATTCAATGGATGCAAATCTACTTCACATCTCTTATGAAGGCGGTATTTTGGAAGAGCCTCATTCTGAGCCGGAAGAAGATATGTGGTTATGGACGGTTTCTCCGGAAAATGCACCTGACAGTCCAACTTACGTAGAACTAAGTTTTGAAAAAGGCGATATCGTGGCGATTAATGGCGAAGCGATGAGCCCAGCAACCGTTATGGAGTACTTAAATAAAGTTGGCGGCGAAAACGGAATTGGTCGTGATGACATTGTCGAAAACCGTTTTGTTGGTATGAAGTCGCGTGGTTGTTATGAAACGCCGGCAGGAACCATTATGCTTAAAGCGCATCGCGCGATGGAGTCCTTGACTTTAGATCGTAACGCGGCGCATTTAAAAGATGAGTTGATGCCGAAATACGCCGAGATGATTTATAACGGTTTTTGGTTTGCGCCAGAGCGTGAAATGCTGCAAGCGATGATTGATAAGTCGCAAGAAAATGTTTCTGGAATGGTGCGTTTAAAATTGTATAAAGGCAATGTGGTTGTCGTGGGTCGTTCATCTGAAAACAGTTTATTTGATGAAATGATTGCCACTTTTGAAGAAGATGGCGGGGCTTACAACCATAAAGATGCAGAAGGGTTTATTAAGTTAAATGCATTGCGTCTTCGTACTTCTGCAAAAAAACGCGCAAGAAAATAAGCGAATAACTCCTTTGTTCGTTAAGAAGGTGCTGATAATTTCTCTTTAGAATGATTTGGCCTCTTCTTAAAAAAGCGTGCAGTCTTGATTGGCGGCACGCTTTTTTTATCTCTTTTTTTTGTAAGTTTTAGGAAGCCATAAATAAGCCTTTATTGGCTTCAGCATGGGATTGAGGAGAGTCAATTCTAGGCATGACAAGAATACCGTCTTGCTCAGCTAAATTGTTCAGTGTCTGAAGTTATTTGGATTTATTTTGTATTTCTTCAGGGATGCGTCCAAACAAAAAAACCCAGCTTTTACACTGGGTTTTTTTAAACGGTCTGGGAGATGTTAAATCTCTTTTTTAATAAGCTCATTATCCGTTGCTGAAGCATTGGATAACGGAGTTATTAAAGAACGACGATGTTTTCAGCTTGTGGGCCTTTTAGACCTTTTGTAACAACAAACTCAACAGCTTGACCTTCGTTTAGAGTTTTGAAGCCATCACTAACGATTGAGCTGAAATGTGCGAAAACGTCTGGACCAGACTGTTGTTCGATAAATCCAAAACCTTTAGTTTCGTTGAACCACTTAACGGTTCCTTTTACTGTGTTAGACATAATAACATCCTATAAATTTTATATAAATTTTGCCTGCAATAGGCGTGGCTTGCTTAAAGATAAAAACTGACGGAACTTAAATACTGCAGGACGAGGTGTTACAAAAAATAATACAGCGAAATGAAGAATGTAAATTTTAATAGATTTTTCTAGCGCTGCAAAGTATGCGTTAAAACCAAGCGTAATGCAAGAAGAAAATGCTTAAAAATTAAAATAGTTGAAAAAGGGGGAGTTTAATCATTTTTTCACTTACGATTTTTTAGAACAGACAAAGCAAATCGGGTTTAATTATGCCGTTTTGCTAAAATTACACTCTTAGTCTCCGTTTAGTGGTGGTTCCATCCATGCATAACTTTTCTGTTGTTGTGTTGCTTATTTCGATAATTTTTGGCACCTATGCGTATTTCAATCAGCCGATAGAAGAACCGGCTTGGCCGAATGACATTCCTGGTTTTGCATTTTCGCCTTATCAAAAAGGGCAGAGCCCTTTCTTAGAAAAATATCCCACTCCTGAGCAGATTGATCGTGATTTGGAGTTATTGTCTGGTAAAGCTCATGCGATTCGCACCTATACCGTAGATAAGGTGTTCGCTCAAATTCCGCAATTAGCTTATAAATATAAAATCAATCTTGCGCTGGGGGCTTGGCTGGATAAAGACCAAGCGCGTAATACCGCAGAAATTGAGCGATTTATTCAGCTTATTGAACAGCCGCCTTATAACATTGTACGTGCAATTGTCGGTAATGAAGTGCTATTGCGTGAAGATTTGTCTCCCGAACAGTTGATTGCGGTGTTGCAGGATGTGCGTGCTAAGACCTCTGTTCCGGTGGGTACTGCCGAGCCTTGGCACGTCTGGATAAAACATCCGGAATTGGTGGATGAAGTGGATTTTATCGCCGTGCATATGTTGCCTTTTTGGGAAGGTATCGCGCTAGAAGATTCCATCGAATATATTGTTGATAAGATGAATTTGTTACGCAGTACCTTTCCAGGTAAACCGATTGTGATTACCGAAGTGGGTTGGCCAAGTAAAGGTCGCGCGATTAAAAAAGCCGAAGCCTCACGTGCCAACCAAGCGATTTTTATGCGCCGTTTTATTCAGCGCGCGCAACAAGAAAAATATATTTTTTACATGATGGAAGCGTTTGACCAGCCATGGAAAAATCGCTTGGAAGGCAGTGTCGGTGGTCATTGGGGTTTGTATGACGTTGATCGTCAATTGAAATTTGAGCAGCAAACCCCGATTATCGCACTGCCTGAATGGCGTTTTCTCGCAGCCGCTTCGGCTTTGTTAGCCGTAGCGATGATCGCTTTTTTATTAATTGATAGCGGCGCTTTACGTAAACGTGGCCGCAGCTTTTTGGCGGTGTTGGCATTTTTGATTTCCAGTTTGGTTATCTGGATGATTTATGACTATTCGAGTGAATACCATAATTGGGTGGGTGTGCTCGTAGGGATTTTGCTCTTGCTTGGCGTGGTGGGGGTGATTGTTGTCATTTTGACCGAAGCGCATGAGTGGGCTGAAGCCATCTGGTATCACCAGCGTCGCCGTCCTTTAATTGAAGTGCCGGTGCAGCAAGGTGTTTGTCCGTTTGTTTCGATTCATGTTCCCGCCTATAACGAGCCGCCTGAGATGATGAAAGAAACCTTATTGGCGCTGAGCCAACTGGATTATCCGTGTTTTGAAGTGCTAGTGATTGATAACAATACGCGTGATGAATCGGTGTGGCGGCCGGTTGAGGACTTTTGTGCTGAATTGGGCGAGCGGTTTCGTTTTTATCATGTCAGCCCATTAAGTGGTTTTAAGGCTGGAGCTTTGAATTATGCTTTGCAACGTACCGCGGAGCAGGCGGAAATTATCGCGGTCATAGACAGTGATTATCGAGTGAATCCCGATTGGTTAAAGCGAATGGTTGGGCAGTTTCATGAGCCGAATGTTGCGATTGTCCAAGCGCCGCAAGACTATTGGGATTATTCGCAAAATGCTTTTAAAGCGATGTGTTATGCCGAATATAAAGGCTTTTTTCATATTGGCATGGTAACCCGTAATGAGCGCAATGCGATTATTCAGCATGGCACTATGACGATGGTTCGGCACCGTGTTTTGCAAGCGGTTGGTGGCTGGGGTGAAACGACGATTACCGAAGATGCAGAATTGGGTTTGCGTATTTTTGAACAGGGTTACGCGGCGGTATATAGCGAACACAGTTTTGGTAAAGGGGTGATGCCCGATACCTATATCGATTATAAAAAACAGCGTTACCGCTGGGCTTATGGGGCAATGCAGATTTTGCGCGAACATGCCGGTGCTTTATTGGATTGGAATAAGACGCAGTTAAAGCCTGGGCAGCGTTACCATTTCTTTGCGGGCTGGCTACCCTGGATTGCCGACGGTTTTAACTATATTTTCACGGTTTTAGCGATTATCTGGACGGGGTTAATGCTCAGTGATCCGGTTCAATATAATGCCCCAGATTGGATGATTTCGATTATTCCTATCGTTTTTTTCGGTTTCAAGATGAGCAAAATGCTGGTTTTATATATGGGGCATGTTGGGGCGAATTTGCGTACCGCTTTGGCCGCCGCGATTTCCGGTTTGGCTTTATCCCATACGATTGCAAAAGCGGTGTTGTGGGGCTTGTTTGTTGGACGCAAAATGCCATTTTTACGCACCCCGAAATTGGCGGACAGTCATAACCTATGGCAAGCATTATTGGATGCCTATGAGGAAGCCTTGATGGCGGCGATTTTGTTGACGGCTGCAGTGCTTTTATATTGGAAGTTTGGCTTTGACACTTTTGAAATTAATCTATGGTTTGCGGTGTTATTGGTGCAGTCGATTCCGTATTTCGCGTCTTTGATGTTATCGATTATTAGCGCTATTCCGAATTTGCGCGGTGATTGGGTTCGCTTTAAATCAGATTTGAGCAATCAGTAAAGTAGACGCAAAACAAGTCTTCATTGACTTCAGCGCGGAATTTCCTGTTTTTGTTCGGTCCAGGCATGACAAAAATAGTTGTCTTGTTCAGTTAAGTTAAGTTTTTCTGTGCCTGAAGGCATTTGGACTTGTTCTGTATTTCCTTAACTTAACGCAGTAGAGCGCATCAGAAGAAAAGTAACCGCGGCGTCGATGATTATATGTAAGGGTCTTATACGATGAGGATTCTTTGAGTAAACCAAATGCTCGAACCCAAGGGAATCCAGTGCTGTTTGGTGATTGGTGATCTAAAGGAAAATCGATTTGGTTTGAGAAAGGTTTTAAACGTTGACTGAAGCTTTGTTTCTGTTAAAAGAAATCGACTCTTGGTGGCGCAGGATTTGTTATCTAAAGAATCGGTATTTCGCGTAAACTAGCCCCTGTCTCCATTACTCGCTATTTAGTAAATTATTATGTCTAAGCAAAAAAACACTGTTCCCGCGCCTCGTTTGGCGCAAATTATCAAAAGTCCTGCCGAGTTTCTTGGCTATGGTTTAGGTTCCGGTTTAATCTCGCCTGCACCCGGTACTTGGGGCACTTTACTGGGGTTGCTTTTGTTTGTCCCTATTTTGTTATGGTCGCACACCGCGGCATGGATACTATTGCTGGTTGGCTTATTTACTGGCAGTTGGATTTGCCAAAAATCTGCAGAGGCGATTGGTGTGCATGACCACGGTGGGATTGTTTGGGATGAGTTTATTGGTATCTGGATTGTTTTGATTTTACTGCCAGAGCAATCTTGGCTTTGGTGGTTGGTGGCGTTTATCAGTTTTCGTTTTTTTGATATTCTGAAACCGTGGCCAATCGGTTGGTTAGACCAGCGTTTGGAGGGCGGTTTTGGCATTATGGCGGATGATGTCGTCGCTGCATTGTTTGCGGCCTTGAGTATTTGGGTGCTGTTTGCACTGTTTGCTTAAGCAGCGGTATTCTTATTAACAATAGAGCCGTCTTGCATAAGATAAATTTATAAAAATTAAGGTGATACGATTGAGTTTGTTAATTATTTCTGTATTATTAGCAACAGCTAATAATAAGATAATTTTTGGAGAAACTGGATTATGTTTATTTCATGTGAAGAAGCAAAACAACTTGTAAAAAACCAAAATGCTCAACTTGTAGATGTTCGTACTGCAGAAGAGTATGAAGCATCAAAAATAGCTCAGGCGATGAACCTTCCTTTGCAGCAGCTGGATTCTCTAGCGGCAAAATTGGATAAATCTCGTCCAGTTGTGGTTTTCTGTCGTTCTGGTCAGCGTTCACAAATGGCACTACAAATGTTAGTTAGCATGGGCTTTAGCGATGTTAAGAACTTGGGTTCTTTCATGGCATGGAACCAATGTTCAGATATCTAAGCGATGCCGTTGATGTCTAAAAAAAGCGCTTGTAATCAAGCGCTTTTTTTTTGTCACGCGTTTTGCTCGCTCTTGGCGTCTTGGAATATCCGTAATGAATAAGTTACGCAGTTCATCAAAGGTTTGTTACCCTAAGACCCTAGAAATCAGCCCAGACTATTCAAAACTTCGACCAGCGCAGCCCTGATGCTGTTTTAAGCATTGTTTTGGTAAATACTCATAAAAGTCTGCCTAGAATGGACGCTTTGCGTTTCTCGCTGAAGCCTATGAGGTTTGTTTTGTGTTGCCTTAGGCTGACTTTTCTCGTTTTAAGATAAAGGATAAAACTGTTTATGAAACTTGCATTGCATTGGCAGATATTAATTGCGCTGATTTTGGCGGTTGTGATGGGAACTTGGAGCGGAGTCGAGGGATCTATTTTTGGGGTTCACTGGTTGGCGGTCTATACCTTTATTGGAACGCTGTTTTTGAATGCATTAAAAATGATCGTGGTGCCTTTGGTGATGTCGGCGATTATTACAGGGATTGCCAATATTGGCGATAGTGGTGGCTTTGGTCGTTTGGGTGGAAAAACGCTCGGCTATTATGTCATGACCAGTTTCATTGCCATTATTATCGGCTTAACAATGGTGAACCTCATTCAGCCCGGAGTCAGTGATAATCCGGCGCCACAGTTAGTCAATGATGCCAGTGTAAGTGCGGCGGTTGAAGGAAAATCGGCAGGCGATGTGATCGAAGTATTCTTGCGTATGATTCCAACCAATATTGTTGATGCTGCTGCACAAGGACAGATGCTGGGCTTGATTTTCTTTAGTTTATTGTTTGGCTTTTTTATGACCAAGATTCAGGGAGAGGGAGCGCAAACCTTAAAAAATTTCTGGCAGGGCGTGTTTGATGTGATGATGTTAATGACCTCGCTCATTATGAAATTTGCACCGATTGGCGTTTTCGGCTTAGTTGCCGCTTCGGTCGCTAAAACGGGCTTTGAACAATTTGATAATTTGGCGTTGTTCTTTGTTACCGTTGCTGGGGCTTTGTTGATTCACTTTGCGGTGGTAATGCCGTTGATTTTGCGTTTTATTGGCGGTGTTAAAAACCCTTGGTTGCATTATCAGGCGATGTTGCCAGCACTTTTGACGGCGTTTTCAACCAGTTCATCATCAGCAACCTTACCAGTGACCATGAATGCGTTGGAGCATCGGGCGGGGGTTTCTAATCGCGTTAGCAGTTTTGTTCTGCCACTGGGTGCGACGGTGAATATGGATGGCACAGCGCTTTATGAATGTGTCGCCGCAATATTCATTGCGCAGCTGTTTGGTGTGCCGCTCGATCTGGGTACGCAATTGTTAATCGTGTTGATTGCGTTAACAACGTCAATTGGAGTAGCAGGGATTCCATCGGCCAGTTTGGTTGCCATTTCCATTATTTTGGTTGCGGTGGGTTTGCCCGCAGAAGCGATTGGCTTATTACTTGTGGTCGATCGTATTTTGGATATGATGCGCACCACGGTAAACGTATTCAGTGATTCAGTCGGCGCGGTAGTCATTGCGAAGTTAGAAGGCGAGCAGCACGTTTTGGTAACAAAACACTTTTAAGGCTAAACAGTTTGCATCCAAGAGGAGCAAGCAGTAAAAATGTTGTTAAACTCCTGTGAGGATGATTTTTAAAGTTTGTTGCTAAACCCAAGCCGAAAATCTTGGGTTTTTTTATGGGTATTAAGCAAATTTAAGAATTTGAATCTCGGTGTCAGTGATTTTGAGATATTGGGTTTGCGGACGCCAATCGCTTAACACATAGTGGTGTATGGCTTTGCCCTTAATCTGTCGGCGTTGATAGTGTGGTTTATGAGTGTGGCCGTGAATCAGAATTTTGGCTTGTGGATGGCGGTCTAATAAATCATTGATGGCCTCTGTTGTTACGTCCATCATTTGAGCGTTTTTTTGACGACCGGCGTGCTGCGATTGGTTTCGCATTTTAGCCCCGATTTTATTGCGCATGGCTTTAGAGAGATGTAAAAACAGCCATTGGATGAGAGGGTTCCGCAGCCAGGCTCTCATCTTCTGATAGGCGGTATCGGCACTGCAGAGTTGATCGCCATGTACCATCAGAATCTGTTGTTGTGCAAACGGCAAAATATATTCGTCGCCAATTAGGTTTGCACCGCTGGCCTGGAAAAATGCGGTGCGCATTAAAAAATCACGGTTGCCATATTGCACTAAAATTTCACAGCCTTGTTGTTCTAAGGACTTTAATAGCGCAATTTCAGTGGTGTACTGTGTCAAGCTTAAGTCATCGCCTAACCATACTTCAAACAAATCCCCCAAAATAATCAGTCGTTGCACATTCATGGTCGCTTCACGTAGAAAGCGTTGAAAAGTTTGGTTAATGGGATGTTCTGGTTGATTGGGCTGTAGATGGATATCGGCAATAACAAGCGTATTCATAGGCAGGGTCTTTATAGATAGGTCGGCAAAGTCGGTGCGAAAAAAAAGCCGAAGAGTGTTTTCTTCGGCTTATATTTTAACGTAGTTGGTTAGCGGAATCAGTCTTCGATTAAGGTCGTTTTGGTAATCAGAATATCATCTACTGGAACGTCTTGGTGACCACGGCGAGAGGTTGTGGCAACGCCAGCCATCGCATCAACCACGTCCATTCCCTCAATTACTTGACCAAAAACGGCATAACCCCAGCCTTGTGCGTTTTTGCCACTGTGGTCAAGAAAGCTGTTGTCTTTAAGATTGATAAAAAACTGCGTGGTTGCAGAATGTGGGTCCATAGTGCGGGCGTAAGCCAAACTGCCGCGAACATTTTTTAGACCGTTGTCGGCCTCGTTCTCAATTGATTCGCCCGACTCTTTTTCATCCATACCAGGTAGCATTCCACCGCCTTGCACCATAAAGTTTGGAATGATGCGGTGAAAAAGTGTGCCGTTGTAAAAGCCTTCCATCACATAATGAATAAAGTTTTCTGCACCGATAGGGGCTTTTTCAGTATCGAGTTGTACGGTAATATCGCCCATCGTCGTGCTAATGATAACTTTTGACATTTTTTATAAGTCCTTGTTTTTATTTAACTTGTCTTGCTTTAATAATTTCAATCGTTTCTGCAGGTACATCACCCATTCCGTTTTTAAAACCGGTAGGTGTGTTGCTGATTTCGTTAACCACTTGCATTCCTTTAATTACGCGACCAAACACGGTATAGCCCCATGCTTGAGAAGAAGATTTCTCACGATGGTCTAAAAAGCTGTTTTGGTTGGTGTTAATAAAGAACTGTGCGCTGGCAGAATGTGGGTCGTTTGTTCGCGCCATCGCCAAGGTGCCGATGCGGTTACGTAAGCCATTGTCGGCTTCGCTTTTAATCGGGTCATGGTTGGGTTTGCGATTGAGGTTTTTATCGAAACCACCCCCTTGCACCATGAAATTTTTAATTACACGATGAAAAACCGTCCCATCGTAGAATTGTTCATTGACATAACCAAGGAAGTTTTCAACGGTTTTAGGTGCTTGTTTTGGGTAGAGTTCAACCAGAATGCTGCCTTTATTGGTCTCAATTAAAACTTGCGGGTTTTGCTCGTTCGCTTGTGCCGCGAAATTAAGGGTTAAAAGTGCGCCGAAAACAGCGGTTTTAAAGGCTAAAAATAGACGTCTTGTCATGATTCACTCCAAAAAATAATTGGTCATTAAGATACAATAGGCGCAATTCTAACACCTAGTCGTGCAGAGTAAACCAGTGTGCCAGAATTTGTTGTCGGCACTGTTGAACGTAACTTGAAAAAACGTTGAAAAAAGTGCCGATTGATCCCGACCTTTTAACCCTCGTACAGGAACCCAAATGAGCCTACAGATTTTTAATACCGAGACCCGTCAAAAAGAACTGTTTACCCCAATTCACGCCAATAAAGTGGGTATTTATGTTTGTGGTGTTACGGTTTACGATCTCTGTCATATTGGGCATGCGCGAGTGATGGTGGTGTTTGATACCGTCGTTCGTCATCTACGAGCTTTAGGATACGAGGTGACCTATGTGCGCAATATCACCGATATTGATGACAAAATTATTAAGCGCGCTTTGGAAAATGGCGAATCCATTCAATCGCTGACGACACGTATGATTGCTGAAATGCATGCCGATGAAAACGCGATGAATGTACTACGCCCGGATATGGAACCAAAAGCCACGGAGCATATGGATGAAATCCGACATATGATTCAAGCGTTAATTGAGAAAGGTTTTGCCTATCCGGCAAGTAATGGCGATGTCTATTTTAAAGTGAATGCGTTTGAAAATTACGGCCGTCTCTCTGGTAAGCAATTGGAGGATTTGGAAGCGGGTGCGCGCGTTGATGTGAACAGTGTTAAACAAGACCCGATGGATTTTGTGTTGTGGAAAGCGTCTAAGGCTGACGAACCTGCATGGCAATCAAGCTGGGGAGAGGGCCGCCCAGGCTGGCATATTGAATGTTCAGCGATGTCGACCAAATGCTTAGGCAACCATTTTGATATTCATGGTGGTGGAATGGATTTGACTTTTCCGCACCATGAAAATGAAATTGCCCAATCGGAATGTGCGACGGGTGAACATTATGTTAATACGTGGATGCATTGTGGTTTTGTGCGAATTGATGATGAAAAAATGTCTAAGTCATTAAACAACTTTTTTACAATTCGTGAAGTGCTTAAAGTCTATCATCCTGAAGTGGTACGCTATTTCTTGTTGGCCAGCCACTACCGCAGTCCGGTGAACTACTCGGAAGAAAATTTGGATATTGCTAAAGCATCGGTCGCTCGTCTTTATTCAGCGCTGCAAGAGGTCACAATTTCTTCGGCGGCTCAGGATACGCAGTTTGAAACGGATTTTATTGCGGTAATGAATGACGACTTTAATACACCAAAAGCGATGGCGGTGCTGTTTGAGTTGGCAAAAGAGGTTAATAAAACTAAAGATTCAAGCCTAGCCGGTTTATTGATTAAGTTGGCCAATCAAATTGGTTTACTTGAACAGCCGGTGGAGAGCTTCTTTAAATTGCAACCTTCAACGTCGGATTTAGACGATACGCAGATTGACGCTTTAATTGAAGAACGTAAATTGGCTCGCATGAATAAAGATTTTGCGCGTTCTGATGAGATTCGCGACCAGTTGAAAGAGCAAGGAGTTGAGTTGTTAGACAGTGCGCAGGGCACAACTTGGCGTCGACTTTAATGGATTCTTGAAAATTGGGATTGTCGTGCTATTTATACTATTGGTTTGAAATTATTTTGAAATCAAAGGGTTAAGCGAGGCTTAATGCGTAGCTAAAAGTATTTGGTGTTAAGGGTTTTTGCGTATAGAAATAATTAATGAGTAATTAATTTATATTAATGTTTGACATGATTAGAGAACGCTTATATACTAAGCCCATTCATGTTTCTTCATGAGTATCCTCCTCTGATTATTTCTTATGAGATAAGTTTTTTAGAACCACGGATTGGTAAGTTCCGTGGTTTTTTTTGCCTATCTTTTCAGCATCTGTTCTTACTTTTCCGCCAGTTTATTATCGCTACCAATCGCCGGCATTTGATCGCTTAAGCGAGCATATTGTCCGTGCAACAAAGAATTGAATACTGTGGTGTACTCTAATACTGCTTTGACATAGTTACGGGTCTCTGTAAACGGAATAGAGTCCACCCATTGATCAGCATCAAGCTTAAGTAGATTTTGCGTCCACTGGGCCACTCGATGAGGCCCTGCGTTATACGCTGCGGTAGCGAGTACTTTGTTATCGTTGTATTTATCGGACAGATAACGCATATAGGCACTGCCAAGTTGAATATTGTTTTTCGCTTCAGTTAGTGCATAAATCGAGGTTTTGTCGTTGCCGATACGTTTACCTATGTATTTAGCGGTTTTCGGCATAATTTGCATGAGCCCGACGGCACCTGCTGATGAACGAATGTCTTCGTTAAATGCACTTTCACGGCGGATAATCCCGTAAATCCACGCCGCTTCAATGTCGTTCTTTTTGGCATTTTCCATGACCGGCTCTTTATGAGGGGTTGGAAAGCGTAAATTAATATGATCCCACTCTTTGGCCAGCGCTAAACTGCGAATGGCGTGTGGGTACTGTTCCCACTGCTTGGCTAAGGTGGCGATTGAAATAAGCTCATCAGGGGCAACATTGGGTAAAAAATAGTGCCACTCGACTTGTGCTGTTTTGACCCAGTCAACGGCAATTAATTCAGCAATTCTTTGCAGAGCTGGGTATTTTTTAATTAATGCGGTCTGGTCGAGTTGGGTATTTTTTTCGGGATTAAATTGGTAGGGTAATCGAATTCGGTCTGCGGCAAGAAAACCGTAATAGTTTCGTTTCTGAGCAAGAGTTTGGTAGAGCGTGTGTGCGGTTTTCTGATCCCCTCGTGCCTCAAGCGCGCGGGCCCGCCAATAACGCCATTGGTTACTATCTTGTTCTTCTTTACTCATCAACTCAATCGTGTCGAGTAAATCAATCCATCGCGAATTGCGCAGAGCGATTTGTGCTTGCCAACGTATGGTTTCTTCGCTGCCGTTACCCTGGGTGTTGACGTTTTCAAGCAGTGCTTTCGCTTCCTCTTGGTAACGATAGGCGCTGCGTAATGCAATTTTTCGTTGAATATCAATGCGTTGACTTTGATTTAAGCCATAAGGTTCGGCAAACTCTGCTAAAGCACTTTGTGCCAACTGCGGATTTTGGCTCGCAAGGTAAGGTACAGCTTGTATAAACGCTTCTTTGCGGGCAAAGCCGCTAATGGTTGTAATTTCTTTGCTCGTTAAATTTGGATTGCGCACAATATTTATCCAAGCGTTAACGACTTTTTTGTCGGCATTGGATAGGTCTTTGCTCGCGTCTTGTGCACGACTAAACTGTTTTTTCTGAATCAAAAGCGTAATTCGATTCCAAACCATTTGAGCAGTGAATTTCTTCTGGTTACGCAGCGCGGTTTCCACACTAACACAGGCTTCTGGAATCTCAATTAAACTTTGCCAAAGCTGCTGTGCGGCACTAATGGCCTTTTCTTTTTGTGCATCCGTTCCAAAGGCAATGCTCGCGTGGTAGAAATTGCACTGTAACGATTGGCTGTTTTGTGGTGTGTAGTGCAGCAGATACTCCGGCCATTGCTTGGTTGCGGCAAGGTGTTTTAACCAATGGGTGCGGAGTTTGTCGCTAAGGTATAGGTCTTGGTAGCGATTGAGGAAAAACTCGATAACCCGCGGTGGGGTGCTATCAATATTGACCCGGTAATCGTGATAGAGGACATAGGGATATAGGGTGTAATTTTGTAGTTGTTGTTTGTAACTGGCGATGGCTGCGCGGTCGTTGCGTTTGATTGCTTCGTATGCATCGATATAGGCTTTTTGTTCAATGCTCAGTGGCTGCGCCTGAGCCGACATTACGAAACTGGCTAGAAAGAGACAACCCAGGAGGCTAAAACGCAAACCGTGTTGCTGGATGAAAGTCAAAAGTGTCTTGAGCTGTGTGCGCATAACTAACCTAATCGATAAAATCGTTTTTCAGAAAAAAATCGCTGTTTTAGCCAGAACGTTTTGTCTTTGCTATAACGGTTCTCTAAAAGCGCCAAATGAGCCTTGCTGGTTTTAGAGAGGAATTCTATTCTAACAAATACCCATCGCGAAAAGGTTAGATTTAAGAAGACGCTGAATAAGTCTTAATTGAGTTGTTTTGCGTCTTATTAGGTTTTGCAGTAAAGATTTTTAAGGCCGAATTAAATGGTGTTAAATGGAATTTTAATCACTTGCCCGGGTTGCAATAACGTTTTCAACGTCATTTGATTGTACTGTGCCAGTCCTTCAACACTTAATTCAAACTCTTTGGCAATCGCCCAAAGATTATCGCCATTGCGAACAATATATTGTTGGTGTTTGGACATTTTGGGACCAAGCCAAATACGCAGTTCTTGATGGGGGCGTATGTTTTTAGCCGAAGAAAGTTGGTTCCACGCCATAATCTGTTTGACTTCGATACCGTGGGCGAGTGCAATTTCGCTCAGGGTTTCGCCTGATTTTACTTGATGAATCAGTTGTTGATTTTGCATCGCAGCCTTATCCATCACGATGGTTTGTCCAATGTGGAGCGGTGCATTCTTGGCTAAGCGATTCCACTCACGCAGCTGTTGAATTTCAACGCCGTTTTGCTGGGCAATTTCGCTCAGCGTATCGCCTGATTTCACCTGATATATTATTTTTTCTTGAATGGACGGCGAAGACGATGGCTTGTTGTGCTTTTGGGCTTCAGATTTTACAGGCATCGGTGCCGCTGGTGCCGATGCTGAAGGTTGTAATGTCTTAAGCGGGTTGCTTTTGTTGGTCGCGATTAAGCTGCTATTGTCGCTGACAATCGGAATCAGTAAGGTCTGTCCAACACGCAAGAAATTGCTGTTCATCCGGTTGAGTTTTTTAATGGCGTTAACTGAAGTGCCATAATGGCTGGCAATTTTGCCTAAATAATCGCCATTTTGGATGCGATGCCGTTGCCAATGTACCTCAAAGCTTTGTGCATTTTGCCGATAGGCTTGGTTGAACAGGGACTGTTTTTCAATCGGCAAAAGAATGTGGTGCGGCCCTTGTGGCGGCGTTGCTTGACGCACATAAGCCGGATTGAGTTTTGCGAGTAAATCAGCAGAAATTTTGGTATTGGCGGCAACGGCGCTTAACGAGATTTGATGGTTTAATTCGATAACATCGAAAAATGGCTGATTGGCAATCGGTTCAATGGCGATGTCATATTTGGTGTTATGTTCGATTAGATAGGCAATTGATAAAAGCGCTGGCACATAATTTTGTGTCTCACGCGGAAGATAAGGACTGATCTGCCAAAAGCTTGGCATGGTCTCTGTTTTAGCATTTTGTGCTTGATAGCGTTTAATCGCTTTGAGTACATTGCCATATCCCGCATTGTAAGACGCTAGGGCGAGTAGCCAGTCTTGTGTATTGTCATAGTGCCGTTGTAGATAGGTGAGAGCCGCTTCGGTGCTTTTAACCACATCTCGACGTCCGTCGTACCACCAGTTGTTTTCCAGACCTAAGCTTTTGCCGGTAGCGGGCATGAATTGCCATAAGCCTAAAGCTTGCGCGTGTGATTTTGCGTGCGCTTTAAAGCCACTTTCTACCATTGGTAAGAGCGCGATTTCTAATGGCATATTGCGCGCTTTAACCTCTTCTACAATGTAATACAGGTAAGGTTTGGCTCGTTTGGAGACCTCAATAAGGTGTTTTTGACGTTTTTTGTAGTAGCTAACGGAGTGTTCGAAATGGCCTTCATTGGCGTACACCAGATCAAAGCTGCCGGAAAATGTCGCCCATAAGTTTGTATGAGGTTCTGGTTTCGTGACTTCTCGGTATTGCGCTTCAATTTCTTGTTTTATTTGAGGCTTGTCGTTTAAATAGAGCGTGCTTGATTTGTTCGTTTGTGGACGTGTAATCGGGGCTTTTGCGATGCTTTGCACTGGCTGTACGTAGCGGTCTTGTTGCTGTGCTCTTTTTTCGTCCAACATGGGCACAGAGACGCAGCCGTTGAGATTCAATATTAGGCCACTAAAGAGGCAGATGGGTAAGATTTTTCGTGTCAATGAGGTCACAGAGTGTGCAGAGCGATTTTTCATGATTGTTTTTCGTCAACAGTAATTTTTTCTATTCCTTGGTCCACTCGGTCTTTCCAGGCACGTAAAGTGGCAAAGAGTTCAGCTGGGCAGTCTTTGCTGCCTTTGGCGATTAATTTGGCTTTTAAAGCGGGGGTGTCAAAACGCATAAATGGATTGGTGCGCTTTTCTAAACCGAGCGTATCGACGTTACCGTCATGCAACGCCGGATAATTAACGTGTAGTTGATTGAGGCGTTGTTGTAATGCAGTATTTTCGGGCTCGACATAGGTGGCAAACGCCAGATTGTCTGCACTGTATTCATGCGCGCAATAGAACAATAAGTCCTCATTGAGCGCACGCAGTTTTAAAATGGAGTTGGCAAATTGTTCAACCGTACCGCCCAAAATCCGTCCGCAACCGCCGGTAAATAAGGTGTCGGCACAAAAAAGCCATTTTTCGTTAACATAGCTGATATGGTCTTCTGTGTGCCCAGGAGTGTCTAGTACGCGGAAGTGTAAATCTGGATTTAGGGTGATTTGTTCGCCTTCACTTAGGCGCTTTTCGATCAACGTAAAAGGCGTTTTTTGTGGGCCGTAAATCACGCAGTCGGGATAGTTTGCTTTAATTTCCGCGACACCGTCAATGTGATCAAAATGTCGGTGAGTGATTAAAATCGCGGCTGCTTGCAGCTGGTTTTGCTGTAAAAAATCAATAACTTGCCGGGCTTCGCCGGGGTCGACAATCCATGCTAAGCCTTGAGTGCTATCATACATAACCCAAATATAGTTATCATAGGTACCGACCAATGCGGGAAGGCCTGCTATTTTTATCATTGATGACGAAACCATGTATTTATAATCTGCAGGGATTTTAATGGCTAAAAATAATTATTTCTATGCGAAATTGTGCGATTTGTCATTAAATTTGTAGGTGAAGTTATTGAGTAGCCTATAAAAATAACTGATGAAATCGCCTTAACCTCGCCCAATTTTTAAGAGGCTTATATGTCTGCCAGTTTTCAACAACAGCTAAAGCGGCTTTTCGCGCAAGCGCCATTAAACCAAGTTTACGCGGATGAGCGCGTTCTAATTGATCAAGCATTAAATAACGTATTTGGTTATTTTGTGCTGCAGATTGGCTGTATTTCGGATGAAAATTTGATGTTGCACAGTCGAGTGAATGTCAAAGTTTTGCTCGATTCGGTTTATCCTGCTGCCAATTTACTCAATGACGGTGTGCAATTTGTGCAGGCCGATTTGGATTATCTGCCGATTGGTAAGGATAAAATTGATCTGTTTTTATTGCCGCATACATTGGAAAGCGCCGATGATCCGCATTATTTATTACGCCAGTTAGATGCGATGTTGTTGCCAGAAGGGCATTTGGTGATTAGCGGTTTTAATCCTCAAGGCTGTTGGGTTTGGCGGCACCGCTGGTTTTCTCGTAATCCGCTGTTTGGGCGTGCGAATTTAATTTTGCCAAGTCAATTACAAGAGTGGTTACGCGTCTTGGGGTATGAAATTAAGCGTTTGGATTACACGCCGATACGCTGTTCAAGTCAGCCGAATAATGCCGGTTTTTGGTCGCGTTTATTGCAGCGTATTGAGCGAATGTGCAAGGCATTAGGATTTGAATTTGGTAATGCGTATTGCCTGCTGGCCAAAAAGAAAGTTGATGCGCCGACGTTGGTTGGACGTAAATGGCAGATGCCGCGTTGGCAATCGATTAGTGGCAGTGCTGTTAGCCGCAAGGTAGCCAGTGCAAAGCGTACACAAATTAAAAAATAAAACTAAGGGAATGTGATGACACAAAAGAGTTTACCGGTGGTGAAAATTTATACCGATGGCGGTTGCCGTGGTAACCCTGGTTTAGGCGGTTGGGGGGCGTTATTGATATATGGTGAGCATAAAAAAGAGTTATTTGGCGCGCAGGCGGAGGCGACGAATAATCAGATGGAGTTGATGGCCGCCATTCAGGCTTTAGAGGCCTTAACCAAGCCTTGTTATGTTGTTTTAACGACCGATTCTCAGTATGTCAAAAACGGCATTACCGCTTGGATTGAGAACTGGAAAAAGAAAAACTGGAAAACAGCTGCCAATAAACCGGTTAAGAATAAAGAATTATGGCAGCGTTTGGATGCCGCGATTGGTGCTCATCAAATTGAATGGTGTTGGGTTAAAGGGCATTCAGGCCACCCGGAAAACGAACGGGTGGATGAACTGGCCAATCTTGCAATGGATCAATTCAAATCGTAACTGGCTTTCACCAGTTAAGTTCGCGGCCGACTTTTTTACTGATTTCTGCAAGCTTTTGTTGGTGTCTGTCCAACTCTTGGTGATTGGCGTGAATCACTTTCAGCGAGGCTCTTTGGTTATTTTGTGTCGGTAGGGTGCTGGAACTGTGCACTTGGTTACCGTATTGGTTGTCGAGCAACAGATCGGTTTGTCCGCCAGTCATGGCTAGGTAGACATCGGCTAGGATTTCCGAATCGAGTAATGCGCCGTGATATGTACGGTTGCTGTTGTCAATATACAAACGGCGGCATAGTGCATCGAGATTGTTTCGCTGGCCAGGATACATTTTTGCCGCCATCTTCAAAGAATCGGTGATGCGGCAGTGGTCTTCTAGTTTGCCCCAACGATTATGTTTGAGTAGCGAGAGTTCGTGATTGATGAAGCCGACATCGAAGGGGGCGTTGTGGATAATGACTTCCGCCCCTTGTATGAACTGCATAAAGTCATCAATTATTTCAGCGAACTTAGGTTCGTTGGCGACGCGTTCATCGGTGATGCCGTGTACCTTAATAGCGTCTTCAGGAATGGATCTTTGAGGGTTGATGAATTGGTGATAATTGTTGCCAGTTAGGCGACGTTTGATTAATTCAACTGCTCCGATTTCGATAATTCGGTCACCTGTGAGTGGATCAAAACCGGTGGTCTCAGTATCCATTAATATCTGACGCATCATTTTTCCCTTTGCAGTAAAATAAGCGCTTATTTTAAGGAACCTGCGCTGAACTAACAAATGCTTTATTCTGTTAGTTCAGCGCAGGTTTCTGAGCACATGACCAGCCAAGTGGGAGCTAAGCGATTTATGAAGATTAAAAAGGGTAGCCGTGTCTCGTTTCATTACGAGTTGCGTGATGAAGAAGGCAATCTGATTGATTCAACGTTCGATATTGAACCGGTTATTTACATTCAAGGCGAAGGCGAGATTATTCCAGGTTTGGAAGAGTTTTTAGAAGGTGAAGAGCCAGGCTTTGAAGCTAAGTTAACCTTGCCTCCAGAAAAGGCTTATGGGTTGGTGGATGAGGATTTAATCGTCTTTGCTGGTCCAGATAATTTTGACGATAACGTCGAGATTGAAGTTGGTTCAGCGGTAGAGACAGAAGACCCAGATGGAACAACGGTGTTATTTCGCATTATCGATGTGACTGAAGACAAAGTGTATTTAGATGGTAACCATCCATTGGCTGGTAAAACGCTGCATTACAAAGTAGAAGTGTTGGAAGTGCATTAAGCAAACTATTTTGGTTTTGCGCAAAAAAAAGGCCGGTAAATGCGAATTTACCGGCCTTTTTTGTAAAGCGAGCAGTGTGAAGAATAATCTTTACTCGTCGTCTAAGTTACCGCATTTCAAGTTGCCAGGGACTGAAATATCAATTCGTTTCGGGCGTGGTAAATTTAGATTGTCCATAATCGTAGAGAAGTCTTGGAATGACTTGTTTGCACCGGCACGGACATTAAATTGTTTTTCTTCGCCAATCGTTGACTGAGTAAAACCTTTATAGTCGTGCGCAGGGAACACCATCGTCTCTTCTGGCAATGTGAATAATTTGTTAGTCAAAGAGTTGTACATATCTTCGTTGCTACCGAGTTGAAAATCGGTGCGTCCACAATCGCGTACTAATAACGTATCCCCGGTAAATACCGCGCCATCTATCATGTAAGTGATATCGGTATTGGTATGACCTGGTGTGTGCAATACACGGATTTCTTGGTCACCCAGTAAGAAACAATCACCTTCTACGGCTAAAACATCCGCGCATTGCGATTCAGAGTTTTTGTGAACCACAATTTCTGCGCCTGTACGTTTACGCAATGGGCCCGCACCAGTAATGTGGTCGGCGTGGATATGCGTTTCAAGTAGGTACTTAACCTTAAGCCCCAACTCCTCAATATGCTGCATATCGCGTTCAACTTGTTCGATGACGGTGTCAATTACCGCCGCTTCTTTGGTTGTCTCATCCCAAAGCAAGTAGGTGTATGTCCAAGTGTCATAATCAAATAATTGGCGTATTTTCATAGTTAAAGCCTTGTATTTTGAATTTGCTATAATGCTGGACTTTACCGATTTGATGGTAAGGCCCACTTAATAATAGATCGGTATCGAAAACCGAATACCACTGACTTAATAAATACTTTTGGTTATTCATAAGTCAATTTTATATCTATATTAGATTTTGTTTATATTATGCGGAAAAATACGCGCTAGTCAACCTATGTTATTGAATTTCCCTAAGAAAAAAAGTGAACTGATACGTTTTATCAATCAAGAATGTCTGATTTTTGATAGGTATACGCTATCGAATGGGCTAAGAGAAAAGCCTGAAGTTATTGAAAGCCTTGAGGAAAGCATGAGTTCGGCTTGGTTAAGTCGATTGTCAAAATCTATTGAAAATGCACGCTCTCGTGTGCAAAAAATACCGCAAATTTCTTTCCCAGAAAATCTTCCGGTTTCCGCTCGGAAAGAAGAGCTGATTGAATTAATTAAAAATAATCAAGTGGTCGTCATCGCTGGCGAGACAGGGTCAGGTAAAACCACGCAAATTCCTAAACTGTGTTTGGCGGCAGGGCAGGGAGTGTTTGGCAAAATTGGTTGTACGCAGCCACGCCGTCTTGCGGCACGCAGTGTGGCTGAGCGGATTGCGGAAGAGCTCGGCAGTACGGTTGGGGATTTGGTGGGTTATCAGGTACGCTTTCTTGACCAAGTAAAAGCGCATAGTTTGATTAAAGTGATGACCGATGGCATTTTGCTGGCTGAAATTCAAAACGACCCGTTTTTGAATCAATATGACACCATCATCATCGACGAAGCGCATGAGCGCAGTGTCAACATCGATTTTCTGTTGGGGATTCTCAAGCAGCTTTTATTAAAACGCCAAGATCTGAAAGTGATTATTACCTCGGCTACCATTAATACCGAGCGTTTTGCAAAGCATTTTGCGCTCAATGGTAAGCCGGCGCCGATTGTTGAGGTTTCAGGGCGTACCTACCCGGTTGAAGTGCGTTATCGGCCTCTAGTCCCTTATGAAGATGAGGTGGGTAATGCGATTGAGCAGGATATGGCAACCGCGATTGCCGATGCGGTAGACGAACTTGAGCATGAAGATCCCTTTGGCGATGTGTTGGTCTTTCAGATTGGCGAGCGTGATATTAAAGAAACCGCGGAAGTGCTGCGTAAGCGCAATTTAAAAAATACTGAAATTGTCCCTTTGTACGCTCGTTTGTCGATGGCGGAACAGAATAAAGTGTTTCAAGTGTCGCAGAAACGGCGGATTATTCTTTCGACTAATGTGGCTGAGACTTCTCTGACCGTGCCGGGAATTAAATACGTTATCGACCCGGGACAAGTGCGTATCAGTCGTTATAGCGTGCGCTCTAAAATTCAGCGTCTACCGGTTGAAAAAATTTCACAAGCCTCGGCGAATCAGCGTAAAGGTCGCTGTGGGCGAGTGAGTGAAGGAATTTGCATTCGTCTTTATGATGAAGAGGATTTTAAGAGCCGGCCAGAGTTTACCGACCCAGAGATTCAGCGTACCTCGTTGGCATCAATTATTCTGACCATGGCGCAACTGCGCTTGGGTTCAGTTAAAAACTTTCCGTTTATTGAGCCGCCGAATGATAAGTCGGTCAATGATGGCTTTCGCCAACTCTATGAAATCGGTGCCTTGGATGAGAAACGTCGTTTAACCGAAGAAGGGCGCAAAATTGCTAAGTTGCCGATTGAGCCAGCCGTTGCCAAAATGGTCATGCAAGCGGAAAAGAATGGCGTTTTGGCAGAGGTCATTGTGCTCGCCAGCGTGCTCAGTATTCAAGACCCACGCGATCTTAATGAAACCAATATGCAAACGGCGCGCCAAGCGCACAAGCAGTGGGATGACGAGCGTTCGGATTTTTTGTTTTTCTTGAATTTGTGGCGTTTTTACGAGCATCAACGTCGTCATCTATCGCAAAGTAAGTTGCGTAAACTCTGCAGGACCAATTTTCTATCGTATATTCGTATGAAAGAGTGGCATGAGTTAACCATTCAGTTGGAACAGAGCTTGAAACGCATCGGTATGCACGTTGGCGAGCTTCATCTTTATGAAGAGGTTAAAGAGGGGAATAAGCTGAGTGAGCGCCTAAGTGATCTGCATTCGACTGCTCTGCATCGTGCTTTGCTTTCTGGTCTACTCGGTAATATTGCCATGTTGGATGATGAGCGTTCCTATCTTGGCACGCGTAATACCAAGTTGTTTATACACCCTAGTTCAGTGCTGTTTAAAAAACGTCCAAAGTGGATTTTGTCTGCAGAATTGGTGGAAACCTCAAAATTGTTTGCGCGCACGAATGCGCAAATCGATGTGCGTTGGGTTGAACAGTTAGCGCCGCATTTAATCAAGCGGAGCTATGCGGATCCCCATTGGCAAAAGAAATCTGGGCAAGTCGGTGCTTATGAATCGTTAACCTTGTTTGGGTTGCCGATTATTACGCGACGCCACTGTAATTATGGGCCGATAAATCCGCAGGATGCGCATAAGCTTTTTTTACGCCATGGTTTGGTCGAGGGGGAATTGTCTTCCAAAGCGGCGTTTTTTGTGCATAACCGTCGCTTAGTGGAGGAGGTTGAACGCCTGGAGTCCAAGTTACGACGTTTGGATTTGTTGGTTGATGATGAACAGGTATATCAGTTTTATGCTGAACGTATTCCGACGCATATCTACAGTCAGCCAGCGTTTGAAAAATGGGTTAAGCGGACCGAGCAAAACGCGCCCGAGCAATTGCAAGCGCTGTTTCTCAGTAAAGAGTGGTTGATGAAGCAGCAGGCTGACGCCCACTTGCAGCAGAACTTTCCAGACCAAGTGGCTTTGCCAAATAAACTTAAAATCGCTGTTGATTACCGTTTTGAACCCGGTAAAAAACAAGACGGTGCAATTTTCAATATTGCGCTAGAACAGCTGAATTTACTCAATCCGCAAGATTTTGAATGGTTAACTCCAGGGTTGCTAATTGAAAAAATTTCTTGTTATATCAAAGCATTACCTAAATCTTTGCGAAAACAGTTTATACCTGCGCCACAATATGCGCAGTTGGTACTTAGTGATATGTCACCGCAGAAAACCGAGCAAGGGCAAGCGGTCCCTTGGTTGTCGCAGTTGGTTTGGGCGCTAAACCGCCGTGCCAATCAGAAGGTACGAAGCGAAGATTTTGGGGAATTGGTGTTGCCGTTGCATTTAACGCCGTACTTTATTTTGTTTGATGCAAAGCAAAAGAAAATTGCAGGGAGTGCGGATTTATTGGCGCTTAAACGAGATTATCAACATCTGGTGGAGGCGCAAATTCAGCGCCACCAAGCCAAACAAAATGCGCAAAGTGTGCTGGTTACGCACTGGGATTTTGGGGATTTGGCACCGGAGAAAACGATCAAGCAAAAGGGTTTGGAGATGGTTGCTTATCCTGCCTTGGCGATGGAAGCTGAACAGATTGTTTTGCGTTTGTTTGCTGACCAGCAAGAAGCAAGAGAGCAGCACGCGCAGGCGGTGTTGGCGTTATTGCGTCGTGAGTTGGTGGATAAAGAGAAGTATTTGCAGAAGAAATTACCACTTCAAAAAGCCTGCCTCTGTTATGCGCCCTATGGGACTTGTGTCGATTTAACCGATGATGTGATTACCCGTGCCTTAATTCAGTTGGTGGCGCATCCTGAGCAATTGCGCACCCAGCAGCAGTTTAACGATGCGCTCGAGGTGTTGCGTATGCAATGGATTGAACAGGCGCAGAGTCTGGCTAAATTAGTTACTGAAATTTTGACTGAACATCAAAAAATAGCTAAGCAAGTGAAAGGTAAGATTAATCCTCGCTGGTTGTTGTCTTTGGCGGATATTTGTCAACAGTTGGATGATTTAATTGTGGCGGGTTTTGTACGCAACACCCCTGATAAATGGTTGCAACAGCTGCCGCGCTACCTTCAGGCGTTGCAAAGACGTTTAGAGAAGATTGATCAAGATCCAAATAAAGACCAGCAGGGGATTCGACAGCTTCAGCCTTTGTTGAATCTGTTTAATGAACGTCTGCAAGACAATGCCTATGCGGGTCGTGAAGACTTAATCGAAATTCGTTGGCTGCTTGAAGAGTTACGTATTTCAATATTTTCGCAACCGATAAAAACTTTGCAACCGGTCTCGATACAGCGTCTTGAAAAACGTTTGCGTCAATTGTGAGTGGGCGGTTTTTGTTTGTGGGTGTAATTGTCATTTGCCTGTTTCTGCGCGCTTGGGTATATTGAATCAACTTACAACGAGAAAGCTGAAAAGGTTGATAAAACCGTCAGTAATCACCATTTTATATGTTGCCCCATTTTGGGTTGATGAAAAGGGACTAAAGGTTAAATTTATGTCAGTAATGATTTCAAAAAAAATGTTTGCACTTCTGGTTATGGCCGGCGTGTTGTCTCTAAGTGCGTGTTCTGAACAGAGTGCTGATGAGCCAAAGGCGGCAGAGACCAGTCAAGCAATGAATAACGCGATGGATGTTAAACAGCCTGAGCCTGTCGCGGCACCGAAGGCGCCATTAGCGGATCCGATGCCAGCGCCAGCAGCAAAAGCGCCGGTTGAGCAAGAAGTGCAAAAAGTGGTTGAGGCTAAAGCTGAAGCGGTGATGGCTGAAGCCGCCACTGGGGTTTCAGGTGAGAAAGTCTATGCGACCTGTGTTGGTTGTCATGGCGCGGCTGGTGAAGGCGGTGTGGGCCCTAAATTAGCCGGTCAAGAGATTGCTGCGATTGTTGAAAAATTGCAGCGTTATAAGTCAGGTGAGCAAGTTGGTCCGATGACTGGCATGATGGCGCCAATGGCTGCTGGTTTATCAGATGGCGATATGCAGGCAGTAGCGGAATATGTTAATGGACTATAAGTCAAAATAATTGCGTTATGATTGAATACAGCGCCTGCCAGTTGCAAAATTGGCAGGCGTTATTATTATCAGTTAAACAATGATAAGAGAGGTGAAATGATGCAAAAATCAACTAAGAATCCGTTGCTACCACTGATGTTGTTCGGGTTTATGGTCGTTGCTCCGATGAGCGTGCAAGCCGACTGGCTAGACAGCGCGAAACAGACGGCGCAAGAGTCATGGGAAACCACCAAGGAAACGGTATCGCAATGGACGCAGCAAGCTAAGGAATCGCAAACCATGCAGTCGGTAAAGTCAGGTACCCAAGAAGTGGTGGAGACCGTTAGTGATAAGCAGACTTATCTTGATGCGTGGCAAGCGACTAAAGAGGGGGCGCAAGTCGCGAAGCAGAAGGTGGTGCAAGCTTATGAAGAAGCGAAAACCACGAATGATACGCCGAGTGCAGATTAACTTGAGGTTCATAATGGAAAATCAGAAAACATCCAATCCTCTCGCTTTGTCTGCAGCGCTACTGGTTTCATTCAGTTTTCTCGGATTGAGCGGTTGCGACAAGGTGGCTAACACAGCGAAAAATATTCAATCCGATTGGGTGGGCTTGGATCGCAAAGTGGAAATCTATAGTTGCATGAGTGGTAAATTGCTTAGGGTGTATGAGGGGGATGTTCGACTTAACCCGGAAGATGCACTTGGATTGTCACTGTTGGTGGATGGTAAAAAAGTCAATACCAATATGTGTTATATCATCTCTGAGAGAGGCGCTAAAGAGCAAATATTAGCGCAATAGTGGCGTAAATTTGCTAAGATGCGTTCCATTAATTTTTCAAAAATAAAGATACTTCTCTCATGAATTTAACCAAAATTTCTAGCTCGATGGTGCTGCTTTCTGTGGTGTTTTTTGCGGCCGGCTGCTCGGTGCAGGGCGGCGCAGAGAAAATTGGTGATGGACTTGGTGCAATTGCCACATCGATTCAGCAATTTGACGCTGATGTGCAGAGTGAAAAAGTCGCTGAAAATGAATTTCGTCTTTGGCAAACCAGTAATGAAAGCTTTAAAAACTTTGAATCACAAAAAATGCGTGCTGTGTCAAAGCAACTCTGTCCAATTGGCTACTTCATTACTTCGCGTCAAATGCGTAGCAGCTCGGAGTTAAAAGCCAGTGATTTGGAATGTATTGGTGGCACTTGTCAGTCTTTATTGGAATGGAATATTCGTTGTCAAGATGTTCCAGAAGAGCCGTTTTCATTATTCGGTAAAACCTGATAAATCTTTTGATTAAATTTGGTAAGTGATTGATAGCATGAGTGATTTATTGCCGCGCGTGCAGGCTGATAGTGAAATTAGTCTGGCGTTTAAAATGGAATTGTTGGGTGGAAGCTTGGTGGAAGAAGCGCCAGAAGATGCCCCACTTCGATTTCAACTAGGGCAAGGCGAGTTCTTAGATAAGCTCGAGGCGTTATTGGTCGGGTTGGAATTAGGTACGACCGCCAAATTGACGATAGGGCCAGAAGGCGCTTTTGGCTTTTCTGATCCACAAAATATTCATTCAATGGATTTGGCGGATTTTCCGTTAGATATGCCGCCGCAAAAAGGACAGGTAATCGGCTTTAGTACGCCGACAGGTCAAGAGGTTCCTGGTACGATTAAGGCAGTTAATGATGGACGTGTTCTTGTCGATTTTAATCATCCATTGGCCGATGCGACGGTGTTGTTTACCGCTAAAATTATTGAGATTCATTCTTAAGGACAGCACGGCATAAGTTCCAACTGACTTGTTCAACTTATTCCCTTTTTCGATGTAGCCAATCGTTTGTAGTTGCTTTTTTATTTTTGGCTTAGCGCGAATTTTTTTGTTTAAATTCTTGTAAATGTTTTTGATTACAAAAGCATTTTTCCTCATCACAAATCGCTTCGGATACTGGTAAGTAGGTTTGACAAACTTCGCAGTGCACCATTTTTTCGCTCGGTTTCTCTGGATGCTGGGTATTTTTGTGCACCTGTTTTGCCATGCGTGTTCTACGGTTATTAATGACCGCCATCACCAATAAAAACACCACTATCACAATTAAAAATAAAAATATTGAGCGCACAAAGTACTCCTGTTGCAGGCTTGTATGAAAAGTTGCCCTATTTTAGCACTCTGAGCAAGATAAAGCGTTTAGTTGCGCCCAATCAGGGATGCAAAAAGCCCATAAAAAAATTACAATAACCGCAATTTTATTCTGTATCGATAAATGCCAGATAAGTCTGTCAGGCTTTTCGTTCGGGCGCATTCAGACCGTATGTCGCGCGCCAATTTCGGAGATGTTTAGTTAATGAATTTACACGAGTATCAAGCCAAGGCGTTGTTTGCGCAATATGGTATCGCTGTCCCAAAGGGAGAGCTAATTGAAAATTTGGCGCAATTGCCTCAGGCTTTGCAGGCAATAGGTTCTCAGACTTGGGTTGTCAAAGCACAAATTCATGCCGGAGCGCGCGGTAAAGCGGGCGGTGTAAAGCTCGTTAAATCTGAAGCGGAAGCATATCAAGTGGCGCAGAGTTTGTTGGGTTCCAAGTTGGCCACGATTCAGACTGCCGGTAAGGCGTTGCCGATTAATTCGCTTTTAATCGAAGAGACCCTTGAAATAGAAGAAGAGCTTTACTTGAGTCTGCTGGTCGATCGCGTTGCGCGAAAGCACACTTTTGTTATTTCCGCTGCCGGCGGCATGGATATTGAAGAAGTGGCGGAGCACAGTCCTGAGAAAATTTTTACAGTCCATATTGACCCACTGGTTGGGGTGATGCCTTATCAGTGTCGCGAAGTAGGTTTTGCTTTGGGGTTAAAAGGCGAGGCGTTTAAACAGCTTGGTCAATTGTTGAATAAATTCTACCAATTGGCGTTAGACAAAGATGTTTCACAATTAGAAATTAACCCGTTGGTTCGGACGGCGGACAATCATTTGGTTGCGCTGGATGCCAAAGTGAATATCGACGCCAACGCGCTTTATCGTCAGCCGGCATTGGTGGAAATGCGTGATTTATCGCAGGAGGATGAGCGCGAAGCGAAGGCATCTGAGCATCAGTTGAATTACATTGCCTTGGACGGTGATATTGGTTGTATGGTCAATGGTGCTGGTCTGGCGATGGCGACCATGGATTTGATTAAATTAAACGGCGGTTCACCGGCTAACTTTTTGGATGTCGGCGGCGGCGCAACGCCGGAGCGTGTTGCTGAAGCCTTTAAATTAATCCTGTCTTCCAAAGAAGTGAAGTCGATTCTGGTCAATATTTTCGGTGGTATCGTGCGTTGTGATTTGATTGCAGACGGGATTATTCAGGCGGTTAAAGAAGTCGGCTTGGCTATTCCGGTGGTGGTGCGTTTAGAAGGCACAAATGTTGAGTTAGGTAAAGCAAAATTGGCGACGAGTGGTTTGAGTATTGTCAGTGCTGACGGTCTTGCCGATGCGGCTAAAAAAGTCGTGGAATTGGCAAAGTAAGGGTTGATCAAAAATGAGTATTTTAATTAATAAAGACACCAAAGTGATTTGCCAAGGGTTTACCGGTAAGCAGGGAACTTTCCATTCTGAACAGGCTATTGCCTACGGCACCAAAATGGTCGGCGGTGTAACGCCAGGAAAAGGTGGACAGACGCATCTAGGTTTGCCGGTATTCAATACGGTTAAAGAAGCGGTTGAACAAGCCGGTGCGCAAGCGTCGATGATTTATGTGCCGCCGGCGTTCGCCGCCGATTCGATTATCGAAGCGATTGCTGCCGGTATTAAAGTGATAACGTGTATCACCGAGGGGATTCCGGTGGCTGATATGCTTAAAGTGCGTGCAGTATTGGAAAATTCCGATGCTTATCTAATCGGTCCGAATTGTCCGGGTCTGATTACCCCAGGAGATAATGGTGAAGGGTGCAAAATCGGTATTATGCCGGGTCATATCCATTTGCCGGGTAAAATCGGTATTGTTTCTCGCTCCGGTACCTTGACCTATGAAGCGGTGCATCAAACCACTATGAACGGTCTGGGTCAGTCGACTTGTGTTGGTATCGGGGGAGACCCGATTCAAGGGATGAACTTTATCGACTGCTTGCGCCTGTTCCAGGAGGATCCGCAAACTGAAGGGATTATTATGGTTGGCGAAATCGGCGGTCAAGCGGAAGAAGATGCAGCGGAATTTATTTCTACGCATGTTACCAAGCCGGTGGTCGCTTACATTGCCGGGGTAACTGCGCCGGCCGGAAAACGTATGGGTCATGCCGGGGCAATTGTTTCCGGTGGTAAAGGAACGGCGGAAGCGAAATTTGCTGCGTTACGCAAAGCAGGGGTGAGTGTTGTTGATTCGCCAGCTGATTTGGGTGCGGCAATGTTGAAAAACTTTCAATAGTTGACCATTCAAAAACGGCGCTAAAGTAGAGTGCTTGCTTTGGCGCTGGCAAACTTTGTTATGAGTTGCAATTCATAACAGTCTAACGCATCTTAAGCGGCTTTTTGCCCTGTCTTAAAAGGAAATCGCATGACGGATACCGTTAAGTTAATCATGGCGCAGATTAACCCGAAAGTGGGTGATATCTCTGGAAACGTCGCGTTGATTCTGCAAACGCTGGCACAAGCAAAGCAGCAAAATGCCGATTTGGTCGTGTTTCCTGAAATGACGATTACCGGATATCCGCCAGAAGATTTGTTATTGCGCGATGCGCTTTATCCGCAGGTTGAACAAGCTTTGTTACAGATTGTGGATGCGTGCCATGATATTGCTTGTGTGGTCGGTTATCCAATGATGGATCAGCTTGGTGAACGTTTTAATATGGCGGCGTTTATCGCCAATCAAAATTTAGTCGCCAGCTATGTTAAACAGCATTTACCAAATTACAGTGTGTTTGATGAACAGCGCTATTTTAATTCCGGCAAGCAAGATTGCGTGGTTGAATATAAAGGGATTAAATTCGGTATTCTGATTTGCGAAGATATTTGGAAGATTTCTCCGGCCGTTCAGGCAAAACAAGCTGGTGCGGAGGTTCTACTCACTTTAAATGCATCGCCGTTCTCGCAAGAAAAGCATCAGGATCGCTTAGCAACCTTAGGGCACCGTGTGAGTGAGACCGGTTTGCCGATTGTTTATGTCAACCAAGTCGGCGGGCAAGATGAGTTGGTCTTTGATGGCGGCTCTTTTGCACTAAGTGCCGATAACGATGTTTGTGTGCAGGCAGCCGAGTTTACGAGCACTTTGGCGACTGTCAATGTTGTCAAGCAAAATAACGCAGTGGTTATTTTGCCAGGGGAGCAGGCAGCACTTTATCAGGATGAGGCACGGGTCTATCAAGCGTTGTTGTGCGGCGTGCGTGATTATGTGACCAAAAATGGTTTTTCGGGTGTGCTTTTAGGGCTTTCTGGTGGCATTGATTCCGCCTTGACGCTGGCGATTGCGGTCGATGCACTCGGTGCAGGTAAGGTGGAGGCGGTGATGATGCCGTTTCGTTATACAGCGCAAATCAGTCAAGACGATGCTGCTGAACAGGCGAAGACAATGGGGGTGAAATATCAATCGATTCCAATTGAGTCGATGTATCAAGCATTTGAGACTGCGCTCCAAGCAACGCTGGCTGGAACTGAGGCGGACATTACTGAGGAGAATTTGCAGGCAAGAATTCGCGGTACCTTATTGATGGCGATGTCGAATAAACAGGGAAAAATGGTGTTGGCGACCAGCAATAAATCGGAAGTCGCGGTCGGTTATTCGACGTTATATGGTGATATGGTGGGTGGGTTTTCACCACTCAAAGATGTACCGAAAACACTGGTCTATGCGTTAGCTAAATACCGCAATTCGCTTTCGTCAGTGATTCCTGAGAGGGTGATTACTCGTGCGCCTTCGGCTGAACTTCGACCTGACCAGACGGATCAGGACTCTTTGCCAGATTATGACTGTTTAGATGCGATTATCAAAGCGTATGTCAAAGAAGATAAAGCGCCACAAGCGATTGTCGAGATGGGGTATGCGGAAGAGGAGGTACGGCGTGTTATTCGCTTGATTGACCGTTCGGAGTATAAGCGTCGTCAATCAGCGCCTGGTGTGCGTGTTTCTTATCGCGCGTTTGGGCGTGATCGCCGTTATCCGATTACCAGCGGGTATCAAGAATAAACTGGATTGGGCGTGCATCTGTCGCGCTTAACAAAAAGGCGCTCGGAAATCTTCCGAGCGCCTTTCACATCTTCACAAATAGGGATGCTGATTAACCGCCGAAGAGGTTTTTGAAGCTATCAACAAAACGATCCCAATAGGTTCGATTCGGTTTGGCTATGTCTTTCATGTTTTCATCGGAACTTTTGGTCATCGACAGTTTGTCGCGGTTAAGCGAGTAAACTTTTAAGGCGTCATCACGATTTTGGGTCATTCCCATTTTGTCGTAAGAATAGGCAAGGATGCGAATGGCTTCGCCAGTTTCGGCAGCGTTTGGATAGTCTTCCAAAACACGGCGCGCACGGTTAGCAGCCGCTAAATAGGCTTCGCGTTCTAGGTAGAACTGTGCAACTTGCACTTCATGGCGTGCCATCTGATTGCGAAGTACTAACAGGCGTTGTGATGCTTGGCGAGCAAAATCGGTATTTGGAAAGCGGTTAATTAAATCCGTATAGTAGCCATAAGCACGGTCAGCAGATTTGGCGTCACGCGTGGCTGGATCGGTAATGAACTTGTCGAGCCAGCTTCGGGTAATTGAGTCGGCTGCTAAGGCGCGAAGATAATAGGCATAAGCCAATTCTTCATGTTTAGGGAACAAGCGCATAAATTCTTCAAGTTCGCGAATAGCTGATTCGGGTTCATCATACCGATAATACGCATACGCCAGCTCAAGATAAGACTGTTCCGCATAGCTGCCGTATGGGAAATACGCTTTCAGTTTTTCGTATTCTTCTATGGCGGCGTCCCATTGTTCCGCTTCAAAGGCGCTGGTTGCATCTTCATAAAATTCGGCAACAGTTTTGTCTTCGTCTGGCTTGTCAATCAAGCTAGAAATAGACGAGCAACCGCTAAGTGAAATGCTTGCCGCGATAAGTGCGGATAAAAACGTTTTTTTCATCATTCTTTTGTACAATACGACATAATCAAAATTGCCGTCGAGTATATCATAAATTATTGGCGGGATAGGTTTAGAAAACACTCTTTCTCGGCCCGTCTGCAAAGTGGTTGAACGTGGCTTTAATGGCCGAGTTTAAGCGCTCTCGCCATGGCTGAATTGATGAGCTTTAAAGCGCGTTAAAGACTAAATTAAGGAGAACTTTTTGTCTGAACAGGTTTTGCACATATCCATCCCCGATGGGGCGATTGGACAGCGTTTGGACGCGATTCTAGCGCAGCAGCTTCCGGACTACTCGCGTAGCCGTATCCAAAGCTGGATTAAAGATGGGTTGGTTGAGATGGATGGCGTGGTTTGTCAAAAGCCGCGTCATGCTGTTTTGGGCGGCGAAAAAATTAAGCTAATCGTGCTTCTTGAGGATAGCACGCAGGTTGAAGCGCAAGAGATTGCCTTGGATATTGTTTACGAAGACAGTGCGATTTTGGTGCTTAATAAGCCTGTTGGATTGGTGGTTCATCCCGGCGCAGGAAATCCTGATGGTACGCTGATGAATGCTTTGCTGCATTATCATCCGCCACTGCGTGAAGTACCGCGTGCAGGTATTGTGCATCGTTTAGATAAAGATACCTCCGGTTTGATGGTGGTTGCTAAAACGGTGCCTGCACAGACGCATTTGGTCGAGCAATTGCAGCGCCATGCGGTTGAGCGTATTTATGACGCCGTGCTGGTGGGGAATTTAAAAAAAGGCGGTACGGTCGATAAACCCTTGGGGAGAAGTCCACAAGATCGCAAGAAAATGGCGGTGCGTGAAGTAGGTGGTAAGCCAGCAGTGTCACATTATCGTGTGTTGGAGCATTTTCGCGCGCACACACGTGTGCGTGTGAAGTTAGAAACCGGGCGTACGCATCAGATTCGTGTCCACATGGCGCACTTGGGTTACGCGTTGGTAGGCGACCCAGTGTATGGTAGCCGTTTCCGAATTCCAAAGCGTATGAATGCCGAGTTTGTTGCATTCTTGCGGGCGTTTCAACGCCAAGCGTTGCATGCCGGTGCTTTAAGCTTGACGCATCCACTGAGCGGCAAAGTGATGAAATGGCGAGCGCCTATGCCGGATGACATGATGGAGCTGGTCGATATTCTGCGTGAAGACGTGGAAATCTTTGAGGAACAGCAGTTGGGTTATGATGAGTTTGATTACGACTATGGTGTGGAAGTGGAGTGGGTCACGGATGACGATATTCCGGATTAAACGAGGCAGTGAATGCGTTCGTCAATTCCGATAATCCAACCAGATTGGTCGGATTCATCTAAAATTCATGCCTTTGCGACTACGCGACAAGGCGGTTTAAGTTCGCCGCCTTATGCGTCGCTTAATCCCGCCTTGCATGTGCAAGATAATCCGCAACAGGTACTGCAAAACCGCCTGCTGATTGAACAGTTGTTGCCGGCTAAGCCGCTTTGGCTGCAACAACAGCACACCACAGATATGGTATATCTGCCAGATTATTATGCTGCCAATCAGTTGCTCGAGTCAGATGCTGGGCCGATTGCCGATGCGGTTTGGACCGATCAGCCAAGGCAACCCTGTGTGATTATGACGGCCGATTGTATGCCTATTCTGCTTGCGGACACGAACGGAGCTTGGGTAGCAGCGATTCATGCCGGATGGCGAGGTTTGCTGGAGGGGATTATCGAAAAGACCTTACAGCAAATTAGTTTGCGTAAATCCTCTAATTTGGCGTCGGTGAAAGCTTGGATTGGTCCGGCGATTTCCCAAGCCCATTTTACGGTCGGCAGTGAAGTGCGTAGCCAATTTCTGTGTGCCTATCCTTTTAGTTCCACTTATTTTGTTGCCAGTGCCGAAGAGGGTAAGTTTCAGGCCGATTTAAATGGCATTGCGGCAGTGATATTGCAGCGTCTTGCTGTAGGAGAGGTGGTGCAGAGCGGACTTTGCACCTACGCTGAACCACAAAGATTCTATTCGTATCGCTATGCTTGTCACCATCCAATGACTCCGCAGCAAAGTGGTCTTACCGGTAGAATCGCTACTTTTATTTGGCTTGCTGATTAACCGACTTTGAGTGAGTAACGAATTTATCGTTTAATTAGGCAGACTGCCAGTGCGTAAATAAAATTCTGCTTTATCGACATCTTCAGGCAGGCCACTGAGGACGACATGGTCGTTTATTCGTAATTTGGTCTCTTTCGATGGTTTGTCACCCCGCACATGGCCACGTTTAATCGCATCAACGCTCACTTGTAACTGCTCAAACGGCATATCCCCCAGGCGTTTGCCTACAGCAAAGCTTTCTTGAGTAATCAAGGCACTGTGAATAATCCCTTTCATCAATTGGTGTGTTTGCAATGGATTGGAAGGGTTGTCGTCTTCGCCAGGGTAGAAGTTTTCCAGAATACGATAGCGGTCCTTGCGAATAATCCGCGTTTTACGCAGCACTTTACTCGGCGGTTGGCCGATCATTAACAGCAGGTGCGAAGCGAGCATGATGCTTGACTCAAAGGTATCCGGTACCACTTCATTCGCGCCGGCTTCAATCAGGTCGTTAAGATGGCTGTCGTCCAAGGTTCGCACTAGCACGGGAATATTTTTATCCAGTTGGCGGATGGTTCGCAAAATTTTCATTGAGGCGTGGTAGTCGCTGAAAGTGATAATAACGATTTTGGCTCTTTCCAGACCGGCGGCGTGCAAAATATTTTGCTTGGAGGCGTCGCCATAGAACACCGCTTCACCGGCGGCACGCGCTTCATGCACGCGTTTAATGTCCATATCCAAGGCTGAAAAGATTTCGTTGGAGCTGTGTAAAAAGCGTCCAACCGTTTGGCCAACACGACCAAAGCCGCATAGAATAACGTGATTGCTGATGTGTTTATTCTGTTCGGCAATGTCGCTTTCGAGTTCTTGATGTCCTTGGGTATAGCTTTCCTTGTGTAAAAAACGCGCAATCTGCCCATTAAATTTAACCAAGAAAGGCGCGATTGCCATGCTTAAAACCGCCGCGGTTAGCAGAATATTGCCGGTATCAATGGGTAAGAGGTTGTAGGTGAAGGCTAGGGTCATGAGCACTAAGCCAAATTCGCCCACTTGCGCTAGCGAGAGAGAGACGCGCGCCGATACGCCGGGTTCTTTTTTGAATAAACGGGCGACAAAATACAGAATCACTCCTTTGATTCCGATGATGGCGATGGTTAACGCCAAGACTTGCAGGAAGTTCGCAAATAGCACATCAATCGAGATAATCATGCCTACAGTGACAAAAAACAGCCCCAAAAGAATATCTTGGAAAGGGCGGATGTCCGATTCAATTTGATGTCGGTATTCGGTTTCCGAGAGCATCATCCCCGCTAGAAAAGCCCCTAGCGTCATCGACAAGCCAAATTCTTCAGTAAAGGCGGCCGCTCCAAGTGCGACGGTCAGTACGGTTAAGGTAAAAAGCTCTTGCGATTTAGCTGACGCGACTTCGTGGAATAATGGTCGCAGCAGGTGGCGACCAATCAGGTGCATAATTACCACCACCAAAATCCCTTTCAAAAAAGCGATGCCCATTGACGACAGTAAGGCGCCGTCTTCGTTACTGCTCATCGCTAATGCTGGAATCAAAATCAGTAGCGGAATCGCCATAATATCTTGAAAGATTAAGATGCCAACGGTGGCGCGTCCATGACGAGATTGAATCTCAGATTGTTCGGTTAACTGTTTGATAACAATAGCGGTTGAGGAGAGGGCGAAAGCACCAGCGATAACAATATTCGTATTGGTGTCCAGGCCAGCTAGATAGCCCAGTAAATAGACCACCACTGCGGTGGTTAAGACTTGCGCGCTGCCCATGCCAAACACTTGCCGCCGCATGGCAATCATTTGGCTGAGCGAAAATTCTAAACCAATCGCGAATAACAAAAATACGATGCCTAATTCGGCTAAGAGTGCGATATTTTCTTCTTGTTGAATCAAGCTGAACCCATGAGGACCGACAATCATCCCGACGATGATGTAGCCCAGAATAGGCGGAAAGGACAAGCGGCGTGATAGCGCAACCGTCAAAACGGCGATTGCGAGCAGTATCACGGCATGAAACAGCATATGTTCTTCGTTAACAGGCATTGAGTCGTTCTCGATTTGGGTCGCAAAGTGATTCGGTGTCTCCTAGACGTCAGTTTGCGTCCATACTAAAGCGCATTGATAAATCAATTGCGCGGACGTGTTTGGTGATTGCACCGGTGGAAATAAAATCCACACCGGTTTGCGCTATGTCGTTGAGATGTTGGATTTCGACATTGCCAGACACCTCTAGTTTAGCGGCGTTTTGTACTTGTTCGACTGCTTGTTGCATCATTTCTAGGGTAAAGTTATCCAGCATAATAATGTCTGCACCGGCGTTTAATGCTTGTTGGACTTCGTCCAGATTTTCGGTTTCCACTTCAACGGTAATGTTTGGATAGTCTGATTTTGCACGGGCTACAGCGGCGGCAATTCCTCCAGCGGCCATAATGTGGTTTTCTTTGATCAGAATTGCATCAAAAAGGCCGATGCGATGATTGGTTGCGCCGCCACAGGCGACCGCGTATTTTTGCGCCAAACGCAAGCCCGGTAGGGTTTTGCGCGTGTCCAATAAAGTGGTGTGCATGTTTTGTAAATGTTGCATGTAACGAGCGGTAATGGTGGCGGTTGCCATCAGAGTTTGTAAAAAATTTAAGGCGGTGCGCTCGGCAGTTAAAATATGGCGTGCGGAGCCGGAAATTTCACAAAGTGTTTCGTTGGGCTGAATCTGTTCGCCTTCCTCTTTTAACCATTGCACTTTGATGCTTTCGTCAATTTGTCTAAACACTTCGTCGAACCATGGGCGTCCGCAGAGAATCGCATCTTCACGGCACACAATTTTTGCGTGCGCTTGATTGTCTGCCGGAATCAAACTGGCGGTCAAGTCTCCACCTTGGATATCCTCGTCTAAGGCTAGTTTTACGGTAAGTTCAATGTTGTCAAAATAGTTAATATCGTTCATTTGTAGGCGTTTTTCTGCTATTGAATCGGCGAAACAAAGCGGTGCAAGCAAGCAAGCGGCACTGCGATTTAATGGCCTTGATTATACAGAATTGAGGCTATACTATCGTTCAATGATGCAAAGGATTTGATTAAAAATATGCGCGTATTACCCGATTTAGGTCTGTTGGAAGGGGTCGAGTATCTGCCTAGCCCGAATTTTGATTTGCGGCCGAATCCACAGGATATCGGCTTGATTGTTGTGCATGGTATCTCATTGCCTCCAAATCAGTTTGGTGGTGATGAGGTGGCGCAACTGTTTACCAATCAACTCGACCCAGCGGCCGATCCGTATTTTGAGAAAATTAAAGATTTACGTGTTTCGGCCCATTTATTTATTCGCCGTGATGGTTCTATCCAGCAGTTTGTGCCATTTCATTTGCGCGCATGGCATGCTGGTGCTTCTGTGTATGCCGGGCGGGAGAACTGCAATGATTTTTCGATTGGGATTGAGTTGGAGGGTACGGATCACACGCTTTATACCGTCAGCCAATATCATGCGTTAGCCGCGGCGATTCAAGCGATTTGGCAAGCGTATCCACAAATTCCAAAAACAGCAATTGCCGGTCATAGCGATATTGCCCCAGTGCGAAAAACCGATCCGGGGCGGTATTTTATTTGGCCTGCGTTAGAGCGTTTATTAGCGCAACCTTTGCAACGCAGTTACGAACTTTGAGACATTTAACTGAGCGCTGCTGCCTGTTTTTGTCAGGTCTTGATATGGCGGCAAACGGCTTTCTTGCTATCTCAAATTCTTCTATGCTTTAAGCCATTTAGACCTGTTCTGTGTTTTTTAGGGGCGTTGCTCTGTGATTGCTTAGTTGTTAATCCGGTCTGAACCTTAATAAATTCTAGGGCTAGGCATTGTATTTTTGATTTTAAATAGGTTGTCGCCAATCAAGATGGCTTAGGCTAAATAGAAGTTGCGTAAGGTTGTGGTTAAGCTGTCCAGCCATCCCGCTTTGGCGCTTTGGGTGGAGAAGGTTGTTGTTTGTTTTCGAATTTTAAGCAGCCTTCACCCGAAGTTTCTAGAACCACTTGACTTGGGATTTTGGCGGTTTTAAAGCCAAATGCTTTACAGCCACGCGGGTTATTAGGCTCCCAAGTGATATAAAAATACTGACATTGAAAACAGTCGACTGGATTAGTTTTTTTCATTGTTGATAATAAAATTAAATGAGTGGACGCGATAATTCACTATGCTATGATTGCGCCCGATTTTAACAGACTTAAAAGGAGCTGTCTTTTTAAAAAGATGGCTGATTAAAAGGATCCATATACATGAGCAAAGTTGGTTTATTCTACGGAACGGATACAGGGAATACCGAGCGTGTTGCAGATTTAATTAAGCAAGCAATGGGTGCAGACATTGTCGAAGTACATGACGTGGCAACGGCTACTGCTAAGGATTTCGCCCAATATGACAAGATTATCCTAGGCCAACCAACTTGGTATTATGGCGAGTTGCAAAGTTCTTGGGACGATTTTTGGGCAGAATTTAAAGACATCGATTTTAGTGGAAAAACGGTGGCTTGTTTTGGGTTGGGTGACCAAGCCGATTATTCAGAATACTTTTTGGACGCAATGGGGCTGATGCATGACATTGCGGTCGAAAACGGCGCAACCCCAGCTGGCTATACTTCAACCGAAGGGTTCGAGTTTGATGAATCAAAAGCGGTTACCGAAGATGGCGAGTTTTTTGTCGGTCTAGGCATTGATGAAGACCAGCAACCAGAACTGACCGATGAGCGTGTGCAAAATTGGGTGGCTCAAATTAAAGAAGAGTTTGAACTGTAATTCGCTTTTTCGCGTTATGAAGTGAATTTACATTTCGCTGTTTACGGCAGAAAGTGGAATTTTCAACAAACTGCCGCATTTTTGTATTTTGTTACGCTCAGTTGCGTAATGAAATGCACGGCCAATCATGTTCTTTGGCATAGGCAATTAAAGTTGCATCGCCATCCACCACGACAGGGTGGTCAACCAGTTTAAGCAGCGGTAAATCGTTGTGCGAATCGGAATAGAAGTAACTGCCGGCCAAGGATTTTTGCTCCTTAGCTAACCATTCATTTAAACGTGTAACCTTGCCTTCGCGGAAAGTCGGTATCCCGGCAACTTCGCCAGTATAACGACCATCTTGAATTTTACCTTCTGTTCCCAGTAGGGTTTCAATTCCATAACGTAAACCAATCGGGCGAGTGATGAAGGTGTTGGTCGCGGTGATAATCATCACCTCGTCGCCTTTCTTTTTGTGTTCTTCCACCAGTGCCAACGCTTTGGGTAAAACAATCGGTTCGATAAATTCGGCCATAAACTCAGCGTGCCATTGTGCCAATGTTGCCATGTTTTGCTGGCTAAGCGGCTCAAGCGCAAAGCGCTGGTAGGCATAGATGTCTAAAGTGCCTGCTTTGTATTCTTCATAAAATTTCGCGTTAGTCGCGGCGAATGTTGCGCCATCAACATAGCCTTTACGGACCAAAAAATCGCCCCATAGAAAATCGCTATCGCTGCTAATCAGGGTGTTATCCAAATCAAAAATCGCTAAAGCCATGGCATTTACCTAAATCGTTGCTGACAAAATTGTCGCTCATCCTAGCGCAAAGTGGGTTTTTGTCAATCTCTGCAGTGAAATGCTCAAGTAAATAAAAACCGCATAAAAACTGTATTTTTGAATTGAAAAATTAACGGTTTTTCGGCACTATTACCTCAATTAGAATTTACTGGAATATAACTTTTCAATGATTGACCAAGATGGCTATAGACCCAATGTTGGGATTATTATCGTAAATAAAGAAGGCAAGCTGTTTTGGGGAAAGAGGGTTCATCAGGATGCGTGGCAGTTTCCGCAGGGTGGGATTCGTGAAAATGAAACTCCACAGCAAGCGGTTTTTCGCGAACTGAAAGAAGAAGTCGGGTTGGATCCATCCGATGTGCGCGTCTTAGGCCGCACCGAAGATTGGCTTTGCTATGACCTTCCGAAACACCTCATTCGTCACAACAGTACGCCGGTGTGTATTGGACAAAAACAGATCTGGTTTATGCTTGGTTTAGAGAGTGATGTGTCGCGCATCGACCTAAATCGACATGATACCCCTGAGTTTGAAGCTTGGGACTGGGTTGATTATTGGCGGCCGGTGCAAGAGGTCGTGAGCTTTAAGCAAGCGGTTTACCATCGAGCTTTGACCGAACTGCAACAGAATATCGAGATATTTTGGCGATAATTATCCCCTGTAAGCCCCGTTTTCGGGGCTTTTTTGTAACCAAAACCCTCGTTTTGTTTTAGCCCAGACTAACAAGTATTGTCCGTTAAATAGTCGTAAAAGTTGTTAAAAAACAAATGCTTAGCTTTTTGCCAATTGTCTGGGCCAAGGTGGCGGTGGCATATCACTGAAAACTTAAATAAAAAGTGGTATCATGCCACAACTTTTGACTAAACCAAGTAGGGCGAAAAGCCACCTTTAATCTACTCGGTTGCATCTCGGAAATACTAAGTAGCTGGAACCCCAGATGTTCAAAATTGTTGGCGACGACGGTATGAACTACCGTTGTTGAGCGACTTTAGGCCCACCCAGCACCTAAAGACAAAATTCCAACCCATTGAGGAAAAACACATTATGAGCGAACAGTTTATAGATCAAGATCCACAGGAAACTCAAGAGTGGATCGATGCGCTGGAAGCGGTTGTCGAATTTGAAGGCTCCGACAAAGCACAGCACATCATTGCATCTCTAATCGAAAAAGCACGCGTTCACGGTATCGATATTCCATACTCGGCGAACACGCCTTATGTCAACACTATCTCCGTAGAAGAGCAAGAAAACTACCCCGGCGACCTGACTTTAGAACACAAAATGCGTGCTCTATTACGTTGGAACGCAATGGCGATGGTTGCGCGTGCAAATAAAACGACAAGCGTAGGCGGCCACATTGCTTCTTACGCTTCAAGCTGTACGCTATACGAAGTGGGGATGAACCACTTTTTTAAAGGACCAAAACATGAACTTGGTGCGGACATGGTGTTCTTCCAAGGACACACGGCGCCAGGCATGTATTCACGTTCTTTTTTAGAAGGGCGTCTGGACGCTGAGCGTTTGAAAAACTTCCGTCAAGAAGTTGACCAAGAAGGTCTATCCTCTTATCCGCATCCTTGGTTGATGGATGATTATTGGCAGTTTCCGACTGTTTCGATGGGGCTTGGGCCGCTGATGGCGATTTACCAAGCACGTTTTATGAAATATATGCAAGCGCGTGGTCTGGCACAGACTGATGGTCGTAAAGTTTGGGCGTTCTTAGGGGACGGCGAAATGGACGAGCCAGAATCACGTGGTGCGATCCAACTAGCGCGTCGCGAGAAGTTGGATAACCTCATTTTTGTTATCAACTGTAACCTGCAGCGTCTTGATGGTCCGGTTCGTGGTAACGACAGCATCATCCAAGAATTGGAAGGGATGTTCCGCGGCGCGGGATGGAATGTCATCAAAGTTATCTGGGGGTCTGGATGGGATCGCCTATTGCAGAAAGACAAAACCGGTAAATTGGTTGAGCGCATGGGCGAAGTACCTGATGGAGAGTATCAAGCTTATAAAGCGAAAGACGGTGCTTTTGTACGTCAACACTTCTTCGGTAAATACCCAGAAACCGCAGCTTTGGTTGCGGACATGACTGATGACGAAATCTTTGGTTTAACTCGCGGTGGTCACTCACCACGTAAGATTTACAACGCCTACAAGCGTGCTTCTGAAACCGTTGGGCAGCCAAATGTTATTCTTGCCAAAACCGTTAAAGGTTACGGTATGGGCAAATTTGGCGAAGCGGCCAACACTGCGCACCAACAGAAGAAATTGGATAAAGAAGGCCTGAAATATTTCCGTGATCGTTTCTCTGTGCCGGTGTCTGACGAAGCGTTGGAAAACGATATTCCGTTCTACCGTCCGGATGAAGACAGCGACATCATGAAATACATGAAATCGCGCCGTGAGATTCTGGGTGGCGCTCTGCCTGAACGTTTTGACAACGCCGAGCCGCTTCCTGTTCCGCCATTAGAAACTTTTAAAATGCTGACAGAGGGAACCGGTGATCGTGAAATGTCGACCACTATGGCGTTTGTGCGTTTAATCTCGATTCTATTGCGTGACAAAACTCTTGGGCCTCGTGTTGTGCCGATTATTCCTGACGAAGCGCGTACTTTCGGGATGGAAGGTCTGTTCCGTCAAGTCGGTATTTACGATCCAGCCGGTCAGCTTTATCAGCCGATGGATAGCGATCAGTTAATGTGGTACAAAGAGTCTGCAAACGGTCAGGTTTTTGAAGAAGGTATCAACGAAGCCGGTTCAATGGCAAACTGGGTTGCTGCGGCGACTGCGTATGCTAACTATGGCGTAAGCATGATTCCTTTCTACATTTATTATTCTATGTTCGGTTTCCAGCGTATTGGCGATTTGGCATGGGCGGCAGGTGATTCGCGTGCGCGTGGTTTCTTGATTGGTGGTACTGCCGGTCGTACAACGCTAGAAGGTGAAGGTTTACAACACCAGGACGGTCATAACTTAATTCAGTTTGACCATGTGCCAAACTGTTTAACCTATGACCCGACATTTGCGTTTGAAATGGCGGTGATTATCCGTGACGGTATTCGTCGTATGTTCAACGAGAAAGAAGACGTTTACTATTACATCACTGCGATGAACGAAAACTACAGCCATCCTGCCATGCCGGAAGGGTCTGAAGAAGCGATTCTTAAAGGTTTGTACTCATTTAAGAAAACCACCGCAAAAGCGAAGCACAAAGTTCAGTTAATGGGCTCTGGTACTATCTTCCGTGAAGTCATTGCGGCGGCTGAAATGTTAGAAACAGAGTGGGATGTTGCCGCCGATATTTGGGGTGTTCCAAGTTTCAACTTGCTACGTCGTGACGGCATTGAAACCTCGCGTTGGAATATGTTGCATCCAGAAGCGCCGGCAAAAGCTCCTTTTGTTACTGAAATGTTGGCCGGTTCTGAAGGGCCGTTTATAGCGGCAACCGACTATATCCGTGATTATGCAGAGCGTATCCGTGATTATGTTCCAGGCAAATACTATGTATTGGGTACCGACGGTTTTGGTCGTTCGGACACTCGTGAACAACTACGTAAATTCTTTGAAGTTGACCGCTACTATGTGGTGATTCAAGCTCTGAAAGCACTGGCGGATGCTGGTTCGATCAAAGCTTCTGTCGTGACCGAAGCGATGAACAAATACGGCATTAATGCTGAAAAAGTTTATCCGGTTTATGCGTAATTATTAAGCTGCTCCCGCTTTGTGCGGGAGTGGCTTTTTTTACCTCAGAATTTCACGTATGACTCTCTCATACAGCGTATTTTTCAGCCGATTGCGCTCGTCAATCTTTGCGCAGTAGGCTAGTTTAGCAAGGAAGATTCCCATGGCTATTACACAAGTTAAAGTCCCTGATATTGGTGATTTCGATTCGGTTGAAATCATCGAAATTCTTGTTGCCGAAGGCGATGTTGTCGCCATTGACGACTCTCTCATTACCCTTGAATCCGATAAAGCAACCATGGAAATTCCATCGCCAGTGGCGGGGAAAATTACCAAACTGGTAGTTGCGGTTGGTGAGTCCGTTGCTGAAGGCGATTACATTTTAGACATTGAAGTCTCCGGTGAAGCCGTCGCGGAAGCAATTAAACCGCAAGCGCCGGTCGCACAAGCGGCTGCGCCAGTAACGGTTGCACCTGCACCTGTTGCCCCTGACGTGGTTAAGCAACCAGATCAGAAAGCACCAGTAGCGGCCAAACCGATTAATCCGCAAGCGATGAGCGCGGCTTTCCACGCGTCGCCTTCTGTGCGTGCTTTTGCGCGTAATTTAGGGGTTGATTTAACCCACGTTGAAGGTTCTGGGCCAAAAGGGCGCATCAAACAAAGCGATGTTGAAGCTGCGATTAAGGCCGTGATGTCGGGTCAGAAACCGGCTCCTGGGCAAGCGGCGATGTCGGGTAGCGGTATCCCGCCGATTCCGGCAATTGATTTCTCGCAGTTTGGCGAAACCACCGCCGAAGAACTGGGGCGCATTAAGAAAATCTCCGGCAAGTTCCTGCACGCAAGCTGGTTGAATGTGCCGCATGTCACTCAATTTGACGAGTGTGACATTACTGAGATGGATCAGTTCCGCAAGGACCAAAAAGCGGCGGCTGAAAAAGTCGGGATTAAATTGACGCCATTGGTGTTTGTGATGAAAGCGGTGGTTAAAGCACTGCAAGATTTTCCAAGTTTCAACGCTTCTTTGTCAGCCGACGGTCAGTCGATTATCAAAAAACATTACTACAACATCGGTATCGCCGTGGATACGCCAAACGGTTTGGTGGTACCTGTAGTCAAAGATGTGGATAAGAAAGGCATTTATGAGTTATCACGCGATTTGATGGAAATTTCCGCCAAGGCACGTGACGGTAAACTTGGGCCAAAAGAGATGTCTGGTGGTACTTTCACCATTTCTAGCCTAGGCGGTATCGGCGGTACTCAGTTCACGCCAATCGTCAATGCGCCGGAAGTGGCGATTATGGGCTTATCTAAAGCCAAGATTCAGCCGGTTTGGAATGGCAAGGAGTTCGCGCCGCGTTTGATGATGCCGTTTAGCGTTTCTTATGACCATCGCGCGGTTGACGGTGCTGAAGGCGTCCGTTTTACGACCGCCGTCGGCAACTACCTGTCTGACCTTCGCCAGTTAATTTTATAAGGGTATTTCATGAGTAAGATTGTTGATATTGTCATTCCGGATATCGGAGATTTCGCTGCGGTTGAAATCATCGAAGTTTTAGTGAATGCCGGTGACGAAGTTGCCCAAGATGACTCTTTGATGACCTTAGAATCGGACAAAGCGACCATGGAAATCCCAGCGCCTTATGCCGGTAAAATTGTCAGCTTAAGTGCGGCGGTGGGCGATAAAGTCTCCGAAGGCTCGATTGTCGGCACCATGGAAATCGCCGATACCGACACGGTGGCGGCCAATGTGGAAATTTCGGTCGCGGTGAGCGCGCCAACCGAAGCGGCACCTGCGCCTACCGCCGTTTCTGCTGCCGGCATCGCGGCCGATATGCAGTGCGAAGTGTTGGTATTGGGTTCCGGTCCCGGCGGTTATACCGCCGCTTTCCGCGCGGCGGACCTTGGCAAAAAAGTGGTGATGGTCGAGCGTTATGACAACATCGGTGGTGTCTGTTTGAACGTCGGTTGTATTCCGTCAAAAGCGTTGTTGCATATGTCTGTTGTCTTGAACGAAACGCGCGAAATGGGCGCACACGGTATTACTTTTGCCGAGCCGCAAATCGACATCAATAAGATGCGCGATTACAAAGATTCGGTGATCGGTAAATTAACCGGCGGTCTTTCTGGGCTGGCGAAAGCGCGTAAAGTCGAAGTGGTTCACGGTTACGGTAAATTCACCTCATCGCACACGGTTGAAGTCGAAGCCGCCGATGGCTCTAAAAAGACCATCGGTTTTGAAAAAGCGGTTATCGCTGCGGGGTCGCGCGTCATTAAACTGCCGTTTATCCCGCATGACGATCCTCGTGTGATGGATTCTACCGACGCGCTTGAATTGGAAGAAATTCCGAATCGTATGTTGGTGATCGGTGGAGGCATTATCGGTCTGGAAATGGCGCAGGTTTACGACTCATTGGGTGCCAAAATCACTGTGGTCGAATTGGGCGACACCATTATTCCGGGGGCGGATAAAGACATCACCAAGCCGTTGCTGAAAAAGATTAAAGCGAAATATGAAAATGTTTACCTAAAATCGAAAGTGACCAATGTTGAAGCCAAACCAGAAGGTTTAGTCGTGACGTTTGAAGGCAAAGATTGTCCGACAACCGATACGTTTGATCGTATTTTGGTGGCGGTCGGTCGTGCGCCGAACGGTAAATTGATTGATGCCGATAAAGCCGGTGTTGCGGTCAACGACTGGGGCTTTATTGACGTCAACGAACGCCAAAAAACCAATGTTGACCACATCTACGCGATCGGTGACATCGTTGGGCAACCAATGTTGGCGCACAAAGCGGTACACGAAGGGAAAGTCGCGGCAGAAGTGATTTCTGGCATGAACTCCGCCTTTACCCCGATGGGCATTCCATCGGTGGCCTATACCGATCCCGAAGTGGCTTGGGCAGGTAAAACCGAAGACCAACTTAAAGCCGAAGGCATCGAATACGAAAAAGGCGCTTTCCCTTGGGCAGCTTCTGGCCGTAGCCTAAGTCTAGGTCGTGACGAAGGTCTAACCAAAGCCATGTTCTGCGCCAAAACGCACCGTCTACTCGGTTGTGGAATTGTCGGGCCAAACGCCGGTGAATTGATCGCCGAAGCGATGCTAGCGATTGAAATGGGCGCGGATATGCAAGACATCGGTCTGACGATTCACCCACACCCAACACTGTCAGAAACACTTTGCTTTGCAGCAGAAATGGCGGAAGGGACGATTACCGACCTGATGCCACCAAAAAAACGTAAATAGTTTGGGTTGCGTCTAAAACTCGCCATTTCTGCGTTATGAAAATGATCACATAGTTTTACTATGCTCAACATTTTCAAGCCTTGAACTGACAAGTTTTATTTCGCAACTTAGTGCTTTAAGAAACCAGCCTTAGTGCTGGTTTTTTTATGGAAAAGTTTTCTTTAAATGAATAAAAAATAAGTAATTTTAAATACTTAACTATCCTATAGTTAATTGGTCTATAATGCCTACATCGTAAAAAAACGTGAATTTTTTATTAATTGAAATATGGAATTGAAACAATGGAGTCTGCCCCTATTGCTTCAATTCATTGTTGAATTAAAAGGTCTAGTTAGTGAGTAATAATAAGATTTTATTAGAGGGTTGTATCAAAAAATTTCAAGAAGTTAATGAGCTTGAATTAGAGGAGAGCGAGCTATTTGAACTGTTTTCACTTACTCAAATTCATAAAGATCAAAGTATTACATTTGAAAATATTGAAAACTCGATTGTAGATGGATCAAAAGATGGTGGTATTGATTCGATTATGATTTTTATTGATGATGAATTGGTTGAAAGTATTGATGATCTTGAAAGCTTCAATTTTTCTAATAGAACTAAGACGGTATTTATTATTTCTCAATGCAAAAAAGAAAAATCATTTAAAGAAACTGTAGTTGACAAATTAATCACATCCATCCCTGTTCTTCTTGATTTAGAACAAAACGAGTCAACTCTTTTAAAGCGTTTTAATCCCGATTTGGTGAGCCAAGCCTTGCTACTATTACAAGTATGGAAAGATACCGCCATTGGTGGTGGAAATATTTCCCTTGACTACATGTATGTTACAAATGCTAATGAAGTTGAGGTGAATAATGTTTTCATTGAAAAAGTTTCCCAGCTAAAAGCTTTGACTATCAAATTACTTTCCACATCAGATGTAACTTTCGACAATTTCAGTAGCAAAGAATTGTTAGAGCTTTATCAAAAACAAAAATTAAATCGTTTATCTTTAGAATTTAAAGATCGACCTTTAATGATTGATTATGGTAAGTCAGGCATAGGGTATATCGGTACCGTTACCCTAGCGAAATATAAAGAGTTTCTGACATCTGAAAATAACAATATAAGAGATGATTTGTTTGAAAGTAACATTAGACACTTTCAAGGGCTTGTTGATGTTAATAAAAATATTATGAGTACAATTAACAATCCTTCTGATGAAGATTTTTGGTGGCTTAATAATGGAATTACGATAATTGCGGAAGAACCAAAAGAAGTTGGAAAAACACTTTCGATTGAAAATGTTCAAATAGTTAATGGCCTTCAAACTTCATATTCGATATACAACAATCATAGTAAAGATGAATCAGATAAAAGATCTGTGTTGGTAAAGGTTATTATAAATAATGATAAAAATACTACAGATCACATCATCGCTTCAACAAACAGTCAAAACCCTGTATCACCAACCTTACTCAGAGCAACTGAAAAAATTCAAAGAGACCTTGAACTATATTTTCTTAACTCTGGATATTACTACGATAGAAGAAAAAATTATTATAAAAATTTAGGTAAGCCGTCAACTAAAACTTTCAGTATTCAATATGTTGCACAATCAATTCAATCAATTATTAATGTTGAACCGCATTCAGCAAGAGCAACACCAACAACTTTATTAAAAAAAGATGCTTCATATAAATCTATTTTCAATTCATCTAGGGATTTCAAAGCATATCTTAATTGTTGTCTCATAAATAGAAAAGTTAATGAGTTTTGGACGAAGTTTAAAGATGCTGGAATTAAAGCTAAAACGTCAAATTTTAAATTTCATTTAAGTTTGTTGCTAACTGTAATAGTACTCGAGAGTAAAAATGTTAAATTTCAAGATATTGTTGATTTTGATTTTGAAAAGTTAAATCAGGCTGAGTTTGATGATGCTATTGATAGGCTTTCAAAATTAATTGAAGAATATTTAAATGATAATGAGAATACAAACCTTATAAATATTGCAAAATCAAAATCTTTCACCAATTTTTTATTAGATAACTTTAATGGAACTAATGGGATAGGATAATTAGGGCTAGAATAATTGTAATTACTTTAGTTGGAGTAAAATTAAATTTTTAAATTGTCTATATTTGATAAAAAGCAACGGGGTCAGACTCCATTGCTTTTATGCCTTAATGTGGTTAGATACTTTAAACCCCGCTAATAGTAACCAAGTTTGGTTGTTTTTAGTGGGGTTTTTGATTGGTAGAATAGGTGTTTTCTTTTCTTGGTTGAAGTTCACCCTTTATTTTCGATGTTTTGTTTAAAAGCAACGGGGTCAGACTCGATTGCTTTTGTCTAGTTTCGTTGTAGGGATAAGAATCCAATAAAAACCAGCCTTAGTGCTGGTTTTTTATGGCTCGTTCCCTCGTTCGACGTGAGAACGCATAACTAGGGAAAATGCAAGTAAGGATATGCGTTCCAACGCAGGAGCGTTGGAACGCGAGAAGGATGGCATTGCGTAGTAGGGCTTCTTCGCAAGTAAAGGTGTAAGAGTAAGATTAACTTTATCTTGAAGAGCTGCGTTAAAAACTAAACCAAGTTTTCAAAACTTGTTTATGTGGTTGGTTTTGTTTAGACTGGTATTACTTTGGTAATACTGTGAGTATTTTTATGAAAACCATTACGATTAAGGCATCGGATGAATTTGCTCATAATTTAGTTGAGTTGGCGAATCAATTGCATTTGTCAAAAAGCGAATTGATTCGCCAAGCGGTGGAGCGTTTTCGACAACAGCAGGCGGAAGCTTTGCTTAAAGCAAAAATGCAGGCTGCTGCGCAAAAAGTTCGTGTGCATTCTGAAATAGAGGATTGGGACGATACGCTTAATGATGGATTGGAAGGTCTGTAAATGAGCACTTTTTTCCCCTTAAAACGAGGCGGGATTTATTTGGCTAATTTGAATCCTGCGAAGGGTTCTGAACCAGGTAAAGTTCGACCTGTGTTGGTGATACAAAATGATTGGCTCAATGAAGTACAGCATGCGACCGTGATTGTTTTGCCTCTAACAACGGTTTTAGTCGACGATGCAGAGCCTTTGCGTTTTCGTTTGTTTGCTCGTGATAAGTTACAGAAGTCTTCGGACGTGCTTTGTGATCAAATTCGAGCATTGGATTTGAGAAGAATCACCTCTGATTGTTTAACGACTCTAACATCAGCAGAACTTGCGTCGATTGAACAAAATTTAAAACAAGTTTTGAATTTGTCTTTATGAATCCAGAGAATTTAAAAAAGCTTGTTGAAGTGACGATGCCTTATGGAAAGTACAAGGGGCGAATTATTGCGGATTTGCCGGGAAACTACCTTAATTGGTTTGCGGCTAAAGGTTTTCCTGATGGGAATTTGGGGCAGTTATTGGCTCTGATGCATGAGCTTGATCACAATGGTTTAAAACCGCTGTTAGACCCCTTAAGAAAAGAGAACCGCTAACAAGCGCAATGGGGTCTGTTCCATTGCTTTTACATATGCCCCAAATTATACGATTTAAGATGGTTGTTTAAAGTTTGCATCACTGTGTATCATTGAGCCGTTCTTGTTCGGATTGAGGTAATCAAGATGATAATCGGTGTTCCTAAAGAGATTAAAAACAATGAGTTCCGTGTCGGTATGACGCCTGACAGTGTTCGGCAAGCGATTGCTCATGGTCACCATGTATTGGTCGAAAGCCGCGCGGGCATCGGTGCGGGTTTTACCGATCAGGAGTATCTTGCGGTGGGTGCCGAAATCAAAACCACTGCGGCTGAGGTGTTCTCTGCGGCAGAAATGATTGTCAAAGTAAAAGAGCCGCAGCCGATTGAATGCGCCATGCTGCGCAAAGACCAGATTCTATTTACCTATTTGCATCTTGCTCCAGCCCCTAAACTGACCGAACTATTAATGCAAAGTGGTGCCGTTTGCATTGGCTATGAAACCGTCGAAAATGAACAACAACGTCTGCCTTTATTAGCTCCCATGTCGGAGGTGGCAGGGCGTATGTCGATTCAGGTCGGTGCGCACTTTTTGGAGGAGACCTATGGCGGTCGCGGTGTTCTGCTTGGTGGCGTCACCGGAGTTGAACCGGCTGAAGTGCTGATTTTGGGTGGCGGTACGGTTGGGCGCAATGCCATTCAGATGGCGGTTGGTCTGGGCGCGAATGTCACCGTGCTGACGCATAGCTCGGCTAAAGCAGAGCGATTGAAACAAGAGTTTGGCGACAAAATTCGCACGGGCGTATCGTCACCAGAATCGATTTCGGAAGCCATTATGCAAGCCGATCTGGTTGTCGGTGCGGTGTTGGTTCCGGGCGCTAGTGCCCCTAAGCTGATTCGTAAATCGCAACTTAAATCAATGAAACCGGGTGCGGTGCTTGTCGATGTCGCCATTGATCAGGGCGGCTGTTTTGAAACCTCACGACCAACCACTCATCAAGAGCCGACCTTTATTGTTGACGGCATTGTGCATTATTGTGTGGCCAATATTCCCGGTGCGGTTCCTCGCACATCGACTTTGGCGCTTAATAAGGCGACTTTGCCCTATATTTTGAAACTCGCTGACCATGGTTATAAAACCGCCTTAATGGCAGACGCGGGCTTTTTAAAAGGGCTGAATGTGATGGATGGTCAAGTGACCTGTGAGAGCGTCGCGCAAAGTCTTAACTTGGATTATATTGAGCCGATTGCCGCATTAACTCATAACTAAAAGGTCTTGACCTTGTCAGCGATGAGTTGTATTTGACCTCAATTATGCCAATGCGATAGAAAGCGTGAGTAGCGGCATTACAACGAATCTCTGTGTCTGCAGCACGGTTTCTAAATGCCAGTCTTTCTTCTGGGGTAAGTACACGTTTTTTTAGTGTAATATGTGTTTTCCTTTTAAACGTAGCAAGCGTTATTTAAATCTTCGGACAGCATAGCAATGAATCAAACAGAATTATTTTCGGCGAATAGCGAGCACCAGTGGCAATTGGCGACGGATCAAGTAATGGGAGGCGTGTCACAGGGCACGATTCAGGCACATGCTGATGGGGTCAGTTTACAGGGTTCGGTGAGCTATGAAAATAATGGTGGTTTTGTGCAGATGAAATGGCCGTTTGCTAAAGATTTATCGATGCGTCAATTTGATGGCGTTTGGTTTGAGGCGTGTGCCACTGAGCAACTTGTCATTGATGCTGTCTTGAAATCTTCGCAACTTTGGATGCCTTGGCAGTCGTTTCGTCACAGTTTGCAGTTAACTCGGGACTGGCAGAGTTTTTATATTCCGTTCAGTGATTTCGCACCTTATCGAACACAAACACGCTTGAATACGAACAGCATCACCCAATTTGCTTTGCTTTTAGGTGAGCAGGGTTCCCATCAAATCACGGTGCGTCGATTTGGGCTTTATAGCGTTTAAATAACCGTGTCGATAAAAACTTTTAATTGACCACTACAACTCGATAATTTAGCTCAGAATGATTTGTGTTTGGTTTTTGCCGTTGTTTTTTGAGATGTAAAGCGCTTGGTCTGCTCTTTTTAGTAGATGGATTGTATCGTCGCCGTTTTGATAGGTTGTAATCCCAAAGCTACAGGTCTTTGACGCTATTTCTGGGAATTTATGCTCTGCAGTGATTTCAGATCATTTTCAATCAGCGTTTTTAGAAGCATTGTAGCAAAGAGAGTAGCCATTAATGATTGAAGGTTCGGTAATAAAAAACCACGGCTTATGGACCGTGGTTTTTGCAGTAAACCCAGCGTAAAGGCTGGGGTCTAGTGAATTAGATGGATGAAATTGACGGAATGCCGATTGCAACAAGTGCTGCGATCGCTGCTGGGAGGGCGGCGATAATGGCTGCGCCTGCTCCAAGCAATGAGTGGCCTTTTTTTGCAATTGCTTTACCCATTCGTGAACGCATAACTTAATCTCCTGTCGTTATTACATTAAGTTGATAAAATTTATTTATCGGATTTCAATTTAGCAAAATAAATTTTATAGATAAAGGGTGTTTATGGGTAGGTTAATAATTTTTTAATGATTGGCGAAATGCTCAAGGTTTGCTTACTATTTTTTAGGTTACATGAAGGATAAGCCCGCGCCCAGAAACGCGGGTTTTTTTGTTGCTTAGTCCATAAATGGGTAGTCGGTATAACCTTTCTCATCCGGGGTATAGAATGTGTCTGAATCAGGAGCATTGAGTTCTGCGCCAGCTTTGATTCGTTCTGGTAAATCCGGGTTAGCGAGGAAGCCGGTGCCAAAGGCGACCGAGTCGGCCATATCGTTTTTAATGACTTCCGCCGCTTCATCAGCGGAATATCCCATGTTAACCATCAAATGCCCTTGGTAATGTTTACGGGCGATTGGAATGACATCGGCTTGTTGCACGCCAAAGAAATCCGCGCGCATTACATGCAAGTAGGCCAAATTAAATTGATTGAGATGTTGCGCTAAATAGGTCATCCATGCAACCGGATCACTGTCTTGCATGCCATTGAAACTGTTAAGCGGAGAGAGGCGAACGCCAACCCGGTCAGAGCCGATTGCACCAGAAACCGCTGCAATAATTTCGCTCAGGAATCGTGCGCGGTTTTCAAGTGAACCACCATATTCATCGGTTCGTTGGTTTGCACCATCGCGCAGAAATTGATCGATCAGATAGCCATTGGCAGCATGGATTTCCACTCCGTCAAAACCAGCGGCAATGGCGTTTATCCCCGCTTGGCGGAAGTCTTCGACAATCTCGGCAATCTCTGTTTTTGTCAGTGGATGTGGAATGCTGTAAGGTTTTTTGCCTGCTGGGGTGTATGTTTCATCATCAATCGCAATGGCGCTGGCACTCACTGCTGGTTTATGATCGTTGAACAAAGGATGTGCGGCGCGACCGGCGTGCCAGATTTGCATATAGATTTTTCCACCAGATTGATGAACCCCCTTGGTGGTGGCTTTCCAGCCTTCAATCTGTTCAGGCGAGTAGATGCCAGGATCGTTGCCAAAAGCAGAAGTTTGCGGTGTCACCATCGTACATTCTGTGATGATCAATCCTGCACTGGCACGTTGCGTATAGTATTCCGCCATTAATGCATTTGGAAGATGATCAATGGCTCGACAACGGGTCAGGGGCGCCATAATAAAACGATTGGCTAAAGTTAGGTTACCCAGTTTAACGGGTTGGAACAGTGGTGCGGTATTGATTGGCATTCATGTATCCTTTTTATAGCAAATAAAACGACGAGTGTAAGTGAATAAGTATAGCGCTGTCGTGAGATTCAAGAGCCATTGTTTTATGCGATTCGTTCGTTGCTTGGTCGACCTTTATATGCAATTCCCTATGCCCACTTATCAAGACTCAATTAGTGTTTGTTTAATCATTAAAAAGCCGTGAAAATTTTTATTTGTACGAGTATTCTTTAAACCGTTGTCAAAGTTTTCATTGCGCTTTAGTTGGTTCGAGAAGTTGATTGTGAATCGCATTAAATTGCTTTTGGGCTTTGGCGCACAGATGTTGCATTGCTACAGAGAAGTTAAAAAAACAGAAAGGATACTCATGCACCATAACTTGATTTTGAATAAATTGCCGATTTTGGACGCTGATAAGAAGCTTTATGCCTATCAGTTGAATGTTACGCCTTTGCCGAATTTAGCGTTGCAGGGCCTTAACTGGGAAGAAGAATCTCAAGCTTTATGGGCAGGGGTTGAAGAGCATATTGGTTTGGATGTGTTAACCGCGGGTAAGCCTGTTTTTTATCAAGCACCTATTCAGATGTTGAGTTTAGATTTATTGCCGGCTGTAGAACCGCTTTCGCAGTTGTATGTCGAAGTAAATATTGATTTTTTGAGTAATAAAAAGGCGTTGGCTGCGATTAAAGAGATAATGCAAGCCGGGGTTAAGATTGCTTTGACCGACTTTGAGGCGAATGAAGCGAATGAGAAATTGTTATCCATTGCCAAGTTGGTCAAGATTCATCCACAAGGATTAACATCAGCTGCGTTGCAAGAGATGATTGGCAACCTACGCGCAAAAAATTTACAAGTCGTTTTGATGGATGTCGAAACGGAAGAAATGTTTGAAATTCTAAAACAGCAAGGCGGGGCATTATTCCAAGGATACTTCTTTACGAATCCGATTGTGTCTACACAACAAGAAGTGGCCAGCAATAAATTGGCGATGCTTAAGCTGTTAGGCGAGGTGAATAATCCAGATGCTGAATTTTCTGCCTTGGCGGCCATCATCGGATCGGATGTCGGCTTGACGCATAAGCTACTGGCAGCGATTAATCATCCGCAAAATAATTTGCCTTATGTGGTCGAGTCATTGAAAGAAGCGGTTAATTTCATGGGCTTAAAGCGTTTGAAATTTTGGGTTAATATGTTGATGTTGTCCGAAGTGGATGATGTGCCAATGGAGTTGTTGGTTACCGCGCTGGTTCGAGGTAAATTCTTGGAATCCATTGCTGAAACCCTGCAACGTAAAGATGAAATGGACCGTTATTTTATGGTTGGATTGTTTTCAACATTAAATGCGTTTTTAAAGGCACCGATGGTCGATATTATTGACGAATTGCCAATTTCAGATGAAGTGAAATCGGCTCTGGTCAGTCAAGAGGGCAAAATGGGTAAAGCGTTGTTTGTTGCTCGTGCTATGGAACAAGGTAATATTCAGCTTATTTTTGCTGGTTTTGAGGGGCTGGATATTATGGCTATCTCCAGTAATTATATGGATGCCAGTGGCTGGGCGCGTAAAACATTGGATAGTTTAAAAGCCGCTTAATAGTTGAAAATCCTTGCTCAAAAAAGCCCGCTGGTTGTTCCAAGCGGGTTTTTTTATGGTAAGGCGAAGTAAATTCTTGTAAAGAAAGTGAGGTATTCAGCGTCTTATTTAATTTCTACGCGGTTTCGGCCATTTTGTTTGGCTAGGTAAAGTGCTTGGTCTGCGCGTTTATATAACAGCGAGTTGTTATCATCGGGGTGTACTTGAGTTACCCCAAAGCTCGCAGTGACCTTGCCGCACACAAAGTCACCTTTGGCAATTGCACTACGATGGCGTTCAGCGACGTCTTTGGCTTGATCGACTTGGGTGAGAGGCAGAATAATCACAAATTCTTCACCGCCGATGCGGGTCAAAATATCGATTTCACGCAGCTGTTTGGTAAGAATTTTAGCGATATTTTGTAACACTAAGTCGCCAATATCATGGCCATGTAGGTCGTTGATTTTTTTGAAGAAATCAATGTCGAATAGAATGATTGAGAAGACTTGCCGACTGCGCTGATAGAGTGCGAGGTTTTTTTCTAATTCGCGCTCATAGACTCGTCGATTTGGTAATTGGGTTAAGGTGTCGGTGGCCGAAAGCGCTTGTAATTCGGCATTGGCGATTTCCAGTGCTTGTTGTTTTTGGACAATCTCTTTTTGTGCCAATTGCAGTTCTAAATTCATCGCCTCTTTTTCTTCAGTCGCCATTTCTGCACGGCGGCGTTCTTGAACTAGGGCTTCTTCTATTAGGCGGCGGCGTTGCATTTTCATCAGTGCGTAGCTGTAATATGCTTGATTGTCATGCAAAATTTCTTTGCAGTTAATCAACACCGGTAAAGCATCCTGCAGTTTGGTTTTGAGCAATAAGTAATTTTCTTCAATTTGTTGGTTTTTTTGCAGATGTGGCAGAATATTGCCTAAAAAAAGCATTCGACTTGAGGTCGTCATCAGCGTACCAATGTGTTTGCCTAAGAGTTCTTCTTCACTGGTTTCAAGCCATTCGCAAAGTACTTTATTGACCGCGGTAATCTGGCTTTTTAAATCCGTAGCGATATAGCCGCAAGGAATCTGGTTTAAGGTGAGTTTGCTTTTTGACTGCACGAGGAAGTTAGCCTTTTACTCAAATAGAATGGATGGTGGTTGGAGACTATTCAATTGTCTGTATTTGAATATGCGCTTGAATCGCCGTCACTAAACTATTGGGGTTGGTAATCTGAGGGTAGTGGCCGGTTGCTTCAATCTTGCATATTTCACATTGTTCAAGATGAGACTGCAAATAGTTGATAACTTCGACTGGCACGATAATATCTTCCAAACAGTACAGCACGCAAACCGGTACTTTGACTTGGGCAAGTTGATCACGTAAATCACAGAGAAAAGTCGCTTTGGCAAAGGTTTCAGAAATAAGCGGGTCATTGCGTAAAAAAGTTATTTTCAAATCTTCACCAAATTGCGGGCTATTTTGATTGCCGACGGCAATCGGCGCCAGATAATTGGCCCAGTCAAAATAGTTTAAATGCATCATCTCTAAGAGTCCAAGCACGTCTTGATAATCAAACCCGCCAAAATAATCGACTTCGTTTATATAGTGTGGCGAAGGCGCAATGGTAATCAATTTGGTAAACAAATCTGGACGCTGAATGGAAGCCAGCATACCGATCGCGCCGCTGACGGAGTGCCCGATAAGATAGATGTTTTGTAGGTTAAGAGCTTCGCAAATGGTGATTAGGTCTTCGGCATACGCGTCTAAAGTGCTGTAGCGTTGGTGATCAAATTGCGTTGTATCGGAGCCGCCAGAACCTAAATAGTCGAATAATACGATGTGATAATTTTCTGCAAAACTCGGGGCAACCTTGTGCCAGATGGTTTGGTCGCAGCCAAAACCGTGTGCAAACAGTAGGGTTGGTTTGCCACTCCCCGTTTGATGGACATTGAATTTTGTTATGATTTGAGGCGCGTAGGCTTGGGTGAAATTCATTATTTCAGCCTTTATCCGTTAATATTTGCCTTGCCATTGTAGCGGCTCAATGCCTGCCTGTCAGTTAAAAACCCTTTTTGAGGATGTGTTTTATCCGCGGTTTTTAGGAAATTTGCTACCAGCGGGTTTTAAGCGGATTAAAATACGCCACGCTTGGATTGGCCTTATCGGTTTTCCATGCGGATTTTTTTAATGATCATGAGTAGGTTAATACCTTATGTCAGATGCTCCGGTCCATCCAGTGGTTAAGCCGAAGATTGCAATATTTTGCCAAGTTATTGATAACTATGGTGATATTGGCACAAGTTGGCGGTTGGCACAGCAATTACAGCGTGACTATGCTTATCAGGTCTCGCTTTGGGTGGACGAATTACCCGCGCTGCACGCGTTGTTGCCAGAGACTGCAATGCAGGCCAAAGTGCAGACGTTGCAGGATATTCAGGTGTATCACTGGCAAGCGGAATGGGTGACGCATTTCGCTGAAGACGATATTGCTGATGGAGTAATAGAGATGTTTGGTTGCTGTCTGCCAGACGCTTATCTTATGGCAATGCGCCAGCGTGACAGGCAGCCGGTTTGGATTAACTTGGAATATTTCAGTTGTGAGTCTTGGGTTGCTGGTTGTCATGGCTTGCCGTCGTTGCAACACAATGGTTTGTCAAAGTGGTTTTTCTTTCCAGGAATTGATGAGACTCACAGCGGAGGTTTGTTGCGTGAGCGCGATTATTTTTCGCATAGAAATGCTTTTCAAGCAGACAGTCTTCAACATGCTTGGTTGCAGCGTAATGCGATTCCTATTGCACAGCAGAACAGTATCAAGATTTCACTGTTTGCTTATGAGAACTCCGCTTTAAATGGGCTCTTGGATTGGCTTGATTCGTTATCAATTCCGGTCGATTTGTATCTGCCGCAAGGTCGCTTGCAAAATTCTTTGAATGGCCACTGGCAAGACAGAATTTCACACTCTCATTCGAGCACGCAAAAACTTCGCTTGCACTCGATTCGCTTTTTGCCGCAGAGCGATTATGACCCTTTATTATGGTATTGCGATATCAATTTTGTTCGTGGTGAGGAGTCGTTGAATCGCGCAATTTGGGCTGGAAAACCATTTATATGGCATATCTATCCAACCGAAGATCAAACGCATTGGCCAAAATTAGAGGCTTTTATCGAGGCATATAAGCTGCCACCATTGCTTGCGGATTTAACTCGGCAATGGAATCAAGAAGCCTTGTGCGATTTAACTTTACAAGCCTTATTTGTCGATTTGAAGGCATTGCAGATTGGCAGTGCCCAGATTACTGACTGTTTGGCTAAGCAAAAAAGTTTGGCTGAGCAGTTAAATATTTTTATGCAAAATCATGGTGTAATGCTATGATTCGACACCTTTTATAATTTTTTTTGGAGCTATGGATATGAAAACTGCTCAAGAGTTTCGCGCAGGAAACGTCATGATGTTAAACGACCAGCCAATGGTCGTGCAAAAAGCCGAATTTAGCAAATCAGGGCGCAACTCTGCCGTGGTGAAAATGAAGTTGAAAAACCTATTAACCGGTGCTGGCACAGAAACAGTCGTTAAGGCGGATGATAAGTTTGATGCGGTGGTCTTAGATAAGAAAGAGTGTAGCTACAGCTACTTTGCTGATCCTCTGTTTGTTTTCATGGACGAAGAGTACAACCAGTACGAAGTTGAAAAAGACGATCTTGGTGACACGGTAAACTATATCGAAGACGGAATGCAAGATTTGGTTGAAGTGACTTTTTACGATGGTAAACCGATTTCAGTCGAAATGCCGAACATTATTGTGCGTCAAGTTGTCTATACTGAAGCGGCCGTGCGTGGCGATACATCAGGTAAAGTGATGAAACCGGCTAAAATTTCGACAGGTTACGAACTAATGGTTCCAGCGTTTATTGAAATTGATGAAATGATTGAAGTCGATACTCGTACTGGTGAATTCCGTAAACGCGCTTAATTAGGCGTAGCATAGAGTCATTCCAAGTGGTTCAGGCAAAGCAAATGGCAGCAACGCAGTGCGTTAGCTTGGTTGTCGCTTAGCGAATTTGATGGAAATTATTCGGTGCTTGTTTAATTCGATTACGTTATCGTAAGAGATTGAAAACCCGCTTGAAAGCGGGTTTTTTTATGGATTCGATTCGGCGTTATCTGCTCTGCTGGATAGACTATTTTTTTGTATAGTTGAGGATGGAAATCGGTACGATTTTGCGCACTGGAAAATCTTCAAAATCACGGCGTTCGATGAGTTGTCCAAGCAGGCTTTCGATCATACAGAGGTTTTTGAAGTCGTCTCTTGAGACCAGCGAAATCGCTTCACCGCTTTGTCCTGCGCGACCAGTTCGGCCGATACGGTGAATGTAATCTTCTGCCGGAAAAGGCAAGTCGTAGTTCACCACACGACTGAGGTTTTGCATATCCAACCCACGAGAAGCCACACCCGTGGCGACTAAAAAGTTTAATTTACCGGTTTTAAAGTCGTTCCAGACGTTTTCACGTGAGGCTTGACTGCGCCCTGAATGAATCGAATCGGCAACAATACCTCGTTTGCCGAGTTGTTCTACCAGTTTTGCGGCAGAATGCTTTTTCTCGACAAAAATTAACGCCTGGTCCCATTGCAGACTATGGATTAAATGGCTCAGTAAAGCCGATTTGGTGTCTTTATCAACGCACACCAACCATTGTTGAATGCGTGGGGCGTTTTTCTTCTGCTGTGCCAAATTGATTTGTGCTGCGTCATCATAAACTGTGTCGGCTAGATAGCGCACTTTTTCGTTTAAGGTCGCCGAAAACAGCATACTCTGACGATCGGATGGTAGGCGGTCAATGATTTTATTGAGGTCATCAATAAAGCCCATGTCCAGCATTCGGTCGGCTTCATCAAGCACTAAAAATTCGAGGTCGTTAAAAAATAGAGCGCGTTGGTACGCCAGATCCAATAAACGTCCTGGCGTTGCTACCAATAAATCAATTCCTTGGGTCAATTGCTGTTTACTGGTTTCTAGGTCGGTGCCGCCATAAACGGCCAGCGAGCTTAAGTTGAGATGACGACTGTATTGGCGAATCGCGTTTTCAACTTGCATCGCTAACTCACGGGTTGGCACAAGAATCAGTGCGCGAATTGAGCGACTGCGAACCTGTGTGCCGTTATCCAGTTTTTGCAGTAGCGGAAGGACAAAGCTGGCGGTTTTTCCGGTGCCTGTTTGCGCAGCGGCAATGAGGTCTCGGCCTTGTAAAATCAGTGGAATCGCTTGCTTTTGAATGTCTGTCGGGGCGGTATAACCTTGTTCGTTTAACGCCTGCAAGATTGCGGTAGATAATCCAAATTGGGCAAAAGACATAGAGACCTCAAAATTTAGGGGGCGCGTTGACGCGCGAAAACGCAAATTATAAACGGATTTGCCTCCAAAGCTAAACAAGACGCAAAAGTGATCTGCGGTTGTTTAATCGTCAATTTGGCGTTTGTAGTTCAATATGACTCCATTAAATTCTGGGGTTTTTATTAAAGGCTCGCGCAGTTTTGATTGTTTATGCGAGAAGCCAAGAGTCACCATTTTCTTGCTGAATTTAGCGTGTTTACCGCGGCCCGGATCAACTAAAATCACTTCGCACTGCGTATTGGCGTGTTGTTCGATAAATTCGGCCAGCAGTTGAATATGATTTTGTTCATAGAGTAAGTCTGAGCCGATAATGACATCAAAGCGTCCTAGCCCGGAATCTTCATTTTTCCAATCGGTACGCAAAAATGGAATGTCTTGCGCTTTGTTGAGCGCACTGTTTTTGACGAGAAACTTTCCCGCTTCTGGATGGTAATCGGTCGCAGTGATGTCGGCATTTCGTGCATTGAGAAGATGGCTGGAAAGCGCAATGCCGCAACCGATTTCTAAAATTCGCTTGTCTTGAATGTCAAAATCTTGCATCTGTTCGGCGAGCACTTGACTGGAATCCCAAACCACACCAAATAATGACCACTGCGCATCGGAAATACCGAGTGCTTCGGCTTCTTTAAAAGGGTCGCTAAACTGTTGCTTGTCGCGCAGTGAACAAAGGTGAATATCAAATTTTTCAAATTCAATTGTTTGGTAGCGTACGCGGAGCGTGGCGATAGACATGAAATGTTGCCTTTTGTTGTGATGGTTTTCGCAACAAGTCTGGCTAAAAATCGCTACGCTGAAGTGGGCATTATACGCATAAACTCAAAGGGAATTAGGTTTAAACGTTGCCCGCACTTTACTACCAGACAAGGTCATCCGGAATGGCAAATTTGGCGTAGTAGTCTTCGTCTTCTTTCGACAGTTTACTGGCGACGCTCTGTTGACGGACAATAATGGACGGGTCGCGTTGTTCAATTTTGTCGAGCAGTTCTGCGGATACTAAAGTGTAGCTTTGTTTGAAATGCACAATAAGTAGTTGCTCTTTGACTAATGCTCTGTGGGTACTGGCATTGACATTCAGTGTTTTAACCGTAGTGCCATCAGCAAAATTAAAAGGCATTTCGCCAAAGTAATTACGCAGTTGATTGCTCTCTATTAACTGTTTGAGTTCCGCCTGTTTGGCTTTTTCTGCTTGTTCTTGTTGACGCTGTTGATTAAGCACTCGATCACGTTGCGCTTTCTCTTCAGCGGCTTGGGCGGCTAATTGCGCCACTTCGCTTAGTTGTGTTTCGCCTTTTTTGGCTTTATTGGCGTTTTTTTGTTTCGCGTTTTGTTGTTTTTCGCGTTGCACCTGTTTGGCTTTTTTATCGCTGACTAAACCGGATTTCTTAAGTTGGTCAAAAAGAGACGCTGCCATTGAACTGTTCCCCAAGGTTGTTTTTATTGGTGCATTATTTTATACGCGAATTGGCTGCTGGAAACGGCTAATTTTGTGTGCCAGCTTGTTGTACCAGCGGATGGAGATAATCGAGAGGGGTCAAGAAGGCAGAGAAGCGCCTTCTTGTAAAAGCATTTTGTGGTTTGCCAGTTGTGCTAGTTATATTCGCCAGGAGTGGCGATTTTTTGAACCGTTACTTTACCGACTTTTTGCCCTGTCATGCGCAATAGTTCGTCACCGGAAAATTCATAGCCCAGTTTGTAGGCGATACGCGCCACATCGTCTGCTGTGGCAGAGGCCATTACTTTGGCTTTTAGTTCGGAATCATCTTGCATGATTTGCAAAAACGCTTTTAATTGATCGAGTGCCATTATCATTTATTCCTTGTATCAAAAGCGTTGGTCGCATGACGACCAAAGCATCAGTAAATTTTTGACGCAATTATAAATCAAATGGACTCGTAAACCTTGATAAAAAGCCCAGCGTTTTATCGATTAACTCTCTTTTGGAGTATTGCGGCGTGGGGCACTGTTTCTGCCACCATTTGCTGGGCGATTAGGATTGTTTCGCGGTTTTCTGCGTGCCGGCTTAGGCGCATCAGAGCCAGCGTTGGATTTCCCTGAACGTGGAGCGCTTCTTCCTGGTGGGGCTTTATCACTCCACTCTTTGGCTTTCTTCGGTTTTTTCGGTTTTCTTTTCTTTAAGCCCAGTTTGGATTCGCCGAGTGGTTGTGAGGGTTCGAATCCTGGCACCATCTCGCGCGGCAGAATTTGGTTAATCAGATTTTCGATACCGACTAATTCTTCGTGTTCTTCTGCACAGACCAAAGAGATCGCTTCACCATTCGCACCGGCGCGACCAGTACGCCCGATACGGTGTACATAGTCTTCAGAGACGTGCGGTAAATCAAAGTTAACCACGTGTGGCAGTAGATCAATATCAATACCACGTGCGGCAATGTCGGTGGCGACCAAGACTTGCAACTTGTTTTCTTTAAAGTCGGTTAAGGCGCGTACTCGTGCATTTTGGCTTTTGTTACCGTGAATTGCTGCGGCACGAATTTTATGTTTTTCTAATTGAGTCGCCAGACGGTTAGCCCCGTGTTTGGTTCGGGTAAAGACTAAAACTTGATACCATGCGTGGTCTTGAATTAACTTAATCAGTAGATTGGTTTTCTGGGCTTTATCAACAGGATAAATTTTTTGTTTGACCGTGTCTGCGGTTGAGTTTTCAGGGGTAACTGAAATTTCTACCGGATTATGCACCAACCCTTTTGCTAAGGCGCGGATGTCATCTGAGAAGGTTGCTGAGAAAAGAAGGTTTTGGCGTTTTGCCGGTAGCAACGTCAAAATCTTTTTAATGTCGCGGATAAAACCCATATCCAGCATTCGGTCGGCTTCATCGAGGATTAATACTTCCAGTTCATCAAAACGCACCGCATTTTGTTGATATAAATCCAGTAAACGTCCCGGTGTCGCGACTAAGATGTCGACGCCTTTACGCATACGCAGCATTTGTGGATTGATTTTGACGCCACCGTATACCACGCTGGAACTTAATCGTAGTTCTTTGCCGTAGGTTTCGACACTTTCACTTACTTGCAGTGCCAGTTCTCGGGTTGGAGTTAAAATCAACGCGCGTGCTTGGTTGGCTTTTGCTTGGCGACCTTTCGAGAGGTTTTCCAGAAGCGGTAGCGTAAAGCCCGCCGTTTTGCCGGTACCGGTTTGCGCAGCTGCCATAACATCATGCCCTGCTAAAATTGCGGGGATCGCTTGTGCTTGAATCGGCGTCGGAGTGCTGTAACCGCTGTCTGCAACGGCTTTTAGAATATGGGCATTTAAGCCAAGTTCGGTAAATTTCATAGAAACCTTAGGTTGGGTCGCTCACGCGAAAAAAAGGAATGTGCGTAGAATAGCCGATTCGCAAAGATTAAGGGGTATTAATTGAGATTGATGAGCCGGTTAGCAAGTAATCCGTTCGAGTCGTTCAGATTTGCAGTTCAATTTTGCAAAAATCGTATGAATGTTCTGTGATTAGTTTTATAAATCCCGTTGGATTTATTGGGGTTTTTCTCAGGAAACGCTGAGACTAATCGCAAATTTTTGGACAAAATATGCCACAATAGCGCCCATTCAAATACATTCAGATTTTTTAAAGGATTTTAAGGTGTTATCGACCGCAAATATTACCATGCAGTTTGGCGAAAAGCCGTTATTTGAAGATATTTCCGTAAAGTTTGGCGATGGCAATCGCTACGGTTTGATTGGCGCGAACGGTTGTGGAAAATCCACGCTAATGAAAATTTTGGGTGGTGATTTAGAGCAGACCAGCGGCACCGTTAGCTTAGATCCGAATGAAAAACTGGGTAAGTTAAAGCAGGATCAATTTGCTTACGAGGCTTTTTCGGTTGTTGACACGGTGATTATGGGCGACGTCGATTTATGGGAAGTGAAGCGCGAGCGTGATCGTATTTATGGCTTGCCGGAAATGTCGGAAGATGATGGAATGCAGGTCGCCGAGTTGGAAGTGCGTTTTGCTGAAATGGATGGTTACACCGCCGAATCGCGCGCCGGTGAGTTATTAATTGGTGTGGGTATTCCAGTTGAACAGCATTATGGCCCTATGAGCGAAGTGGCGCCGGGTTGGAAATTACGTGTGCTTTTGGCACAGGCGTTGTTTGCGGATCCGGATATTCTGTTGCTTGACGAGCCGACGAACAACTTGGACATCGACACCATTCGCTGGTTGGAAACGGTATTGAATGAACGTAAGAGCACGATGATTATCATCTCTCACGATCGTCACTTCTTAAACTCTGTTTGTACCCACATGGCTGATTTGGATTATGGTGAGTTGCGAATCTATCCGGGTAATTACGATGAGTATATGGTTGCGGCCACCCAAGCGCGGGATCGCCTGTTGTCTGACAATGCTAAAAAACAAGCGCAAATCAACGAATTAAAAACTTTTGTGAGCCGCTTCTCTGCCAACGCATCGAAAGCCAAACAGGCGACATCGCGTGCGAAGTTGATTGATAAAATTGAGTTGACCGAGGTGAAACCGTCCAGTCGTGTCAATCCGTTTATTCGTTTTGATCAAGATAAAAAGCTGTTCCGTTTGGCATTGGAAGTTGAAAAGTTAAGCAAGACTTATCACGATGAAGACGGTGATAATCCGGTGATTAAAAACTTCAGTATCATGTTAGAAGCAGAAGAGCGTCTGGCGATTATCGGTGGTAACGGTATCGGGAAAACCACTCTGCTGAAGTGTTTAGTGGGCGACACTGACTTGACTTCCGGTGTGGTTAAATGGTCGGAAAATACCCAGATTGGCTATTACGCACAGGATCATGCCGCGGATTTTGCCGAAGATATGAATCTGTTGGATTGGATGAGTCAGTGGAAGCAGCCAAGTGATGATGAGCAGACAATTCGTAGTATTCTTGGACGTTTACTGTTCTCACAAAAAGAGCTAGGTAAATCGGTTAAGGTGCTATCTGGTGGTGAGCAAGGGCGCATGTTGTTTGGTAAATTGATGCTGCAAAAACCCAACGTCTTGATCATGGATGAGCCGACGAACCATTTGGATATGGAATCGATTGAGTCGCTGAATATCGCTTTGGAAAACTATCCTGGGACGGTGATTTTCGTCTCTCACGACCGTGAGTTTGTTTCTTCGATTGCAACCCGTCTATTAGCGATGACGGATAAGGGCATCGAAGATTATCGCGGCGACTACGAGTCGTATTTACAAACACTTGAAAACTGAATTGTAGCGCGCTTAAGCGAATAAGAGGCACAGAGCAATTTGGTTGAGCAAGGGTGTTTGTTCGCGGTCATGTCAATTTTTGATAATAACGGCGGGCACCTTGCTGAAGTCAATCAGAACTTTGTCTGTGTCTCCATAAGTAAGGCAGTCAGTTTCGATTGACTGCCTTTTTTATTGCTCGCGTTGCATCAATTAGGGTGTTCGTTGGCAGCAAAAAGTGAGAAAAATTATGCACACGATTTGGGTTGATGCGGACGCGTGTCCGGTGGTAATCAAAGAGATTTTATTTAAAGCGGCGCAGCGCACTGAAATGCCATTGGTTTTGGTCGCCAACCATTTTATGCGCATTCCGAATGCCAAAAACATTCAGTTCCGTCAAGTGGGGGCGGGGTTTGATGTAGCGGATAATTGGATTGTACAGCATTGTATTGCTGATGATTTGGTGGTGACTGCGGATATTCCTCTGGCAGCGGAAGTGGTCGCAAAAGGGACTTTGGCACTGAATCCGCGTGGTGAACTCTATACCGAGAGCAATATCCGACAGCGTTTGAATATGCGCGATTTTATGGAAACACTGCGTTCCAGTGGGATACAAACCGGCGGGCCGGATGCGTTAAATCAAAAAGACCGCCAAGCCTTTGCGAATCAGTTGGATAAATGGCTGGCGAAGCACAAGTCTTAGGGAAATACGGAATAAGAGGCCTGCAGTTGGCTTTTTTAAGCCGGTTAGATTGTTTATCATAAGCCGCATTCGAATCGTCACCTTGGAGGTGTTATGAACATTCTTGAAATCGCTCAGTCGCGTTACGCGACCAAAAAATTTAACCCTAACAAGCGTATCTCTGACCAAGACTTTGCACAAATAAAGGGCTTGTTAAGGTTCAGTCCATCATCGGTTAATTCACAACCTTGGCATTTTTTTATTGCCGATAATCGTGCCGCTAAACAGCGTTTAAGCCTAGCAACTCAACCTCCTTATGCGGCTAATGAAGCAAAAATTCTTGATGCTTCGCACGTTATTTTATTTTGTGCTAAGAATGAGATCGACCAGGTATATCTGCAGAAAATCTGTGACCAAGAGGAGCAAGATGGACGGTTTGCTACGCCCGAAGCAAAAGCCATGGCGTTGCAAGTACGCTCTTTTTATGCAGATTTACATCGGGTTACTCTGCAAGATACGCCAGCGTGGTTACAAAAACAGGTCTATCTGAATTTGGGTACAGTACTGTTGGGAGCGGCCAGCTTGGGAATCGATGCAGTGCCGATTGAAGGCGTTGATTTGACTCAGTTAGAGGCTGAGTTTGCTTTGCCGGAAAAAGGCTTAACTGCCGTTGCGCTGGTGGCATTGGGCTATCATGCTGCAGACGACTTTAATGCCGACTTGCCAAAATCTCGTTTTCCGGCAAGCGAGATAATGACGTTTTTGTAAAGTCGTGTGCCCAGCGCAGTGATGATGGATGTTAGTCGTCGATATTTGAAATAGGGAAACTGAAAAACGGTGTTGAGAACTTATCGCTTCTGACACGCGAATGGATTTTCCCTTTTTGCAACACTTTGCCGTTGCGTAAATCGGTTAGGTAGAAATTGCCTTCGGCAATGCCGTGATACATATCTACGGCTAAAATATTGACGATCGCACTTTGTTCTGGGTCACTCAAATTCACAATCGGTACGGATATACCCGTCGAGTCGCGATCCGTACCGAGCGACGTATAAAACATATCTAAGCGGTAATCAGCTTGATCAGCACTGTTCATTAAGCGCACCTGAAAGCGTTCAGCTAATTCAATTTGCAGGCGCTGATGGGCGTATTTAACGATTTGGTTATCAATAACAAAATGGCTTTTGATAAAAACTTTTTGGTCGCTAAGCACGCTCATGTCTTGCGGGGTGATCGTTTGCATCATTTTATCAATGCTATAAGTTACTAATCGTTGCTCGGTAGAGCCCTTGAAATAAGCGCCTTCTTGTCGGGTGCTGCAGGCTGTTAAAAAGGATAGGGTTAGAAGTAAAACGAATAAGCGAAGCATGGCGATAGTAGTCCATTTAATCCATTAAAGGCTTCAGTATAGCCTGAGAGTTGCCCGTTAATAAATCTCTGTTTCGGCAGAGCGCGCTTTGTCTTTTCTTAACTCATGTCTTTATGCGTCTGTATAATAGTTCGTATTTTATTTTATACGCCGATGTCGCTTGTAACGGTGGTTTTGGCTCAATCAGAATTTGGAAATTGGGATTCAATCTATGTCTGCACGAATTTTTTCAATTGCGAACCAAAAAGGTGGAACCGGAAAAACCACGTTGAGTATGAACTTCGCGGCCGGGCTTGCACTGCGCGGGCGAGTATTAGTCATTGACGCAGATCCACAGGGGTCTGCTGGACAATGGTGTAGTCTGTCCGCCGACAATAAACCGTTTCCGGTTTCCGTGATTGCTGTTGGCGGCAACCTGGCGCGCGAAGCTGAGCGTTTTGCAAAAGATTATGATTTTATTGTCATTGATTGTCCGCCAACCTTGGAAAACAGTAATATGGCACTTGCGATGCAAGTTTCCGATGATATTTTAATTCCGGTGCTACCTTCGCCAGTCGATTTGTGGGCCAGTATTCGTTTAACCGATGCAATCGAGCACGCAAAAATTCGCAATCGTAAATTAAAACCTTATATAGTAATTAATCAGCTTGAGCCGCGCAGCGCTTTGTCTAGTGCAATGGCTGAAGCCTTGCAGGAATTTAATATTCCGACTTTACGTAGCAGTGTCCGTCGTCGAGCGATTTATCGCAACGCCGCCGTTGAGGGGGTGAGTGTGTATTGCATGGGCAAGCGTGGTGAAGCGGCCGCTAAAGAAATAGATGAGATAATCGAGGAGATATTATGAGCAATACGACCACAGGTTCTAAATTAGCAGAAAGTTTGCGCCGTGCGAAATCCGGACAAGAGAGCGATGCGCCTGCCGAAATAAAAAATCAAACGGCCGTTGAATCTGATGCGGCACCATCTGCTGCAGCAGAAACGCCGGCCAAACCAGCGGCGCGTAAAACGCCAGCTCGCAAAACGGCGGCTACCAAAAAAACCACTGCGCCAGCGAAGCCGACGGTTAAAACTCCGGCCAAGACTGCAGCACCGGTTAAAGCGCCTGCATCCAAGCCTGCTGTGCCTGAGAAAGAAGCGCAAGAAGCTGTTGTGACGTATCTAAAGTCAAGTAACCGTAGATGGCCTGATTAATTTACGCCAGTTGCCACAAAAAAAGCCTGCTAGTTGCAGGCTTTTTTTTGCCATTTTGGGCTTTGAATGTTCTACTAATTAACATCTACTAGGAGCAATCTATCATGCCAATGCAATTTGATTTTTCGTTGTTTTTATATTTTGCATTGCTTGTCGTCATGCTGCTGTTAATGCTGTTTACCAAAAATAAATAATAAGGAAATTTAGAATGAAAGTATTTTATGGCGTAGCGGTTGTCGCATTTTTAATGTTAAGCGGGTGTTCTGCCGAGGTGGGATCTCAAGCGTGGTGTAAGGATATGGAGCAAAAATCGAAAGGCGACTGGACGGCTAACGAAGCTAGCGAATACGCGAAAAATTGCATTTTGCGTTGAGTCAAAAAATGCCCAATGCTTGTGTTAAACAGACCCATATTATGCCTTCGTTAGGCCTATTTTGAGTCTATTAAAGCGATTGGGCATTTTAGATGGTTAAGTTAGCGTTCGATTGCCAGTAATTCAACATCAAAAATCAACGCTGAATAGGGGGCAATTTTATTACCAGACCCTTGTGCCCCATAGGCTAAATTTTGCGGAATAAATAGGCGCCATTTAGAGCCTTGCGGCATCAGTTGTAGCGCTTCAGTCCAGCCGGCAATCACACGGTTCACAGGGAAAGAGGCCGGTTGACCTCGTTCAATTGAACTATCAAACACGGTGCCGTCGACTAAGGTTCCGTGATAATGCGCTTGAATTACCGATTCTGCTGTTGGTTTTGCGCCTTTACCCTGCGTTAAAATTTCGTACTGTAGACCAGATTCCAGCACAACCACTTCTGCACGTTTAGCATTTTCAGCAAGAAACTTCTCACCATCCGCTGCAGCCGCTTTGGTTTTTTCAGCTTGTTTGGCTTGCATGATTTCGTTAATTTCATGGAAAGCTTTAACGAATTGTTCTTGAGTAACCGGGCTGGCTTTACCGCCAATTGCATCGATTACGCCTTGAGCAACGGCGTTGGCGTTCATCCCATCAAACGGATCGCCGGCAAGTTGCTCGCCCATTTGACGACCTAGTCCGTAACTGACGATATCAGCGGTAGAGGTATAAATTGTAGACATTTTTATCCCTTGATTGATTTTAGAATCTGTAAAACGCGCATCTTAGCATATTTACCATCGGATAACGGACTGGCAAAAACTTAGTTAAAAGTAATTTTTAATGGATAATCGCTCATTAGTCTTGAATTTTGAGTGGCTATTTCATCCCTTAGTGTGGCGCTGCTGATACTATTATTTTTTTAAGAAGACACAGAACAAGTTTCCATTGACTTCAGTGCGCGATGGCAAGACGCAACCATAAGTTTGCCTCAAAATGCATAACCATCGCCATGGATGAGAGGCGTAATGACGATGTTGCCTGTTTTTGTCAAATTTAGATAGCAGGGCAAACCGCTGCCTTGCACAGGCAAATTCTTCTCTGCCTGAAGCCATTTTGACTTGTACTGTCTCTTCTTAATTGTTTTTGAAAAAGCCTAGGATTTTATTTTGTATGCCTGCACTGTCTTTATTTTTTGTGATTTTAATTGTTGTTGGTTTGCTCGGCATCGCCTTGTGGTTGGGCTATTTACTGCGTAAAAATCAGCAAGCAAAACACCTTTATCTTGATTTGTTGAACGCCGCACAAGCGATGACTTGGCGCTGGACAGTCGAGAGTGATACGTTGCTGATTAATCATAATTGGAGTAAGTTTCTCGGCTTTAGTATCTTTGAACTGCAGCCTTTTAGCTATCGTAAAGGCATTCGCTTGGTGCATCCAGAAGATGTTGTGCAGATATCCCAGGCGATGGATGGCATTATTCATGGCGAGAGTGATACGTTGCAGCTTGAATTTCGGGTAAAAACACAAGCGCAGGGTTTTAAGTGGGTTCAGTTATCTGGCCAAGTGTTGCAGCGAGATAAGCATGGGCACCCTTTGCAAATCAGTGGGGTTGTACAGGATATTCACCAGCTCGTGTTGCAAAAGCATCGTTTACAAAAAGACCAAGTGCGTGATGATTTTATTTTGGAACTGCCTGAGTTGATTCGGCAAGAGGGCGAGTTGGCCTGCGCACACAAAATTTTAGAACTCCTACAAACCTTAATTAAAAACGAGGTGGGCGGAGTGTATCTATTTTCAAAGGCCGCTCAGTCGTTGCAATTGGCGGCTAATTTGTCCAGCGAAGCGGACGTTAATTTACCTGATTCGCTCGATGTTAACTGCTTACAAGAGAGTGGTTTCGACTCACAGCGAATCATCTTAACGGCGGCAACGGGTGTTAGTGCTTTTGCAGGGGTTGCAAAAGAGTTGGACCTTAATCAGCTATTGGCAGTATCGATTATGGATGATGCGCGGTGTGTCTTGCTGATCGTATTGTTTAACCATGCAGAGCAATCCTTTGAAAAAGAGGATTTATATTCCGTGGAATTGTTGGCACAGCATTTTGGGTGTTTGTTGCAACAACAACGGATGCAGCAAGCATTGCAACAATTGGTGCAACAACTTGAAGGCGGAGTGCAAGCCGATAGCCTAACGGGGTTGCCAAACCGGAATTTGGTTCTTGACCGTATGCAGCAAGCATTGGAGCGACAAAAACGAAATAAGCGTGATTTGGCATTACTGCTGATTGATTTACACGATTTAAACAATATTAATCAGCAATATGGTGAGCCGGCTGGGGACTTTCTATTACAGGTAATTGGCCAGCGTTACAGCACCGCATTACGTAAGGTTGACACCTTAGGTCGGATTGGTTGTGATGAGTTTGTGGTTTTAATTGAAAGTTATGCCAACTCGAAAGATATTATGTATATCGCTAAACGCCTACTAGAAGACAGCAGTAAGCCTTGTCAGTTTAACGAACATGAACTGCAGGTGAGTGCGAATATTGGGGTGTTTTTCTACCATGAACCAGAACAAGAGCTGACCCCAGACGCGATGATTGGCAAAGCGGAAATTGCTTTATTGAAAGCCAAGCAAAGGGGCGAGCAAACGATTGTTGTTTATCAACCAGAATTGGAATAGTGCATTTAGTGAATGTTTTTTGCTGTATGTCAGGGTTTTATATGAGGAGTTATGATGTTTTTAAAGCGTGATGGGTTAAAGCATCAAATTGCGATAATTTTCGTTCTTATTGGCGTAGTGGCTTTGGGGGCTTGTTCGCAAAACCCGTTGTATCAATCGTTAACGGAACAGGAAATGGGTGTGCAGCAGGCTGCGGATGCTGCAACGGCATTAATTATTTTTGATAATCAATTAGATCAGCAAGCGTCTTATATTGTTGATGCAACTGGTCGAGTGCATATTAAGTTTACCGAGCAGGTAAGTTTTGTTGATTATAATCGTGTGGTTGAGCAAATGCGTTCGGATGCGAACATTCGAAGCGTTTATGCCGAGCAGTCTGGTTCGGAAGTGTGTCCGTTAAATCAATAGCTCGCTAGCTTGTTTTGGAATTATGAACGCACAAAATAAGCCGCTAGCGGTATTGGGACCATTTGGGCTTATTCTGTGTTTATTAAAAATAGCTGCCGAGCATTCCGCAGCTATTTTTGTGTTACATAAATGGAATGGCTAAATGGGTTTTGGCGACCGCGACAACATAGAAGATGACGACCAGTGCCAGCAGCCAATAGATGGCTTTTTGGATGCGGTTTTTTGCAAATCGAAACGCCATTAAACCTAAAACGATATACAACACGAGCCCTAAAATTTTGATCTGAATCCAACCTTCGTTAATTGACCAAGGGCCGATAATCAGCAAAACCAGTGCGCTAACTAAAAGTGCGGTATCAATAATATGCGGTAAAATTTTGACCGGCTTGAGTTTGACCCAAGGTTTCTCAAAAATATGTCCAATACCTCGTGCAAAAAATCCGAGAATACTCAGAATAACGCTGACTTGGTGAATGATTAATGCCGTTAACATGGTTTACCTCTGGTTAAAATGGGCGACCGCGTCATTCTAGCGGAAATGCGTATTAGGGTCGACCTTAATCCGTCAGGACATTAGCGCTGCTCATTTTTGTGCAAAAAATGCAGCAGGAGAGTGCATAGACAAACGATTCTATCTTGAAATAATTAATAAGCTTATGCTTATTAAAGGGAATCTTTAAGTTGTTATGGTTATTGCTTTAAAAAAGAAAAATTAGGTAATGCAAGGATGCAGTGATGCAAGAATATATTCACATTTATGATAGTCACAAACTGGAAATTGAAAAATTTTTGGTCGAGACGATACACAATAATGGCCATCATCTGGCCACTGATTTTGAACAGTTAAAAAACTTTTATGGCATTTTGCCGAGTCTGGAGTTGATTTACGTAACCGATGGTAATTTTGTCCAGATTTCACCGAATATCACCCGTCGCCGTCAAATGCAGAGCGCGATAGGACGCGATCGTCGATATTTGGTTGACCGAGTCCATGAAGCTGACAGTGATATTTCAATTAGTGACCCTTATATTAGTTCGGCAACAGGTGAGCCTTGTATCACTTTGATGCAATATTATGAAGGTCATGTGATTTTTCTGGATTTTAATTTATTGACCTTGTTGACTCGTTTTGGTTTTTTGGAGCGTCATCCGATTTTTAACCGTGTGACCTACGGTTTTTATCTGGCGATGGGAATTTCGTTGATGTTTTTTTCAATGATGTCGATTGGTTATGCATTTTACGATTACATCAAGCAGTTGCTCAACCCGGCAGATTACACTTTGGAGGCGGTTTTTAAGCCGATTATCGCCTTAACCATGGGGTTGGCGATATTTGATTTGGCGAAAACTTTAATGGAGCGCGAGGTTTTCTTTAAAGCCTATGCCGACAAGCTTGACGATGCTAAGCTGCTCAGTAAATTTTTAACAGCGATTATCATTGCATTGTCGATTGAGGCGTTAATGGTGGTCTTTAAAATTGCACTGCATGACACTTCTCAGATGGTCAATGCGTTGTATTTAATTATTGGTGTTACCTTGATTATTCTTTCTTTAACGTATTACTCAAAATCCCTGTTGGCGAGCCAACAAGCTGCCAAAAAATGTAAGGATGCTGAATAATTGATTGTTGCGCCATGAACAAAAAAGGAGTGTGGGGATGTTGAAAGGTACCTTTATAATCGGTCATCATTTAGGTCGATGGATGCTTTTCTTGACTTTTTTGGGTGTGTCTGGCTGCAGTTTGGTTCAGCCGCAAGACGGCGCTGAGCAAGTTCGACTGGTGACTTTGTCAGAGGTGTACTCCTGCAATAAATTGGGTAGGGTACATACGACTGTTGTGGCCAAATTAGGGTTTATTGAACGCTCGCAAGATAGCGTGATAAAAGATTCAGTGGTGTTGGCTAAAAATGAAGCCGTTCGGCTGAAGGGAAATCGTATTATTGCCGTTACCGAACCTATTCAAGGAAAAATGGAATTTGATGTTTACGTTTGTTCTATTGGTCAATAGTGCAATTTTTTAAGCTTAAGAGCGGTTTTCAAAAGCCAGCTGCAAATACAGTTATTCTTTCCTTAACAAACAGACCAAGCCTTCTCAGCTGTTCAGCGTGTGTTGGTCTGTTTTGTCCTATCAAAATCTGATAAAAAACAAGCAAGATCGCGCAGTTAAATTCTTTATATTCCCATCGGGCTTGGCTTGCAAAGTCAACTTCCTTGTTATGTCTGTCACCGTCATTCCGCGCGAGGTCAATGGTGGCTTATTCTTTATCTCCTTAGGGTTGTGTCCGTGATCTGTTTAAAAAAAATGAAATTTTTTAAAATTTTTTGAATTTTTTTTCGTTATCCATTTCTGCGAGGTTTTACTTACTTGTGTAAATAAAAGTTACCCGTAGTAAAGCTTATGTACGTGCAAAAAATATACTACTTAGGCTTTAAATTGTGTTATTGAGTACGTATTAGTTTGTATAAAGATTGTTAACAGTAAAATAATTACATATAAGTATAAAAAATTTACTGGTGCTGAAAGACAATTTCCTCCATTGGCGGAGTTTTTTAATATTGCCTCACATTAAGAAATTAAATCAGCCTGGAGGCGGAATCATGACAAACATTATTGGAACTATTAAATCTGCAATTGGTGAAGTAGTCGCGAAAAATCCAGCGACAGGTGAAGAACGTATTTTGACTGAAGGCAGTATTGTTTACCTGGGCGAAGAGATTGTTACCGATGGCTTAAGCAGTGTGAATGTCGCTTTGAATAATGGAGAGTCTCTGATTCTAGGTCGTGCAAGTTCACTAATCCTCAATGAGGATTTGTTTACCCCGGTTAAAGCGATTGATGTTACTCAGGATATCACCACCATTGATGCATTGCAGAAAGCGGTATTAAACGGTAATGGTTTGCTGGAGTTGGATGCAACGGCAGCAGGTGAAGAGGAGAGTTCTGTACAAGGTGGTGTCGTGGTTGATCGTTTGGGTTACGAAGGCTTGGTGGATACGTTGTTTAATACAACAGCAACTCAAGCAGATGCATTGGTTGTTCAATTGGATTCTGCACTTGGAGAGTTACTCAGTGTATTGAGTAATAATAATGACAATCAAGATAATACCAGTTCGACTGAATCCGGCGGTAATTCAGGAGATTCTGTTATTGCCGACGTTGAGAATATAGTTAAAGACGTTGTAGATGACGTTATTCCCGGAAACGATAATACCGTTGACGACGTAACGGATTTGGCAAATGGCTTAGTCGATGATCTTATTGAGCTGGTTAATGAATTGGTTGACAGCTTAATCGAAATAATTGATGACTTAATTACAACAGGTTTAGATTTGGTTGATTCGGTAATCGATCTGATTAATGACATTCTTACTGGTATCACCGATATCGTGAATAGCGTGTTGGATCAATTGAACGATATTGTTGAGCAGGTTTTGGATACGGTTGGCGATTTAACTGACGAGCTTACGGCAATTATTGATCAAGTTACCGGTATTGTTGACGATTTGGCAGGTTCACTCATCGAACAAGTAGAGGGCATTGTTGGTGGTTTAATTGACCAGGTTAACGATTTGCTTGGGGGTGGTGCGGTTGAGCTGGGGCTTAACGCGCAAGTAAATGTTGATGGCAATCTAGAGTTGAATCTTGATTTAGGTAACCTAATCAACGATGAAGGTTCAGTTGACCAAGTGGTTGATGGAGTTACTGACGTAGTTGATGACCTACTAGGAACAAACCTAGGTGCGCTAGATAAGCCTTTAGATAACGTCACGACCGATGTAGATAACCTACTGAATGGTTCACAAGATTTAGGTCAAACAGTTTCTAACCTAATCAACGATGAAGGTTCTTTAGATCAAGTAGTTGAAGGTGTGACGGTTGTCGTTGATGACCTACTAGGCACAGAAACTGAAGCTTTAGCTCAACCGCTGGATAACGTCACAACGGATGTAGACAACCTACTGAATGGTTCGCAAGATTTAGGTCAAACAGTTTCTAACCTAATCAACGATGAAGGTTCTTTAGATCAAGTAGTTGAAGGTGTGACGGTTGTCGTTGACGACCTACTAGGCACAGAAACTGAAGCTTTAGCTCAACCTCTGGATAACGTCACAACGGATGTAGATAATCTACTGAATGGTTCGCAAGATTTAGGTCAAACAGTTTCAAACCTAATCAACGATGAAGGTTCTTTAGATCAAGTAGTTGAAGGTGTGACGGTTGTCGTTGACGACCTACTGGGCACAGAAACTGAAGCTTTAGCTCAACCGCTGGATAACGTCACCACTGACGTAGATAATCTTCTAAATGGTTCACAAGATTTAGGTCAAACAGTTTCAAACCTAATCAACGATGAAGGTTCAGTTGACCAAGTGGTTGAAGGTGTGACGGTTGTCGTTGATGACCTACTAGGCACAGAAACTGAAGCTTTAGCTCAACCGCTGGATAACGTCACAACGGATGTAGATAATCTACTGAATGGTTCGCAAGATTTAGGTCAAACAGTTTCAAACTTAATCAATGAAGACGGTTCAGTTGACCAAGTGGTTGAGGGTGTGACGATTGTCGTTGATGACCTACTAGGCACAGAAACTGGAGCGGTAGCTCAACCTCTGGATAACGTCACAACGGATGTAGATAACCTACTGAATGGTTCGCAAGATTTAGGTCAAACAGTTTCAAACCTAATCAACGATGAAGGTTCAGTTGACCAAGTGGTTGAAGGTGTGACGGTTGTCGTTGACGACCTACTAGGAACAGAAACTGGAGCGGTAGCTCAACCTCTGGATAACGTCACAACGGATGTAGATAACCTATTGAATGGTTCGCAAGATCTAGGTGAGACAACAAATAATCTTCTTGGTGAAGAAGGTTCGGTTGACCAAGTAGTTGCTGGGGCAACGACAGCAGTAGACGAACTTCTTGGTACCGATTTGTCAGGTACTCTAGATGAAACGGTGGATGACGTAACGACGGCGGTGAATAACTTGATTGGCGATATTTTTGGAACGCTTGACGGTGCACAAGATGTAGATCCTACACTGAATTTGACAGGTTCTGCTAGCGAAGATGCTGCCGATGTGGATTCTTCGGCAGACCAAGACGATGTGACTTTTGATGTTTCATTCTTAGATGGAGCCTATGCACAGAGTTCGTCTTTGGATTTAGAGACAGCTGGTGAGCAAGTCCCTGAAGTGGTTAATCAAATCGAAACTGCTATTGATGCGAATGAGCTTATCGCGCCAGTTAATCAAGAAGAAGCAATTGTTCATGTTTTAGAGACTTTAACTAGAATTATCGACACTGGATTGAATGAAGGCGGTGTTATGTCGTTTGCTGAACAAGGTGATTACAAGCTGTCAATTCAACAAGTCTTATCCAGTAATGAAGCGCTGACAACTACGCTTTTAATGTTAACTCAAAATCAAACTCAAGTTAGTCAGATTATAGAAGGGCTTTCAGGTATTTTGGCAGGAGATTTGACCTTAACTGAAGATACTGATAATTCAGTTACGAAAATTATCCAAGACTCTCTTGCTGAAAATGAATTGATTAGCGATTTGTTTGAAAGTTTAACAAATAGTGATGGTGCATTATTTGAAAGTGTTCTTGGACAAATTTCAGAAGAGTATAAAGATATTGAGTTCTCATGGAATAATGAAAATGCAAATATCGAAGGTTCAATGAATGAAGGAGGGGAATTTCTAGACTTAAATCTGCTAACTGAACTTCTAAGTGTCGATTCATTCGATAATCAGATTGCTGGACTAGAGTCATTTGCCGGCGACGATTTGGTTCAAAACCTTACCGGTGATGTAACGGATGTTGTGGAAGGAGCTGTGAACACATTAGACGATGCAGCAAATGCAGTTCTATCACTAGCAGACTCCTTAACAGTTGATAATAATGACAACATTGGCAGTAATTTACTAGGCGGTTTATTCTAAAAAATAAAAAATTGATTACAAGGATGTAATTTTAGGCGCTCGCTTTTAGCCAGCGCTTTTTTTGTGCCGCTAATTTATTCGTTTTATCTGTACGACAGGGTACAATTCTGTGCAAATTTGCAATCTAAGAAAGTTAAATGTCTCAATCTAGCCAAGTTTTAGTGCCGTCTATCGAGTTGGTTTATCAAGATGATGATTTTATTGTCATCAATAAACCGGCAGGCATTAGTTTTCATTTCGAACAAGATAATCTAAACAGCGGCATCATCCCAATATGTGAACAGCAATTTGGCATTGCGAAATTATGGCCGGTGCATCGGCTGGATAAAATGACCTCGGGATTATTGATACTGGCCAAAAATGCTGATGTTGCCGAAGAATTCAACGCCAAATTTCGTCAAGGATTGATAGACAAATACTATCTTGCCATTGCTAATAAGAAGCCGAAAAAGAAGATGGGTTGGGTAAAAGGAGATTTAGCTTCTGCAAGACGCGGTTCTTTCAAATTGTTAAAGAGCATGGACAATCCAAGTATTACGCAATTTATTAGTCAATCACTACAGTTTGATGATATAGAAGGTCCGGCTCCAAGTTATCGGCTTTTTCTGCTAAAACCTCATACCGGAAAGACGCATCAGCTAAGGGTGGTGATGAAAAGTTTAGGCAGCCCGATTTGTGGGGACATTCGTTATCAAGAAAGTGAGCAAGCCAAACAATTCGATCGTGGTTATCTTCATGCCTATGCGTTGAATTTCAAATGGCGAGGAGAGACGATCCGATTGCTTCATTCTCCCGCGCAAGGGGGGCTATTTCAGAACGATGTGGTACAGGAGCAAATCAACGAATGGTCTGAGCCGTGGCGCTGTTTTAAGTGACAAATATAAAGGTAGTTTAATCATGCTTCAAAGCCAAACATTAAGTGAAAAGTTTTGGAAAACCAAAACCTTAGATGAAATGAATGATGCCGAGTGGGAGGCCGTCTGTGACGGTTGCGGTTTGTGTTGTTTAACCAAATTGCAAGATGAAGACACAGATGAAATTGTGTACACCCGTGTGGTCTGCGCTTATTCCAATCCGAAAACGGCACAATGTACCGATTATGCGAATCGTTCGATAAATGTTCCGGCATGTGTCCAACTAACTCGAGAACGGGTCGCTGAGTTTGATTGGTTGCCGGATACCTGTGCATACCGCATTTTGCACCGCGGACAAGCTTTACCAAATTGGCACCCATTGCTATCTGGTACCCAAACCAGTGTCACGCAAGCGGGTGTTGGGCTGTTGGCGATTAAGGTGGTGGTCGATAATGGCAAATTGGATTATGAAGATTATTTACTGGAGAGTGAATGACGCGTTTGAAATGTTTTTGTCATTAATTACTATAATATTTATGTATAAGTGCAATTAATATAATAAAAGACTTTTAAAAGTTACCTCTATCCTGCCCTTAAAAAATCTATTGGAGCTTTGAGCCGGTAGCCTACAAGATACTCCTTTTATTAAAAAAGATAAAAAATCGCAATCTGAATGCGTAATTTTTACATGATATGGTTGACAAACAATGTGTTTGAAACAGGAGTAACGATGCAAAATAAAGAACATTCTTGGCTGAATCTGCCAAGCCTTTCTCTGCCGGTAAAAGCGCTTTTTACCGGTTATCTTTTAGTTGTCGGTTTAGGGTTGATGATGGCTGGCGGGCAAATTATGCTGACGCATGGTATGGCGGACGGTAAGTTTGGTTTATCAATGGATGACATCGTTTACAGTTATTACGGTAATCGAGAAGGCTCAAAACTCGAAGCGAAGTTAAATGGCTCGATGAAAGATAAAGCGACCCCGGAAGAGAATCTGGCGATGATAAAATGGGCGCGTAATGGCGCCTCACAAGAGGAATGGCAAAGTACTATTCAGCCGATTGTGGATCAAAAATGCGCGATGTGTCACGCACATATTCCTACGTTGCCGAATGTGACTAAATATGAAGAAATGCAGAAAGTGGCTGCCGTAGATCACGGTGCAGAAATCGGTTCATTAACACGGATTTCGCATATTCATCTATTTGGCATCGCCTTCATCTTCTTCTTTATTGGTCTCATTTTTTCACTGTCCGTAGGTTTTAAAAAATGGATTAAAGCATTGTTAATCTTTATTCCGTTTGCGTTTTTGATTGTTGATGTGGCCGCGTGGTGGTTAACTAAAATGAATCCTGGTTTCGCTTATTTTGTAATAATCGGCGGTTTTGGGTATTCATTGGCTTCCAGCATAATGATTTTCTCTTCGCTCTACCAAATGTGGATTATGCCTTGGCGTGGAATGCGCAGTGATACAAATGCATGGCGCGACAATTAATTGAATTAACCGTCTAATTCGACACAGAAAAAGTCCTCATTTAAACTTATTCTGTCTCTCTAATACGAATAATGCCAAAAAAGCCGCAGTAGAAATGATTCTACTGCGGCTTTTGGTTTTTAAGGTAAGCGAATGATTTGATTAATGGTGGTGGTGACCGCCTGGTCCGTGCGCATGGCCGTGTGCAACTTCATCTTCGGTTGCCGCGCGTATGCCTGTGATTTCAACATCAAACGTTAAATCAATGCCAGCCAGTGGGTGATTGCCATCTACCGTGATGTTGTCACCGTCAACTTTGGTCACTTCGACGGAATGCATGCCATGCTCAGATTGAGCTTCAAAACGCATACCAACTTCAATATTGTCAACGCCTTGAAACATTGCCATCGGCACTTCTTGTACTAATTGCTCAACGCGAACCCCATAACCTTCCTCGGCTGGAACCTGCGCGGTGAATTTATCGCCGACGCTTTTGCCTTTCATCTGTTTTTCTAAACCTGCAATGATATTGCCGTGACCGTGTAGGTAAGCCAGTGGTTGACCATTAGATTCGTCAAGGATTTCACCTTCAGCGTTTTTCAGGGTGTATTCAAAAAGGGCTACTACGTTTTCAGTAATTTGCATAATCTGTTCCAAGTTTCGTTGCGATAAAATAAAGTAAACCGTTATCATACCGATTCCATCATCAACAACGCAATGCGGAATTTCCGCAAGCGATTCAAAACCCCACGGAGAAGCAAGGATGTTATGGCTTAAAACCTTTCATATTTTATTTATGATGTCTTGGATGGCGGGGATTTTTTATCTGCCAAGAATTTTTGTGCATTTTGTCGAAGGCAAAGAAGCTGGGCAGGATGTAACCCGTTTGGCGATTATGGCTGAGAAGTTGTATAAATTTATGACCATTATGATGATGTTGGCGGTTGGCACCGGCATCTGGCTGTGGTTGCAATATTTTCCGATTGCCGAAGGCATGGGCTGGTTACACGCCAAAATCGTGTTTGTGATTTTAATGTTGGTCTATCACCTGTGGACGAAACGCCGGATGAAGGAGATGCAACAAGGCCATCTTGATCATAGTGGTGTTTACTATCGCTGGGCGAATGAGATTCCGTTGGTTTTGGTAACGATTATTTTAATTTTAGTCGTAGTCAAACCTTTCTAAAATCCCATCCATGAGAGCTTTCTCGCTGTGAGCAAATTGTTAGCGACTTTTCTGTAGAAGAATACGAGAAGTCGCACAGTAAAGCCTAATCAAAGTAACATTTTCGAGCGAACATGGCCTTGGCCTGAATGCAAATGAATGCAAAACAAGATCATACAATTTTGCCTAGCCAATTACTGGACTGCTTGCCTGCCTTTATGCCGATGCCACCAAAAAAACAGTGGCAGTGTTATCCCTAAAAATGTATGCACATAGCTACTCCATAGGTTGAACATAGCCTCGCCAAAATAGTAAATCCCCAGCGCGCTCAATGCCAGCAATGCCCAGGTAAGTGAAAAAACCAGTCCACTGTAACGATTCTCCTTGCGCCGCCAGTGATTACGTAAATGAATCGTAAAAAGCGCACCAATTAACCACACCATTAGCCAGCCAGTGATTGCGTGGAATGTGGTTAAACTATGTCGGTAATCGCCGGAAGATATTGGCATCAGCCATTCTTGATAGAGCCAGTCGGTGTCCAATTCCAAACGAAACAAGGCAAATGACGGCAGTAATAGCATGCCAGAAAGCCATAGTAATACTAAAACGCTGAGCAGCGCAGGGAGAAATATTTTGGGATAACCATTCATATTTACGACCTAATAATCTTTGTGTGAAGAGTGGGAACTGGGGGTCAGCAGAGCACAGACGCCAAATTGTTTTTCCAGTTGCGTTATCTCACTAGGCGAACTTTGTAAAAAAACTTTGGTTAACGCGTCTGCCAGATAGGCTTGTTCTGCTTGGACAGAGACAACGGCATTTTGGCAGGCTTGCCCTTCGGGGGTGATAATCCAACTAGGAAAATCGTGATTGGGTTTGTGGCGTTGCTGTGAAGTGGCCAGAGCCGCATTCTGCAGTTGAGTGATTGGGCGAAGAGAGGCCCCATTGGTTTGCAAAATCTGTTTGCGTAAGTCTCCGTAAATGCGCATATCGCCTCCAGCATTCACATAGGCACTGGGGACTTTATTCGCTTTTAGACGTGCAATGGCTTGGTCAACAGCATACCCTTTGGCGATGCCATCTAAACAGATCGGCATAGCGCAGTTGATACGCGCCCATTTTGTTGTCGCCTGCGTTTTCAGCTCGATTAACGGAACCGTTTTTCTAGCGTCAATTTTTTGATTGGTTTGGGAATCTTGATGGCGCGGCAGAATATTTAAATTTTGTAACGCTTGGCCAGAAAATAGATAAAAGCGCCCTTGGGTCTGTTGTTGTAACGCCCAGCCAAGCTGTAAAACTTCGAACAGTTGATTGCTCACTGCGTGCCACTCATAAGGTGCAAAGTTTAGCTGGTTTAAGGCGCTTTTGGCGTCATGGAAACTCATTTGCTGCTGAATCTCTTCGATGGCGGCAAAAGCGTCATTCAGGGCGTATTCGACCGTTGGGCGATCTTGCGCGCTCAGCAGTTGAATTTCCACAAAAGTACCTAACAAAGGGCGCATTCGCTTATAAGGGATTGGGGTGGTTAAGGTTGCTTGTTGCATGGCGTTAAACCGCCGTGACTAGGAACAGCTGGTGAATCGCCAATAGACGTTTAACTCCGTTGGTCACATTTCGACAAGACAGCGTTGCTCCTGAAATATTGCTAATCGTGTCGTTAAACTTTACATTTTGCACCTTTTGTTTCCCGTGAAATTGCGCGCGCCAGGGCGCAAGACGAACCTCAGAGCCATAGCTTTCACGGTAATCCATGATTTCGATGCCTTGTACTTGTCCATCTGCGTTTAATGCAGTGGCATAGGTGATAAATTCATGTTTTCCGATAACCTTGTCGATGATAAACCAACCGACAAATTTATCTTGCTCGAACGCTTTCCAGATTTGCTGCTCTGCCCAGCGTTGGCGAACATTGCTGATGGCTTTGATCTGTTCGCGTTGTTGTTCGTTTAGCGTGAGAAAGTGGGCTTCAAAACTCGCGCCTGTAAACAGTACCTGCTGCGCTTGCGCTACACTTAAATATTGTTCGGCATAAGCTGGCGCGGACAGGACAAATAGTGGTGCTAATAACGCCAAGCTGGCGTTCGCATGACGGTTATATTTGCTAAAGTTAGGACTAAACATGAATGATACCTTTGAGAGAAAATAGATTCGTTGTGTTCCGTGACGCTGGATGGTTTTGTTGTTGCCTAGAAGTTATAGCCCAGCATTAGGCGCAGTTCAGAGTGGGTTTTTTCAATCAAGTGCTTATTTGACGGTTGGCCGTCATAACGTTCACCGCCACCATTAACTTGAGTTAAGTAGCTGAGGGTTGACCAAAATGTTTTGCCGCCGTAATGAATCGACGGCCCTGCAAATAGGCTCCAGCGTTCTTGACCAACTTCGGTTTCGTACTCTTCTTCGTAGAGGCCTTCAAAACCCACTGACCAGTTGGTTGTATAGCGATAAGAAAGTCCGCTTGCCAGAGCCAGTCCAATTTCCATTTCAGCAAACGTTGGCCATTCAACCGTTGGATCGAGACTGGCAATCGGCTGGCGCGTGGCATGCGTTGTCTCTAATCCGGCATTGGCTAACCAGACCAATTGTCCGTCCAGAAAATATTTTTGTAGTTGTAGGCCGAGAGTTGCGCTTAGGGTGTCTTTATTCTGTCCAGAGTGTTTGTCTACTGTGTCGTATTCCAGGTTAAAAGAGGTCGCTAAGCCAATGTCATCCAGTGCAGGGGTTAAGAACGCGTATTGCACGCCGAGCTCAATCCCAGAGAGGGCGGTGCGCTGGTTTTCTTCAGGTATGTAACCGTCAATAATCAAGCCAGAGGTTTTTACATGATGTCCTAAAAGCGCGATAGAAGCGGCAAAGCGATGGCTAATGCCATATTCAAATTCGGTTGCAAAATCCAAAGCATGGTAGTCGCCAGAGCCTTTGTCTGCGCGGCAATTGAATTTTTGATACAGCTCTTTGGCGCCTTTTGGTAAAGGTTCTGCCCCTTTGGTAACCCCAAGTAGGCTTTCGCCTGCGTTGGCTAGAGGTGAGAGGCCCATTAGCAAGGCAAGGGTTAAGCTGGTGCAAGTGATTTTTCTAGGGAGATAGTTGTGGTTAAGCATGGTTTGACCTTAATTTTCTGTATAACAAGTGAAATGGTAATGCGAATGATTTCTGTTTTGGTATGCTACGTATTTGAAGGTGAATGTCAATAGTAATGAGAATAATTTGCAATATTGTTAAGTTCCGCAGTAAACTACTTGCCAGATGAATGATTGAGAATACAAAGCGGTTTTGCCAAATACACAGGAGAGAGTCATGAGTCATACTGGGGATAGTTTGCAGGTCTCATTGCCTTATGAGCTGCTGCGAAAACTTTTTTTAGAGGGTGCTTTAAAGCCGAAAGATGTGCACTGTTTAAATGAGGCGAGCAAACAGGCGGTACGCGAACTGTGTTTGCAAACCTGTCAGTCGCAAAATTGTCAAACTTGCAGATTGCAAGCCTATTGTGGAGCCGCCTTGTATCGGGGGCAGACGCAGCAGATTGCCCTGCGTGATTTAGTTTATAAAAACCATTAACAACACCGATTGCGGTTTTAGTACATCGGCGCGGCGAATTCGTTAAAATACCGCTAAATTCTTTTTAGCAAATTTAGCGAGAGCAGTGTTATGTCAAAACAGCAGCCTACCGTTGGGGTAATCAGTCTTGGATGTCCAAAAGCGACGGTTGATACCGAGCGCATCCTGACGCAACTTCGTACTGAAGGCTATCAGCTCACCAACTCCTATGAAGATGCCGATACAGTGATCGTCAACACCTGCGGGTTTATTGACAGTGCGGTGCAAGAATCCTTAGATACGATTGGGGAAGCTTTGGCGGAAAACGGTAAGGTGATTGTGACCGGCTGTCTGGGGGCAAAATCGGATGTTATCACCCAAGTGCATCCGAAGGTTCTTGCGGTTTCTGGGCCTGCCGCCTATGCCGAGGTGGTGCAAGCGGTGCATGATGTGATTGCACCGCCGAAACACAATCCGTTTATTGATTTAGTCCCTCCACAAGGCATTAAACTTACACCGAAACATTACGCCTATCTGAAAATATCCGAGGGTTGTAACCATCGCTGTACTTTCTGCATTATTCCGTCTATGCGTGGTGATTTAGTGAGTCGTCCCGTCAGCGATGTTCTTGCCGAAGCTAAGCGTTTAAAAGAAGCCGGTGTGAGAGAATTGCTGGTCGTTTCGCAAGATACTGCGGCTTACGGAGTGGATGTCAAATACAAGACTGAATTTGCCGAAGGGCGCCCAACGAAAACCTCGATGGTTGGTTTATCGGAAGCGCTTGGAGAGTTAGGCGGCGTTGGTGAGTTCTGGGTACGTTTGCATTATGTCTATCCTTACCCTAATGTCGAAGAAGTGATTCCGCTAATGGCGCAAGGAAAAATCCTACCGTATTTGGATATGCCTTTACAGCACGCGAATCCGCGGGTTTTAAAAGCGATGAAACGTCCCGGTAATGTAGATAAAACTTTAGAGCGCATTAAAAAATGGCGCGAGCAAGTCCCTAATTTAACGATTCGTTCAACCTTTATTGTTGGTTTTCCAGGCGAAACTGAAGACGAGTTCCAAGACCTATTGGATTTCTTGGAAGCCGCGCAGCTTGACCGTGTCGGTTGTTTTCAGTATTCACCGGTGGATGGTGCTACCGCCAATGAGATTGCAGAGCCAGTTCCAGATGATGTCAAGCAAGACCGTTGGGAGCGTTTCATGGAGACGCAACAGCGTATTTCTGCCAATAAGATGCAAGCCAAAGTTGGTCAAATCATGCAAGTTTTGGTTGACGAGATTGATGAGCAAGGCGCGATTGCGCGCTCAATGGCGGATGCACCGGAAATTGATGGTTTAGTGTTTATCGAAGACGGCTTTCATCTGCAACCTGGAGAGTTTGTTACTGTTGAAATCGTTGCTGCCGATGAATACGATCTTTGGGCGAAGCCGATTGCCGAGTTTACTGAGAGCAAAGACACCTCATTTATCGAACTTGGTTAACATGCTCTTTTTTTACAACCCGCTGCGGCGGGTTTTTTTATATACAGCGATGCTGGATAAGTCCCTACTGACTTTAGCGATGAATAAAAGGCGTAACAGCGAGGTTACTCTGGCAAATCTTGCTTGAAGTCAATTGGACATATTCTATTCTTCATTTGGTTGTTTGGAGTGGTCAATGAAAGTTAGTCAAGCCTTATTACAACGCCGTTCTTGTCGTGCGTTTTTAGAGACACCGGTAGAGACCGATAAGATTGTTCAAATTTTAGAACATGCGCGCTGGGCACCTTCCGGTGTCAATATGCAGCCTTGGCAAGTGACGGTTCTGACCGGGCAAGCTAAGCAACGTTTAAGTGATGCTTTACTCAACGCCTTTACGAGTGAAAAACCCTCGGTAATGGATTACCAATACTATCCTCTGCAATGGCAAGAGCCTTACAAAGGACGGCAACGGGCTTTGGGTAAGCAGATGTTTGAACTTTTGAATATATCACGCGACGATAAATCTGCACGTTTGACGCAATGGGGGCGTAATTATTTGGGCTTTGATGCCCCATGTTTGCTTATTTTTAGCATTGATGCGTCACTTGAGAAGGGCGCTTATCTCGACTACGGAATGTTTCTGCAGTCGGTGATGCTTATGGCTGAAGAGCTTGGGTTGGCCAGTTGTCCGCAAGCGTCATTGGCTGAACACCCGGACTTACTGCGTGAATTTTTAGGCTGTCCAGAAAATGAACACTTTATCTGCGGAATAGCACTGGGTTATAAGGATAAAGAAGCTTTGGTTAACCAGTTGCAGCCGCCGCGTGAAGACGTGCAGCATTTTTGCCGTTTCCTTGATGATTAAGAATTTGATTTTATATGCCTATTACCCCATCATACATGTTAATAAAAAAATAAAACGATACTTCGCCTTGATATGATTGCCTGGGGCAAGGGACAACAAAACCATGGATAAAATATTCAACAAAGCGGATATTCAACCGCAGCAAATTGCGGCAGAGCTGCAGCAACTTTTGCTGGAGCTTCGTGCCTTTCGGCAAAGGTTGTTAACCTTATCGCCAGAGCAAATCTGGTTGCCGAATTTATGGCATAGTCAAAGTAAAGACAGGGTGCAACAGATAGCTGAGCATTTTACTCAGGTGTATTTCCAGCCAGGGCAAGACAGCAAGGAGACCACTCTGTTGCCGGGGGCGATTTTGGTTGATGACGATTTGATGCGTCAAATTGCGCAGGTGAATGCCGCTAAAGGTTTATTTAAAGCGCGAATGCAATTTGCCAAAAAGACCCTTGGTCGTAGTCCATATTTAAATTTGGTCAAAGCGGTAATTCACCCGCATTCGATTAGTCTGTTGCAGCTTTATCGTGATTTTCGCTGTCAATTTGACCCGCTCAGCGAATTGAAGTTTTCTTGGGTTTTTAAAGAAACGGCGAATGTCAGATTGACAGTGCAGGGGGCGATGAAACACATAACTGAACAGATTGAGAACCCGAAGATTCAACAGGATTTAATCCATCAGGTGGCTCAACTTGGCGAGGTAGAGTTTCTTTATCAAAGGCAAATCGCTCCGCATTTACAAGCGAATATGAAGTTTTTAACCGGCAAGACACAAGCTAAAAAGATCCACTCGCCACTGTTTCTTTTGCAAGCTGAAATGCCGCTGCTTACTCAGCAGGATTTGGCAATTGAGCCGACTGCTTTAATTAAAACGAGAGCGCCGCGTAAAGATAAAAAATCGTGGTTACGTTTATATGCAGGATTGAATTTGTATTATGCCTAAAGTTCATGATATTCAAGGCTTTGCGCCGATAATCCCAGCGCACCCTAAACTCTTGTTGCTAGGAACCATGCCAAGCGCTCAGTCGCTGCAGGATGGTTTTTATTATGCGCATCCGCGTAATGCGTTTTGGCCAATTATCGGTCACTTATTGACGCAAGAATTAAACACGGTTACACAGAAAAAAGCCGCGTGTAATCGGTTAGGAATCTTAGTCTGGGATGTGCTGGCTACTTGTCAGCGCGAAGGCAGTTTAGATAGTAATATCAAACAACCGCAAGCCAATGATTTTGCAGCACTCTTTAAAAAATATCCTCTTATAGAAGCGGTGTTTTTTAATGGCCAGTTGGCGGCTAAGTTATTTAAACAACAGGTGCAGGCGGTACAAGCAATTCCCGACGATTTGCGACAAGTTATTTTGCCCTCCAGCAGTCCGGCCAATGCGCGCTTAAAAATTAACGATAAAGCCTTGATTTGGGAAGAAAAATTACGTCCGTTCCTGTAGAATACGTACTTCAATTTTTTAACCACTTTTAATGTAGGAGATTTGCCTTGCAAGCAGAGACTCAAGCTAAAGTAGTATCTGAACTACTGTCGCCAGCGGGAACGCTGAAAAATATGGAATATGCTTTTGCGTATGGTGCGGACGCGGTTTATGCCGGTCAGCCGCGTTACAGTTTGCGTGTGCGTAACAATGAATTTAATGAAGAAAATTTAGCCAAAGGGATTGCGCGCGCGCACGAACTAGGCAAAAAATTCTACGTGGTGTCAAACATTGCGGCGCACAATTCCAAGGTCAATACCTACATGAAAGATATCAAGCCGATCATTGATATGAAGCCGGATGCGCTGATTATGTCTGATCCTGGTTTGATTGCTATGGTTCACGAACTCTATCCAGAACAAGAGATTCACTTGTCGGTACAGTCGAACGCAGTTAACTGGGCAACGGTGAAATTTTGGTATCAAAATGGTGTTCGCCGTGTTGTTCTCTCAAGGGAATTGTCGATTGCGGAAATTCGCGAAATACGTGAAAAAGTACCGGAAATGGAGTTGGAAGTATTTGTCCACGGTGCGCTTTGTATTGCTTATTCCGGTCGCTGCCTGCTTTCAGGTTACATCAATAAACGTGATGCCAACCAGGGAACGTGCACCAATGCTTGCCGTTGGAACTACAACACTTATGAAGCGAAAGAAGATGACTCTGGCGATATCGTTGGCATCAAAGTGGAAAACATTACCGATTTGACCGGCACCACTTCTCGTGACATGCCTGTACAAAATACTTATGAGCCGACATTAGGTGAAGGCGAAACCACCGATCAAATGATGTTGCTTGAAGAAGAAGGGCGTCCGGGTGAATTGATGCCGGCGTTTGAAGACGAGCACGGTACTTACATTATGAACTCGAAAGACTTACGTGCTGTCGAGTTGATTCCTGAATTGGTTGACATGGGCGTGCACTCCTTGAAAATCGAAGGCCGTACCAAGTCGCATTACTATGTTGCGCGCACCGCTCAGGTTTATCGCAAAGCGATTGATGATGCATTGGAAGGTAAAGAGTTTGATCGTAGTCTGTTGGATGATTTGGAGAGCTTGGCGAGCCGTGGTTATACTGAAGGTTTCTTACGTCGTCATGTGCATTCGGAATACCAAAACTATGAATATGGTGTATCAAAATCTGAACGCCAGCGTTTTGTTGGTGAAGTGGTCGATGTGATTGAACGCGACGGGCGTTCACTGCTTGAAATTGATGTTAAAAACAAATTCTGCGTTGGCGATTCGTTGGAAATCATGTCACCCGTCGGTAATGTGTCGATGGTTCTTGATCATATGCAAACTCATCACGATGAACTGGTGGATTGCGCGAAAGGTTCAGGCTGGTTGGTGCGCATTCCCAACCCATTTAAAGATTTGGATAAGGAAACCTTGTTGTTTTGCTTAGTTATGCGTAATGAGTCTTGGGGCGGTGATGTTAAACGCGACGCCGCGGCAAAGAAAGTCAAAGACGAGCAGAATAAAATCGACCAAGCAAATCGTGCTGCGGCGGCCGCGAAAAAAGCGAGTTAATCACGGACGAGAAACCCAAAGGTTTGATCAAAAATCGTTTTAAGTAGGGTGTTTAGCTTTCGCAAGCGGCTTGTTTTTAGCGGTTTTTATCTGGATTTCGTGGCTCTCATAATGTGATGAATTTTGTTTTTTAGCAAAAGGAAGAATGGGTATGGCGTTAAAAATTCTAGACGGCTGCATTAATTGCGATATGTGTGATCCGGAATGTCCGAACACGGCAATCTCAATGGGTGAGAAGATTTATGAAATCAATCCTGACCTATGCACCGAATGCGTTGGTTTTTACGATAGCCCAACGTGTATCAGCGTCTGTCCGATTGATGTGATTATCAAAGACCCTAATCGAGTTGAGGATCACGACACGCTCTATGAAAAATTTGTTCAGTTAGTGAATGAAGACAAAATCTAAAAAGGTTTTCAAATAAGGCGGCACAGAAATGTACCGCCTTTTTTGTGACCGCTGATTGTGATTTACGTAATGGAAATTTAACCTAAACAGACGTTTTTTATCAAGGAATCCTCATGATTGTGTTTAAAACCAAAGATCACCCAGATGTGAAAATGTTCGATCAAATCGCGTTGCATTTGATTGCTTTAATGGGGCGTAGCGATAGCGTGCCGAGCGCGCTCGCGGATGACGAAGTGGAGATGGCGTTTCATAAACTGCGTAAAGCCTTATCGAGCGCCAGCGCACAAAGCGGTGATAATTGGGATGACGACGCCTTAAGTATGTCACACCGCGGGCAGCCGTTACTGGATTTACTGGAGGCGGCCATGCAAAACCATGAATATGTTATCTGGGAAAAAACGTTGCTCTAAGGATGCAGAATCAGTCTGTATTGGCCTATTCTGCGTCTACTTAAGCCATCGTTTTGAAAAATTTCGATCAAAATAAGCGTAAGGTAAATTTTTTGCGGTTAAAGGTTGTCTGTTTTCTGGGTCTATTATCTGTGTTGAGTCCTTGGTATTCGGTCCAAGCAAACTCACGGGCAATTGATTTTACGCACAGTGATTATGTTTGGATTGGCGAGCGAATTTATCACAATGAAACCGGTAGAAAACCGGAAAATTTACTGTTTTGGAGCCCGCATGAGCCATTTCCTTCTTTGGGAATTGGTCATTTTATTTGGTTTCCGGAAAATCTGAATGCGCCTTTCGAGCAGACTTTTCCAAGTTTTATTCGCTTTGTTAAACACCGCCATCCGCAAACATCCATTCCTGTTGAATTTCAATCAGAATACCCACCTTGGAAAAATCGCGAAGCGTTTACGCTTCACAAACAGCGCGGAGACTTAGCGGCGTTACGCCTTTGGTTAATCGCAACCATGCCCTTGCAAGCAGAATACATTGTGCAGCGTTTTGATGCGGGTTTGCCAGAAGTGTTAGCAGGTTTTTCAGTGGCCCAACAAATCCAAGTGAGCGCTTATTTACACCAGCTAATGCAGACTAAAAATGGGCTTTTTAGCTTAATTGATTACAGTAATTTTAAAGGTTTTGGATCAAATCCAATAGAAAGATACCAACAACAGGGCTGGGGCTTGTTACAGGTTTTAGAGCAGGTTTTGCAAGCGCTCGACCAGGATGGAGTTGATGTCGAGCAGATTGAGCCGCAGCAGGCGTTGACACAATTTATCGCAGCGGCGAAAGCGACTTTAGCAGAGCGTGTCGCTTTAGCCCCACCTGAAAAAAATGAAGCGCGTTGGTTGCCGGGTTGGCAACGGCGCTTAGAGGCCTATGGTGCCTTGACGCCAAATTGATAAGTAGGTTGTAAACGGCCCTCAAAGTAGTAGTCAAAGGTGACTGTGGTGCCATTCGCATTCTGACCAATCTGTTTTAAAGGTTGGATCGCCGGTCCGTTTTTTATCTGCAATTTAACAAACGCCAAATTACTCTCGCCCAGCTCAAGAACCTCTTGCAGGTGCATCGGATAATAGCCATCTAAAAATTTACGCATATAAGGCCCGCGCGGTAACTCCCAGACCTGCAAGGTAGGATTGTAGGTGAGAGTCGTGCTGATGCCTCTTATACAGATTTGCGCGCCTTTTTGAACTTTTGAAAGGGCCACTTTATCCGCACCTACTTCAATATTAGCGATGTTTGTACTGCTTAGAACGTCTAAATTTGTGGTGGTTTTGGGGTTGTAAACAATCTCTATGCTGTTAATCGCATCAAGATTTTTATGGCATTGGGTAAACTCAATTTGCTGGGTTTGTGTTGCGTCTTTTAAGATTCGTAGTCTGTTCTCTAAAGCATAATTTCCCTCGGTCAAGGCAGGGTCTACATAAGTTAATTGGCCTTCGTTAACACTTATGTTTAGGTTACTGTCGTCCTCTAGCCAAGCCTTTTCTGCTGGTGTTAAATCTTCGTCTTTAATTGGCAGTAATGGAAAGGCTTGCGCGCTTTGCCAGCCAATCAACAGGTTGGAAAGCAAAAATAAACGGTAAAGAGAGTGGTTTTTTTTCATTGCGTTACCGCTTCGACTGTTGGAAAAGAGTGTTATTTTTTGACTAATCATCTCTTCTTGTCAATCTTCGCTACTCATCGAAAAGTTTGGGCGGTATTGGGTGATAGGACAAGATTGAAGAAATAAGGCGTTTTGGTTAGTTAAATGGTCATAAAAATACTTTTTTATTGATTATTGAAGAATCCTGTAGATTGTCATAAGTAATATTTATCTATGGTATCTGTCGTGTTAATATAAGTAAGATTTAATTTATAAAACTCACTTTCTATAAAGGAAACTTCATGCGTAAATTTATTTTAGCGGCATTCGCTGGCTCGGCATTAATCGCTTCATCAATGGCGAGTGCCGCCGGTAACTGTATTCAGGTTCAGCCAAAAGTGGAAGATATGCGTGCGAACTTCCACGCAAACTATCTGCCAAATTTTATTCCGGTTGTGGTGAATAGCGAAGCGGCTTTAAACTTGAGTGCAGAACAGTGCCAAATATTTAACGAGTTCCGTACCACTAAAGGTAAAAATGGCAAGGCTTTGATTGAAAAAATCAACCAGATGGAAAAAGAGTCACAAACGCTTGCTTTAGCTGGCGCTTCGTTGGAAGAGATGAAAGCGCGTCACGTAAAAATTGCCGAGCTGCGTGAAAAATTGATGGTCGGAAAAATGAACTGCCATCAGTTTGTTAAAAAGAATCTAACAGCAGAGCAGTATGATAAGTTAATTAACGAAGTCTATCCTGCGATGCTTGCCAAAGCACAGGCGCGTATTTAGTCATTCGTCTATTGCCAGCGAAGGGCGCAAGAGCCACCTCTTTGCTATGTTCCTTATCCATCGTGATGGCTATGAGTGAGGGGCAAGCTTAGAATTTGTCGCTTGCAATTCTGCGCTGAAGTCAATGGGAATTGGTTCTGTCTCGCTCTAAAAAAGCCCAGTTAAATTCTTTAATCCGGGCTTTTTACGTTGTTAGCGAATGATGCAAATGCGTTTAAAAATCAGCCCATTCATCGCCGTTATCAGCTGGCTTGGGTTTGCTTGGTGCGGGTTTTTGAACACTTGCTTTAGGTGCGACAGCCGGCAAGGTTTTATTGGCCGAAGTTGAGCGCGCAACAACGGGTTTTGCTGCTGTTTTAGGCGCCGTTGGTCGTGAATTTCTGGTGTTGCCAGTCTTAAAGAACGCCATATTGTCTTGTAAGTTTTGTGCTTCTTCGCTCATTGTTTTGGCTGTGGCAGACGTTCTTTCAACTAAGGCTGAATTTTGCTGAGTCGCTGCATCGATATCGCTAATCGCTTGATACACTTGATTAACCCCTTCGGCCTGTTCGGCAGAGGCGTGATTAATTTGATGAATCATGCTATTGGCTCGATCGATTGCCGTTGTAATCTCTTGAATGACTTTCCCCGTTTCGCTAGCCAATTTGGTGCCTTGGTCAATGCGGCTGACGCTCGATTCAATTAAATGTTTGATGTTTTTTGCCGCATCGGCTGACTTTTGCGCCAGCGCACGAACTTCACCCGCAACTACCGCAAAACCACGACCATGTTCGCCAGCCCGGGCTGCTTCAACGGCGGCGTTCAGTGCGAGTAAGTTGGTTTGGAAGGCGATACTGTCAATGAGCGTGACAATTTCTGCAATTTCATGGCTGGAGTCTTGAATAGAACCCATTGCTTCTATGGTTTTTTCCATAACGACACCTGCTTGGGTCGCGCTGTGGTGGACTTCCTCAAAGACTGTCGTGGCTTGATGTGCGCTTTCGGTATTGTTTTGAACAGCGGAGTTCATCTCTTCCATGGTGGCAGAAGTCTCTTCTAAAGCGGCCGCTTGTTGTTGAACACGAGAGCTTAAATCGCTGGAATCGCTAGAGAGTGAAACCGCTTCACTTGTGACCACGCCAGAGGTCTGCACAGCTTGATCGACAATGCTGGCTAAGCGATTTATGGATTGGTTTACTGCGGTTTTTACGGCTTCTAACTCACCACGATATTCTCCTTGAATACGTTGAGTCAAATCACCGCTGGCTTGTCCTGTGACCACATGATTAATTTCGCCAAGCGCTTTTTCAACCACGTCCATTGATTCATTAATTCGGTCTTTTAGTAAGGTCAATTCGCCTGCTGTTTGTCCTTTAATGCGCGTTGCAAAATTCCCGTTACGCATCTCTTGCATGACGGCGTTTACTTCACGAATGACTTGGTCAGTTTGATTCATTGCTACTTGTGCATTGTGAACCATGGTTTTGAAATCGCCGCTGGCGACGCCCGAATTGATGGTGATGGTGTAGTTACCGTCTTTCAGAGATTGCATCACTTTTGATAGCTCTTGCATGACGTGCGAAATATTGTGGGTACTGTTGTTGATACCCTCTTTTAGAATCGCTAAATCACCACGATATTCGCCGTTGATAGTGCGGGAAAAATCTCCGGAAGCAATCGAATGCACTACGTTATTTGCTTCGTTAAGCGCTTTGCTGACATTGTCTAATAAGCTGTTGAGCGCATGAGAAGTTTGTCCTACTTCATCGTTTGAAGTTACATTAAATTTCTGCTTAAAATCGCCAGTTTGCAAAATCGAATCGGTAAGGTTTTGTACGGCCACCAGTGGTTTAATGACGACGCGATTGACCAACAGAACCAATACACCAGTTAGCGCGATAATTCCGGCAATAATCCCAAAAATTGATAACCAGGCAGCGTTCATCGCTGCATTAATTGGTGCACTGTAAACTTTTTTGTCCAGTATAAAAAGGTGGCGTCCAAAAGGTTTACCGGATTCGTCTAAGGCGGCAATGTCAATATAGGCATGTTGACCAATGACATACACATCACGCCCATCAATGCCACCTTGCTGATAATTTTTTGCCAGTTCAAGCGACTCTGGGGGAAACCAGCTGTTATTGGCGACCACATAATCTTTGTCTATGGTGGTGTTTTTATTGAGTAGTTCCGCGTTGCCAAACTTAGCTTTCAGGTAATTTTTATCGACCAATAAAACCCAATATCCTAGATGGTCTTGTTGAAAGGCTTTGCCAACCGACGCCAAGCCTTGCGTCATTGAGAGCATTCCCAGCATACGCCCTTGATCCATGACCGGTGATAATGCCACTACACCAACGCCGCGCTCATCAATGGTTAATGAGCCAAAAGCCTGTTTATCCGCACTGACTTTTTGGAAGAACGCATCGTTGTTGTGGTTTTTCTGTGGCGGCTTGTCGCTCCAAGATTGAATAATGGATTGACCATTCGGTAGAATCACTTCGGTTTTAATATTTTTATAATTTGATTGTTCTGCGTAGCGTTGGCGAATTGAATAAATCAATTGACTGATGTTATTGCTGGACGCGTTGTTTAACGCATTAATGGTGTCTTGGTGAAAACTTAAGGCTGTTGAACCGATAATCCCTCCTTGGATTTTAAGCGCCAATTGGGATTTGATATAAGCCTGCATTTTTTCTGTTAATTCTGCTTCTACTTGTTGTTTTACCGGCGCAACCGATGAAAAATACAGCATTATGCCAATTGTGAATGCCACCACTAAGCCAACAACGCTGGCAATTGCGATGACTTTAGTGCGCAGTGATGAGTGGGATGCGGAATGGAGTGGCGAGGATTGAGTTGACATAAGTAGGCCTTAAAATCTGCTTGCGTAACCTAGTGTACGCAATGAATGAATAATAAACAGGTCGATTAAAAGTGCGATCACACTTATTCGCTAGTCAAGGATGTGCGAGTTTAAATTTACAGGTTCTTTTGATGTTAATATGATGCCAAAATTCTTGTTTTGAACCTTGTTTACTGTCAATTTTACGGTTCTTTCCCAGCATTAAAGGGGTATTTTTTGCGGTTAAAAAATATTAATTAGTATTTTTTACAAGTAAATTAATCGCCGCATAGTAGGTGGGTATTGCACCAAGTTACGCGCGTTTCAAGTTAAAGAGGATCTATGTCGGTTGTTAAATCTGTACTCATGGCAACACGTCCGAATTTTTTATTATTGAGTGTTGCGGTGTTGACTTTGGCAGCCGCGCTGAGTTTGCACATCTTGCAGCAAACATCGAATGCAATCCCATTCAATAAGACGCATTTGGCTCTGCTTTTACTGGTTTTTATCTGCGCTCATGCGGCGGTGAATCTCAAAAACGAAATTGATGACAGTCGATCAGGATTAGATGCAATCACAGTAAAAACCCCTTTCAGTGGAGGGACAGGGGCGCTTTTGACCTCCCCCCAAGCGCTAAAATTTGCCGAGCGTTTATTTGCGGTTTTGTTTGTGCTGTTGCTGTTGTTAGGTGGCTATTTTACGCTGCAGATTTCGTTCTGGTTGCTGCCGTTAGGTGTGCTTGGATTGGGGCTTATTTATTTCTATACCACGCACATTACCGCTATGCCCTGGTTCTGTTGGTTCGCGGCTGGTTTTGCGTTTGGGCCGATTATGCTGTTTGGGGCGGTAATGGTCTTAACCCAGACTCTGACGCTGTCCTTACCGGTGGTCTTAGCTGGGTTGTTGGTTTTTATCTGGGTAAATAATTTATTGTTACTCAACCAGCTTCCGGATGTGTTTGCCGATCGGCAGGTGGGGCGATTTAACTTATGGATGCGCTACGGTTTAAAAGTCAGATGGATGTTTTTCAGCAGTGTGTATTTGAGTCCGTTAGTAATTTTTGGATTTGCCCAAAGCGTGCAGATGAGTGTGTTGCATTGGGCACTTTTGTGGGTCATTCCAATGGGGTGGTTACATTTGGCGTTGGCAAAATGGTTAAATTCGGTCGAAACAACGCAAGTGAATGACGTCATGCAGCAAACACGTGCATTAAGCGAGGAAAATCTTGCCAAATTGCGCCCAATTTTGGCAATGAATGTCATAATAAACCTCCTTTTGCCTTTGAGTCTTGCGTTGATGTTGCTGGTGTCAGTCATGCGCTGAGTTTTAAAGTCATACTCTGTTAAAAAATAAAAGGTTGTTTATGTATCCAACGCTGATTGATTTTGTCGGAAATACCCCACTTGTAAAGGTACAACGCCTAGTTGATGCACAGACCGGCAGTGTTGTGCTTGCTAAGCTAGAAGGGAATAATCCAGCCGGTTCAGTAAAAGACCGCCCGGCACTGTACATGATTCAGCAAGCGCAGTTGCGCGGTGATATTCGCCCCGGTGATACGCTGATAGAGGCGACCAGTGGCAATACCGGTATCGCTTTGGCAATGGCCTCCGCTTTGATGGGTTATAAAATGAAGCTGATTATGCCCAATAATATGAGTATGGAACGCAAAGCATCGATGGCGGCCTACGGTGCGGAATTGATTGAAGTCAGTAAAGAGGACGGCATGGAAGGGGCGCGCGACTTGGCTCAGCAGATGGTGCAACAAGGCCAAGGAGTGATGCTCGATCAGTTTTCCAACCCAGATAATCCGTTGGCGCATTACCACTCGACGGGTCCTGAAATCTGGCGTGCAACAAAAGGGACAATTACCCATTTTGTTAGCGCCATGGGAACAACAGGAACCATTATGGGAACCTCAATGTATTTGAAAGAAATGAATCCAGCGGTGCAGATTGTCGGCGTACAACCCGAAGATGGTGCTGCGATTCCTGGCATCCGCCGTTGGCCACAAGAGTATATGCCAAAAATCTATCAACATACTCGAGTAGACCGCATTATTGATATGTCTCAAAGTCGAGCTGAAAACACCATGCGCGCGATGGCAAAACAGGAAGGTATTTTTGCCGGCGTCTCTTCTGGAGGGGCTATGGCTGCCGCCTTACAGTTGGCCAGCGAGGTGGAGAATGCCACGATTGTGACCATTGTCTGTGATCGTGGTGATCGTTATCTCTCGACCGGGGTGTTTAACCCACAAAATTCAAAATAACAACAGGATTTGCAAACGACTTATGGCCAGAGAAATTGAACGCAAGTTTTTATTGACTGATGATTCTTGGAAGGCGGCGGCTTATCAACAAACGGATTTTGCACAAGGCTATTTAACCCCGTTACAAGGGGCAGCCAAAAGTTCGGTGCGTGTGCGTATTGAGGGGAGTGTCGCAAACATTAATATTAAGAGTTTGGAAATTGGTCTCAGTCGCGATGAGTATGAATATGCAATTCCGTTAGCGGATGGCGAAAAAATGTTGACCACCTTGGCTGTCGGGCCGGTGATTAAAAAGACGCGCTATTTAGTCAAACACGGCGAACATATCTGGGAAATTGATGAGTTTTTCGGTGATAACGCTGGATTGGTGGTCGCGGAAGTGGAAATGCGTGCAGAAAACGAAACCGTATTGCTGCCAAATTGGGTCGGTAGAGAAGTGACGCATGAAGCGCGTTATTACAATATTAGTCTGTCTGAATATCCTTTTAAAGATTGGAGTGAAGATGAAAAAAAGTAAGCGAATCAATATGCTGGATAAGAAAATGAAGTCGAATTTTTGTCCTCAAAAACGGCTTGCTTCCGCCATTGCTTTCAGTTTGTCGTTGGTTGTGCTACCCGCCGCCGCACAAACCGCCGGTTTGGTCGATGTTTATAAAATGGCGCGTGATTATGATCCGCGTTTGGCGCAAGCAAAAGCGCAGTATCAGGCCGATCAACAGCAACTTATCGCTTTGGAAGGGGGATTGCGCCCACAAATTCAAGCGGATTTGAATTATGCGAATCAGAGCAGTATTCGCAATGCTTCTGACATTGACACCACCGATTTGTCCTTAACCCTGAACCAAAGTCTGTATCAGCATGAGTTATGGGCCCGTATCGACCAGTCTGAATTGGCGCTAACGACTTCCGAATTAGCATTAAAAACCGCAGAGCAAGATTTGATTTTAAATGTTACCGAAGCGTATTTTGCGGTGCTCTTAGCACAACAGACTTTAAAGCTGTTTCAGTCTCGTGAGGAGTCTGACCGATTGCAATTGGAAAGTGCTACCGCCTCGGCAGAGGTCGGCTTGGCCAGTCAGGTTGATGTACTGCAAGCTAAATCGAATTATGATATTTCTAAATCGAATCGAATTAACGCAGAAAACAGCCTAGACATTGCGCAAGAAGAGTTACAAAAAATTACAGGTCAAGCGCTCGACCAGCTTAAGACGTTACCGATTCAAACCGAATTTGCACCGCTGCAACTGAATCTTTCTGATATTGAAAAAACCGCGCAGATGCAAAATTTGGCTGTGCAAACCGCAAATACACAAGCGCAGATTGCCAAGCAAGAAATTGAGGTGCAAAAATCCGGATATTGGCCAACAGTATCTTTGCAGGCCCGGATAAACGACACCAGCTATGACCGTGTGGGTTCAAGCTCGAGCTTGCAAGATAATACGCGTAACACAATAAGTTTTAATGTCTCCGTGCCGATTTATTCTGGCGGTTCGACCGATGCCAATATCACCGCTGCGCGTTTTCAGAGTCAAAAGAGTTTAGAAGCGTTACGCGACAGTAAAAATCAAGCGCGGGTGAATGCGCGTACACAGGCTCGTAATATTCAGCGCGGTGAAGTACTTATTGCCGCTTTGCGTGAAGCGGTTAAATCGAATGACGCTTTTTTAGCGGCCGCTGAAGAGGGTTTTAAGGTTGGTTTAAAAGATTTATTGGAGGTGTTTAGTGCGCGATCCAATCAAGTCAATGCCCGTAAAAATCTAATTGAAGCCTTGCATAATCAAGTACTTAATCAACTTAGATTAGAGGCAACCTTAGGTGATCTAAGCGAGCAAGACTTACAGCAATTTGATCAATTGTTGCGCACGCTTGCCGAATAATGTGGGAGAGAAGCGCTTTTTGTTGTCACTGCCTAATGTCCAACTTCTAGGACAAGTTGATGTCTAATCGTTCACCATCGAATGGCTCACTAGTCCACTCGCTGGCGCGTCGTGCCTGGTTAAAGCGGATTTTTCGTGTGCCGTTGACTCGCTTGGCAATGCCTTTTTCGAGCGTGGTTTTAGGGTTTGGGGTATCAGGTTTGACCGCCTGTTCACGGCCTGCTGAGGCAAGCACCATACGCATGGCGGTGAGTGGGCGGGCGCAGATGTTGGACCCTCGTAAAGCGACTGATGCACTGTCTAGTCGGGTTAATCGTTTGCTATATCGACAGTTAATTGATTTTGATGAACGTTTTGCGCCAGTGCCGGATTTAGCTTCTTGGAAAGTGCTTTCCCCAACCCATTACCGTTTTAATTTGCGTGAAGAAAGTCTGTTTATTGATGGCTCTCGGTTGACGGCTGTCGATGTGGTGGCAACCTATCAAAGTGTTTTGAATCCAGAATTTGGTTCGGCACATCGCGGTTCGTTAAAAAATATTGAGGCTCTGAATGCGCTCGATGAGCAGACCATCGACTTTCATTTAGCCGAGCCGGATGCCTTGTTTGTCGGGCGCTTGGTAATCGGCATCTTACCGCAACATTATATTGCGCAGCAGCACCCCTTTCACCTTGAACCGATTGGTTCAGGAGCTTGTCGCTGTGTACAAATTTCTGAACAGTCCATTGTTTTGCAAAGGCGTGACGATAAAGTATTGCTCGAATTTGTCCCCGTTAAAGATGCCACGGTTAGAGTGTTAAAGATTCTTAAAGGTGAAGTTGATATTATCCAAAATGACCTTTCGCCGGAGTTGGTCGATTACTGCCGTCATCAGCCCCAGGTGCAGGTGGATTTTGCCGCAGGCACTAATTTTGGTTATATCGGGTTTAATTTTGAGGACAGCTTGTTAACTCAGTTGCCGCTACGCCAAGCGATTGCTCACGGAATTGATCGCCAAGCGGTTATTGATGCCATGTTTAAAGGACGCGCTCGTCTTGGTAAGGGGTTGTTGGTGCCTGAGCATTGGTGTGGTGTGCAAGAATTAGTGGAATACGAATATAGCCCAGAAAAAGCAAAAGCCTTGCTGCAGCAGGTGGTTGTACCGGACGAATTACGTAGAAAAGATGAACATAATCAACCAATTATCGAGCTAAGTTATAAAACCTCAAACGACCCAACTCGGATTCGCTTGGCCACCATTTATCAAGCACAACTTAAACCGCTCGGCATTCATCTAAAAATTCAGAGTTATGATTGGGGGACTTTTTACAACGACATTAAACAAGGTCGTTTTCAGCTCTACAGTTTGGCTTGGGTTGGGGTAAAAAGCCCGGATATTTTTCAGTATGTGTTTGCTTCCAATGCGATTCCACCAAAGGGCGCCAATCGCGGACGTTATATTGATGAACAGGCTGATGCTTTAATCGCACAAGCGGCGCAGAGTGTCTCGCTGGCAGAACAGGCTGAACTGTACCGCGAATTGCAAAGGCGTTTACAGCAACAATTGGCGGCGATGCCTTTGTGGTACGAAGACCAATATGCCGTGTTGCGTAAGCAAATTTCGGGTTATCGACTTTTTGCCGATGGGCGTTTTGATGGCCTGCTTAACTGCCATAAAAAGAGTGGTTTAAGCACGTGATGCTGCAATGTTTAATCGCTTCGATTGCCGACCAGCGTTTGTATCTCTGTAGCTTGAACCCTGATACCCAACAACAGACCTTGCAATCATGGCCAATCAGTTCTGCGAAAAAGGGCATTGGAAACCTGAAAAACTCAAACCAAACACCTTTAGGTTGGCATTTGATACGCGCTAAAATTGGCGCAGAAATGCCGATCTACAGCGTTTTTAAAGCACGCCGTGCAACGGCAGAGCTTTGTGATTTAGCCAGTGCAGATCCGCAACGCGATTGGATTTTGTCGCGGATTCTCTGGCTCAGTGGTATGCAAAAAGGAATTAACCGTTTGGGAAATTGCGATTCAATGCAGCGTTTCATTTATATTCATGGCACGAATCAAGAAGACTTGCTAGGCAAACCCGTTTCACATGGTTGTTTACGGATGAAAAACACGCATCTTTTGTCACTGTTTGATCAGCTCAACATCGGTTGTCCACTTTTGATTAGTGTGGCGCCGATACGATCGGTCTTAGCGCCGATTGTGACCCAAGTTGCATCAGTTGGCTCCAATTACATAAAACAAAAAAATGAATTAAATCAAATTTTTAACAACGATAGTTTGAGTCGTTTCATGGCACTGTTGGAGGTGTCATGTTAAGTTATTTGATCCGTTTGCTCGGCTCGGTACTGTTTGTTTCGTGGGTGGTTGGTAGTTTGGTTTTTTTCTTACTCCATCTCGTGCCGGGAGATCCGGTTGCCGTTATGCTGGGTGATTGGGCTTCACCTGCGGATGAAGAGGTATTACGTGAACAGTTAGGGTTGAATCTGCCGATTTGGCAACAGTATTGGCAGTATTTAAGTGGTCTGATGCAAGGGGATTTAGGCGAGTCTCTGTTTTTTCAACAGCCGGTCGCCACTCTCATTAGCGAGCGTTTTCCATTAACGGCACATTTAGCGTTGATGTCAATGTTGTTAGCGATTTTAATCGCATTTCCATTTGGCGTTTGGGCTGCTTTACGCGCCGGTCGGTGGCCGGACCATTTTTCGATGGGCATCTCTTTATTGGGTGTGTCGATTCCGAATTTTTGGCTGGGCCCGATGTTGATTCTGTTTTTTTCCTTGTGGCTGGGGTGGTTGCCGGTTAGTGGTGCCAGTCAACCTTGGGCGTGGGTTTTACCTACATTAACCTTGGGGACAGCCTTGGCGGCGATTTTAGCGCGGATGCTACGCGCTTCTTTATTAGAAGTGATGCATGAAGATTACATCCGTACTGCTCAAGCAAAAGGACTGTCATCCGTTGCGGTCTATGGCAAACATGCTCTGTTTAATGCCTTATTGCCGGTTGTTACCATCTTGGGATTGCAACTTGGTACTCTGCTCGGCGGAGCCGTGATTACCGAAGTCGTATTTGATTGGCCTGGATTGGGGAATCTCTTAGTCGAGTCGATTCAGCGCCGAGATTATCCGGTAGTGCAGGGCTGTATTTTGGTCATATCTGTGGCCTATATCAGTGTTAATGCACTGACCGAACTGGTTTACGCTTGGCTTGACCCGCGTATTCGATTAGCGAAATAAGCTGTAAAGCGCATGATTTATAAATTGAGTTTAACCTTATTAATGCTCTGGCTGATTATGGTGGTCGCCTCCTTGTTTGTGGGTGACAGCGCCAATGCGGTGAATTTGCAAAGCTTGCTGCAACCGCCGTCGAGTGCGCATCTCTTTGGCACCGATGAACTAGGGCGGCCACTGTTAGAACGTGTTTTGCTTGGTGCACAAACGTCGATGATGGTGGCGCTGAGCGTGGTGATTTTTTCGGCATTGATTGGCACCACTGTCGGAATTGTCAGTGCTTATTACGGGGGTTGGATTGACCGTGTCTTGACGAAAGTCATTGATGTGTTTTTGGCGTTTCCGGGGTTGTTGTTGGCGATTGCCTTGGCGGCGGTCTTAGGGCCGGGCATCGAAAATGTGGTGTTTGCTTTGGTCGTCGTCGGTTGGGTCGGTTATGCACGTTTAGCCCGTGCGCAGACCCTTAGTTTGCGCTCGCGTGAACATATTCTTGCGGCGAAAGCCCTAGCCGTTCCGGATCACCAGATTTTTTATCGTCATCTGTTGCCTTTGATTATGGCTCCTTTAGGGGTCGAAGCAACCTTTGGTATTGCCGGCGCCGTATTGGCCGAGGCTGGCTTGTCATTTTTGGGTTTAGGTGTACAGCCGCCGGACGCTTCATGGGGCAATATGATTAAAGAGGGCACGCGTTATTTATTAGTTGCGCCACATTTGGTGTTAGCGCCCGGTATTGCATTGATGTTATTGGTGCTGGCAGTTAATCTGCTTGGCGATCAGTTTCGCGATTATCTTGATATTCGCGGCCGCCAGCAAAAGAATCTTTAATCTAACCACTGTACCTGTTCTCCGCATTCAATTTTTCCCGCGTGAATCACTTGGCAGCGCGCGCCGCCGCGCCAGTTCGGCGTTAAGGCTTTTTTTAATCCCTGGGCAATGCTGTCCATACGGGAGCAGGGATCGGTTTCACAAGTAATTTGCAATATCGCCTCGCCAATTTGTAAGCGGCGTCCAATCATGGCATTGCTAAACTCAATGGCATCAATCAATAAGTTGGCGCGCCTCTCAATCCAATCAATCTCTTGCGCAAAAAAGTCGTCCGTTTCGGCCAAAGCGGCTTGCCAAGAATGTAAGCTCAGCAAGGTAACGCTGGTTCTCGGGTTTTTCGCGCCGCGGTAATCGCCCAGTCCATTGTGCGGGTTAAGTTGGGCTTGGGTTAATTTTTGGATAGCGCCACGGCTTTGTTGATGCACCGCAATCCCGATTAGTTCCGCCATAAGAAAATCTCCCATAAACGCTTTTCTGTGGTTACAATTTGCAATCACTATAACAGCTGAAAATCGCATCGGTATAAAGGATTTGTATGCAGTATTTCGCCAGTCGAGCAATGTCCTTAGGTTCCATTATGATTGATGTCCAAGGGACCCGAATGGATGCAGTGGAGCGTGAACGCTTATTGGATGAGAAAGTCGCAGGGGTGATTTTATTCAGTCGTAACTTCGAATCCGTCGCCCAGCTGCGCGAATTAACCAATGAAATTCATAAACTCCGCCACCCCCGTTTACTGATTGCGGTGGATCATGAGGGTGGACGTGTTCAACGCTTTAGAGATGGTTTTAGTCGCTTGCCTGCGATGCGCTTATTGGGTCATTTTTATCAGCAAGAGCCAAAGTTGGCGCTTGATTCGGCTTATAAAATCGGTTGGTTAATGGCCGCTGAACTGCTCGCTTGTGGTGTGGATTTTAGTTTTGCGCCAGTATTGGATTTGGATTATGGTGGGTCCAAAGTGATTGGCGATCGCGCCTTTTCCGGTGAGGTTAAAAGTGTTGCAGCATTAAGTCATGCGCTGATGCAAGGGATGCGTCGTGCAGGTATGGCCTCGGTTGGCAAACACTTTCCAGGGCACGGTTTTATTGAAGCCGATACGCATTTAGAAACCGCAGTGGACTCTCGCTGTTTGCAACAGATACAACAAAACGATCTGCAGCCCTTTTTGCATTTAATGGCAAATGGGTTGGATGCAGTCATGCCTGCACATGTCATTTATCCACAGGTGGATTCCAAACCAGCCGGTTTTTCAGAGTACTGGTTGCAACGCATTTTACGTGAACAGTGTCATTTTGAAGGCGCGATTATCAGCGACGATATGTCGATGCAAGCGGCGGTTGAGTTTGGCGATGCAACACAGCGCGTGCGCCAAGCGTTACAAGCAGGCTGTGATTTGGTTTTGCTGTGTAATGATTCGCAAGCGGCCGATAAAGTGCTGGCAGAATTGCTTTGGGAAGGTGATTTATTGAGCCATGCTCGTTTAATTCGTCTGCACGGGCATCATCATTACAGTTTTGAAAAACTGCGGTTTGATCCGCAGTGGCAAGCCGCTGTGCAAGCGGTTGATTTTTTAAATGTTTGGGCTGAGCAACAAGTATTGAGTGATGTTTACGGGGATTTTTCCGGCTCGCTACTGTAAGTTGATTATTGGAGCAACGTGATGCAATGGAATGAATGGGTCGCCTTTTTTGAAGGCTTGTTACCTTTCTGGAATGAATTGGTCGAGCTGTTTGGCGGGCAGATTTGGCTATTGGTAGTAACAATTATTTTGACCGTAACCGCTTTGTCAGACATGGTACAGCGCCGCGTTTTGCGTAGTTTGCATTATCAACTGCTACGTCATGAAAAAGTCTGGTTAGACAGTTTTGTTGATGCTGCACGTGCGCCGGCGTCTTTTTTTATTTGGGTGACGGGGACGGTTCTGGCACTCAATACACTCATTTTAAAATTTGGGGTTTATGTCGATTTAATCCCGTTTGTGGACTCTTTTAAATCGACTATTTTGACCTTGTCGGTAGGTTGGTTTGTCATCCGATTAGTGCAGCGTTTAGAGCGTCATCTAAAGGATTGGGCGCGTGAAGATGAACGCCTTGACCAGTTGACGGTTGAAGCCTTGGCGAAAATCATCAAATTGCTCGCTTTTGTTCTGACCGGCTTGTTCTTCTTAAATGCGTTTGGCGTGAGTTTGACCGGCTTACTCGCTTTTGGGGGGATTGGTGGTATTGCCGTGGGCTTTGCAGCGAAAGATTTGCTGGGTAATGTGCTTGGTGGTTTGATGATTTATCTGGATAAACCCTTTACCGTTGGGGATTGGATTCGTTCGCCAGATAAAGAGATTGAGGGTACGGTAGAGAAGATTGGTTGGCGGATGACAACAGTGCGCACTTTTGATAAGCGACCACTGTACATCCCGAACGGAATTTTTGCTAATATCGCCATTGAAAACCCGTCGCGGATGAGCAATCGACGCATTAAAGAGACAATGGGAATCCGTTATGCCGACGCGGATAAAATGGCAAAAATTGTTCAAGATGTGCGCGCTATGTTGCAGAATCATCCGGAAATCGATACCGAAGAAACGTTGATTGTAAATTTTAATGGCTTCAATCATTCCTCGCTGGATTTCTTTATTTACACCTTTACCAAAACCACACAGTGGGTGTTGTTTCATGAAATCAAGCAAGATGTTTTGTTAAAAGTGATGGCGATTGTGGAAAGCAATGGTGCGCAAATGGCGTTTCCAACAAGAACTCTGCATTTGGAAGTGGAGAATCTCTCTGAAGGCTCGGTGACTGAGGCGCTAAAAAATTCAAAGTGAATCTGATAGTCGTAATTTTTAGAGGCACTGTCTGCGTAAAAGCTCGTTCGGTTTGATCGAATGTTTCTCGCCCGTTTACGTTAAATTTAAGGAGACGAGGTCTGTCTCCTTATAAAAGCGATGAGGTATTTGGATTATTGGTTTTTTTCCAATATCCGTTTGAGATTTTTTAATGATTCGTACGGCATTTCATAAGCCATGCTATTGGCCAAACAGCTCGGCAGCAACCCACCGGGTTCAGCGGCGACTTCAAGAGTGACTTCAGTGTGCTCTTCATCCAGTTTTTTTAAGTGCCAATAGCCGTCAAGTTTGGTAATACGCACCATGCCTTCTTGTGGTGGCAGTTCTTCTGGTTCAGCGCGCAAACGAATGGTGATTTCTCCGGGCAGCTCATCTTCCACTTTAACTCGCGTTATGCTGTCTCGGTCGCTCACCGGCCATGGCGCGGTGGTAATGCTGTAGATTAAAAACTCTTTAGCATTAAGCTGTTTAAGCAATTTGGCGGATTTGGTTTTGAAATACCATTCTGGGGATTTTTCGGTGGCGCCAATAAAGTCAAATACGCTTTGCATCGGTGCGGCGATGGTTACTTGACCGCGAAATGCTTTGAAGTTGGTATCGGCGACGGACTGCGTCCAAACTTGCACGTGCTGGTTATTTTCAACGGTGGTTTGCTCTTGCCAAGCAATACTTTGCGCGGAAAACAACAACATACAACCACCAAGCGCACTTAAATAAGTTTTGCGCTGCATAGGCTCTCTCCTTGACATCAAAAAATGAGAATGGTGATGTGGAGCATTTTATTGTTGTTATAGGATGATTACTTCGGGTTCCAGATAAATACCAAATTTATGGTTTACGTCTTCTTGCACCAGCTGAGCCAATTCCGCTAGTTCGCTTCCAGTCGCGCCGCCAAGGTTGACGAGCACCAAAGCGTGTTTCTGGGAGACGCCAGCAGAGCCATGTCGGTGGCCTTTCCAGCCGCAAGTTTCAATTAACCATGCGGCTGGAATTTTGTAACTGCCGTCCAACATTTTGTGGTGCGGTATGTCTGGGTAATCGTTTTGCAAAGTATGGAAATAATTGTCATCCACCACAGGGTTTTTGAAAAAACTTCCGGCGTTACCTTGCACCGCGGGATCAGGGATTCGTTGTTGTCGAATACTGACGATTTGGTCAAACACCATTCTCGGGGTAATTTCTTCTTTTTTATGGTCTTGCAAAGCAACTTTCAAGGGGTCATAAGATAAATTTGCTTGGCCATGTGAAAATTTTCTTAAACGCAAGGTGATGCGATAGACCATTAAGCGGTTGATGTATTCTTGTTTGAAAATACTGGTGCGGTACCCAAAGTTACATTCGGCATTACGAAACTCACGATGTGAACCGTCATACACATTAAGCGTTTGTACACGGGTAATGACATCGCGTGCTTCTGCACCATAAGCACCGATATTTTGAACCGGTGCCGCGCCAACTGTACCCGGAATTAAGGCTAAGTTTTCTAGCCCCCACCATTTTTTATTTACCGTGTATTCCACCAAATCATGCCACTTCACTCCTCCGCCTACCGACAACCATACGTTTTCATCGTCCTCTTTAACAATGCGTATTTTGTTAAAGGTACAGCGCAGCGTGACGCCGGGGAAGTTATGTGTGTAAAGTAAATTGCTGCTGTCGCCGACAATGCGCCACGGTAATGAGGCCAATTTAACATCGGTACGAAGGGTCAGAATGTCGCTCTGTTTATTGATTTCCACATAATATTGACTGCGAATATTGACACGGAAAGTGTTGTGTTTGAGCAGGGAGTAGTTGGCCTGAATATGCATATGCTTGGGTTATAATAAAATTCAATTGCCAAATATTATAAGAGGAAAGCGTATGCAACAAGGAAAAGTTTCACCGGTATCCTGGTCGTCGCAGACGGTGTTTATATTAGCGGCCATCGGCTCGGCTGTCGGGTTGGGCAATATTTGGAAATTTCCCTATATTACAGGTGAAAACGGTGGCGGCGCATTTGTGTTGGTGTACCTTGCGGCTATTGTGCTGATTGGCTTACCAATTTTGCTGGCTGAGTTGATTTTGGGTCGGAGCGCCAAAGCCAATCCGGTGCAAGGGATGGGCTATCTGGCAGCGCAGTTTAAAGCCAGCCGTTGGTGGTGGTTGCTGGGCTTAAACGGGGTGCTAGCCGGTGCGTTGATTCTCTCTTTTTATACGGTAATTGCCGGTTGGGCGGTCGCTTATTTTGTTAGCAGTGCCCAGGGCGCCTTTATCAATATCAGTAGCAGCGAAGTGGGCGCGCACTTTGATAAATTGTTGCTTAATCCGTGGGAGCTGTTGTTATGGCACACGATTTTTTCGTTGGTGACGATTTTCATTGTCGCGCGAGGGATTCGCAGTGGCATTGAAAAAGCGATTAGCTGGATGATGCCCGGACTGTTTTTGATTTTGCTGGTGTTGTTGGGCTATGCAACCACGACAGGGGCTTTCGGCCAGAGTTTTCATTTTTTGTTTAATCCGGACTTTGCAAAATTAAGTTGGCAAGGGGTGTTGGTGGCAATCGGGCACGCCTTTTTTACCTTAAGTATTGGGATGAGTGCGATGATGGTCTACGGTTCTTATCTTGATGAAAAAGCGTCCTTGGTTAAGGCGGCGATATGGATTGCCATTGCCGACACAGTGATTGCCATCATGGCCGCTTTGGTGATTTTCTCAATTGTTTTTGCCAATTCGCTAGAACCCGCGGTAGGGCCAGGCTTGCTGTTCCAAACTTTGCCTGTGGCTTTTGGGCAGATGTGGGGCGGGTGGTTGTTTGGTACTCTGTTTTTTGCGTTGGTGATTATTGCCGCGCTGAGTTCAGCAATTTCTTTAATCGAACCCGCATTAAGCTGGTTAGAGCAACGCTGGCAGATAAGACGCGCGCCAGCAGCTTGGGCATTGGGTGGTCTGATATGGTTGATTGGTATCGCCAGTGTACTGTCGTTTAACCATTGGAAGTCTTTTTCACTTTTGGGTGATCGCAATATCTTTGATACTTTGGACTTTATCACCACAAATATTATGTTGCCGCTTGGCGGTTTGATGATGAGTCTATTTGTTGCTTGGGTGATGGATAAGGAGACACGCCGAAGCCAGCTTAATCTTAATAGCACTTTTGAGCGCGCTTTAGTGTTTGACCTTAAGTGGATTGCCCCCGTAGCGATTGCCTTGGTTTTTGCCGTGAATTTGTTGAGCGCGCCGACAAGCTATCTGCTGGTATTCGGGTTTGTTCTGCTTTATGGCGTCTATATTTGGATCTCGCATTACCCTAAAGACTAAGCATGCTGTCTCTGTGTAAAATTGATCGTTTTGTGTTTCGCTGTATCACCCAAGCGAAAAGTTCGCAATTCCCCCTGTTTGTTAAAGGTTGTTATTTATGTAATTAAGTTACATAAATAACAAATTTGCGTCCAATTTAATTGTTAACTCTTTGTTATTTAAGGTTTTTAGGCTGGGTTTAAGCAGATTAGGGATGTCTTTAATAACTAATTCTTATTTATACATACAAAGTTTTTAATAACGCATGGGCTTGTAGAGTGATAAATTTGCCAGCGTAAAAATTCTTGACGGTAAATAAGGTTTACTCGCTAATGAATTCAGAATTCTTTACAAAAAAATAAAAACACTATGGAGACTCTAAATGAAAAAGACGCTACTACTTGCGAGCATCGCGGCAGCATTCACTACCCCTGCAATGGCAGAAAATACTATCTACGGTGATTTCCGTGCATCGGTTTTAACTGGTGACATGGCTGGTGCTACAGATTCTGCTTTTGTAAACAACGCTTCTCGTATTGGGATTAAAGGTTCTCAAGGCGAAGGTGATTTGAAAGCGATTTACCACATTGAAATGGGCGCTAACAATGACGCTGCTACAACGCCACTAACAAGCCGTTTCTATTTTGCCGGTCTTCAAGGATCAATGGGTAAATTGATTTACGGTCGTCTTTCTACTCCATACAAAATGACGGGCGTTAAACAAGACCCGTTCTACGATACTTCTGCGGGTACTGCAAACGGTGGTTCTAACTACGGTTCTTCTAACCTAATTAATGGTTTCTCGGAAAACTCATTTGCATACTACTCACCAAAAATGGGTGGTCTAACTTTTAACGCTAGCTACTCTATGAGTGAAACTGCTGGTGTTGATGCTGGCGCAGGTGTAGGTGTTGAATATGCAGCAGGCGGCATGAAATTTGGTGTTAACCATATGATGTTAGACAAGAATGGAACAACTCCAGTAGCCGGTTCTGCAAACATTGATTCTGCAACGCGTGTATACGCTGGTGCAAACATGGGTGCATTGAATGTTAACCTATCTTACGAAATGTTAGATGATGCTGGTGATACAACATTGACTCAAATCAATGCAACGTACAACGCGACTAAATCTATGAAGCTAGCGGCTTCTTACGGTATGGTTGACTCTGATAATGCGGCAGCAACTGGTCGTCATGCAGACGGCGATAACATCACTGTTGGTGCATTCTACAATGTACTGCCAAAAACAACAGTACACGCGTTATACACTAACACAGACTTCACTTCTGCAGCTCAAACTGATCGTGACGGTGTAGCTCTGGGTGTTAAACAAGCGTTCTAATTTTTAAGAACCGCTCTGTTTTGCAAAGTAAAAAGCCGACGTTATGTCGGCTTTTTGCGTTTACGCAAGACGAAAACTTAATCGTCTTGTCTGTCTTCTTGATAGTGTTTAACCCATTCTGGGTCGAAACTGAGTTGCTCTAACTCTAATCCTAAATGTGTCATTTTTTGTTCTAGTTGACGTTTTTCCACTTCCATATCCAATAAAGCACTGCTGTTTTGTTCAAACTGATGCATTTGGGTTAAGCCAAGATGATAAAAACGCAAAATTTTCATCGCTTGTGGATCGTCTTTTTGCACCGCTTCTTGAATGTGACGCAGACGGTTGGTGACGTGCATCAGATTGCGTTTTAGGCGAAAACCGTACATCGCCTCGGCCATAATCGGCTTGTCGGCCATGAATTTTTTAACGATAACAGCGGTGATCAACAAGCCGACGAAAGCGCCGAGAAAATTCAGCACCAACTTATTGCTGTTGTATTCGCTTAGATAATGCACGCTCAGACTGGCAAATAGAAAGCCGATGACAATAAAAATCGCCAGCATGACTAAGGTCGCATTACGTGATTTACGGCGATAAATTATGGCGTCAATGGGTTCGATGGTAAACATAATAACTCCCGATTATTGATAAGAATAACCGGGGTATTGTAGTTTGTTTGACGGGATTTTAAAGCCTACTCGGTGACAATAGCCGCACAGCGACCCTTGTTATGCTTGGGGCTTGTTTACGGCAGGATTTTTCCGGTGGTATCAATGTCGTGGTAACGTTTACACGCATCCAGCATATATTGGCTACAGGCAATGCTGTAAAGTTTTTTTGCTTCGATTAAATCTTGTTTAATCACTGTTTTATAGCCGGTTGCGTACATGTTGCCTAGCGCAAAACTGCCTTGTGGCGATTTTTGAATCGCAGAGGCTTTGAGTAGGTCGATGGCCTGAATTTCAGGTTTATTGATTTTGCCTTCTAAAATCCATTTGGACATAATCACTTTGGCTTGTGCATTGTCTTTGGCCACGGCTTTTTCTAGCCAGTTTTGCGCCTGTTTAAAATCCGCCTTCACTTGCGGCGCACCGCTTTGATAAATCATCGCTAGGCGCGTCATTGCTAAAGGTTCGCCGCGTTGTGCGGCTTTTTCAAACCAAAAGACGGCATTTTTAACATTTTGTTGCACGCCAACACCATCGGAATACATCACGCCGGTGTTATAAAGCGCCAAAGAGTAGACTGGGTCTTGTAAGTTTTCGTTGAGCACTTGGCGCGACAGTTCGCGGTGCCAGAAAAAGGACTGCTCGTAATCGACCATATTGGAATTAACCGCATCGCCATAGACGCGCGCTAACTGATAACGCGCTTGCGGATTACCCTGAATGGCGGCTTTACAGACCTCCAAGGCTTCGCCTTGAAACGTTTGTAAACAGGCGTTTTGGTTAAAGGCATAAGCGTTACTGCCTGCAAAAGTGATACAAGCCGCCAAAACGCTCTGTGTAAGACGTTGCGCACGCTTGTGCGGCTGGCGAGACGAGGTGAAGAATACTTGGCTAAGAGAGTTCATAGTGTGCTTTCTGTTCTTTGAATTGTTTTCTATTTTATTGATTTATAAAGGGAATTTTTTCACCTACTAAGCGAAGGCGTAGTGTCAATTCCCTTTGTTTTCAGCAAGGGGCTGCATAACGTTTTTACTCGTGGGTCAACTATAGCGGATGCCATCAATCGGTACAATATCGGATTCTACGTACTCCATGCAGAAGCGGGTCATAAACTCAGTTTTTATAAAGTTTAATCGTGTTTGTCTCTTTTCATTCGTGAGCTTAGTCGCTATACTTCGTGAAAATTTTGTCGGAGTGCCTTTAGACATAGGCTGAGATCGCGCAAGCGGGATCCGTTGAACCTGATCTGGTTAGGACCAGCGAAGGGAACAAGTGTATGGCACTTTCGCCATGCAACACAAAACGAACAAGCCTGACGAATAAATCTTGGCTGAGTTTAGTTTTCAACAATTTATCTCAAACTGTCTACTGAGCTTCTTCGCCTTTTTCGTTAATGTAAAACAGGCAGAGAGTCATGAGTTCAACTGAAAATTCCTTAAACCGTAAAGCCACTGATCGTCGCGAGCGCCGTGCTGCTGCGGAAGCCTTCATCCAAAACGTCTCCGGACAATCCTTTCCAAGTTCCAAAAAAATCTACGTTCCTGGTAAATTGCACGCCATCCAAGTGGGTATGCGTCAAATTAGCTTGAGCGATACCTATGTTTCTGGGCCGGAAGACAATCCGGTTTTAGAAAAGAATGAACCGATTAACGTTTACGACACCTCCGGTGCTTATACTGACCCCAGTGTGCAAATTGATGTCTATCAGGGGTTGCCAAAATTGCGCGCTGCTTGGGTTGCCGAACGTGGCGATACTGAAATATTGGATTCGGTCACCTCAAAATTCACCCAAGAGCGGATGGCCAACGCGGGTCTGGATCATATTCGTTTTGAGAACCTGCCGCCAGTGCGCCGTGCGCAACCGGGTAAAAATGTCACTCAGATGCACTACGCGCGCCAAGGGATTATCACCCCAGAGATGGAATACATCGCTATCCGTGAGAATATGCAGCGCGCGGAAGTACGGGAACAGATGATTACCCAGCAACATCCGGGACAATCGTTTGGCGCCAGTATTCCTAAAGACATTACGCCGGAGTTCGTGCGTGATGAAGTGGCACGCGGTCGCGCAGTCATTCCTTGCAATATTAACCATCCAGAATCTGAGCCGATGATTATCGGGCGCAACTTTCTAATTAAGGTAAACGCAAACATAGGTAACTCTTCGGTGGGATCTTCGATTGCCGAAGAAGTCGAAAAATTGGTTTGGGCGACTAAGTGGGGTGCGGATACCGTGATGGATCTGTCTACCGGACGTAATATCCATGAAACTCGCGAGTGGATCATGCGCAACTCGCCGGTGCCGATTGGCACTGTGCCAATTTATCAAGCGTTGGAAAAAGTAAATGGCATCGCCGAAGATTTAACGTGGGAAATTTTTCGCGATACTTTAATCGAGCAAGCTGAACAGGGTGTGGATTACTTTACGATTCACGCTGGTGTTCTGCTACGTTATGTACCGATGACCGCGAAACGCGTCACCGGTATCGTCTCGCGTGGCGGATCAATTATGGCCAAATGGTGCTTAGCGCACCATCAAGAAAACTTCTTATATACGCATTTTGAAGAAATTTGCGAAATCATGAAAGCCTATGACGTTAGCTTCTCTTTAGGGGATGGTTTGCGCCCGGGGTCGATTGCCGATGCAAATGACGCGGCGCAGTTTGCCGAACTGGAAACGCTTGGCGAGCTCACTAAAATTGCGTGGCAACACGATGTGCAGGTGATTATCGAAGGCCCTGGGCACATTCCATTGCACATGATTAAAGAGAACGTCGAGAAGCAGTTGGAAGTGTGTGGCGAAGCGCCTTTCTATACGCTTGGGCCGCTAACCACCGACATTGCACCGGGTTACGATCACATTACGTCCGGTATCGGCGCGGCCAATATCGGTTGGTACGGTTGTGCGATGCTGTGTTATGTGACGCCGAAAGAGCATTTAGGGTTGCCAAATAAAGAAGACGTTAAAGAAGGTTTGATGGCCTATAAAATTGCCGCGCACGCTGGTGATTTGGCCAAAGGTCATCCGGGGGCACAAATTCGCGATAACGCTTTATCGAAAGCGCGTTTTGAGTTCCGCTGGGTTGATCAATTTAACTTGGGATTGGATCCGGAACGTGCGCGTGAGTATCATGATGAAACCATCCCGCAAGAGTCCGGTAAAGTGGCGCACTTCTGTTCAATGTGTGGGCCGAAATTCTGTTCGATGAAAATCTCGCAAGAAGTGCGTGATTACGCTGCAGAGCAAGAAGCGGCAGGGCAAATAACTGAAATTTCGTTAGATGAAATCAAACAAGGCATGAAACAAAAATCGCAAGAATTTATTCAGTCCGGTAGCGAAATTTACCAGAAGGAAGCCTGATTTATGGCGGAGGCTTTGCCACGAATTGCGATTGTTGGTGCCGGTCTGCTTGGGCGTTTGCTTGCCTTTCAATTGCGCGCCGATGCCCAAATCACGCTGTTTGACCAAGATTCTGGCGCTGCAGAACAGAGTGCGGCTTATTTAGCCGCGGCGATGTTAGCGCCTTTGGCGGAATCGGCGGAGAGCAGTCACGGCATTATGGCGCTGGGTGAGGAATCGCTTAAGCTCTGGCCAAAGATTTTGCAGCAGTTACACGAACCGGTGTTTTTCCAGCAACAAGGCTCGCTCTTAGTGGCTTTTGAGCAGGACCGCGCTTGTCTGACCCAGCTGCAACGCAATCTAAAAGGCGATAACTACCAACGTGTCGATAAAGCCCAGATACACGCTTTGGAGCCGGAGATTAATTCGCGTTTTCAACAAGGCCTGTTCTTGCCGGATGAAGGGCAGTTAGACAATCGAGAATTATTGCGCGTATTAGCGACAAGTTTACGCAAATACGCCAGTATTGATTGGCATTGTCACGCTAAGGCAGAGATTCAAGCTCAGCGCTTAGTGGTCAATGGCAAAGTGCTGCAGGGATTTGATTGGATTGTTGATTGTCGTGGTCTGGGCGCTAAAGCTCAGCAAAGCGATTTACGCGGCGTGCGCGGCGAAGTTCTGCGGTTATATGCACCCCAAGTGACTTTGCAGCGACCGCTACGCTTAATGCATCCGCGTTATCCTTTGTATATCGCTCCCAAAGCGAATCATCATTTTGTGGTCGGTGCGACACAACTGGAGAGCGAAGATGCACGACAGCCGACAGTACGTTCCACTTTAGAGCTGTTGTCGGCTTGTTTTTCGGTGCATAGCGGTTTTGCCGAAGCGGAAATTCAATACAACCAATCCGGTTTGCGTCCGGCCTATGTGGATAATGAGCCACAAATGCGTGTTAGCGGAAAGGTAATCAGTCTTAACGGCCTTTATCGTCACGGCTATTTACTCTCGCCGGTGATGGTTGATTTGTGCCGTAATTATTTACTGGGTAATCGTCTTAATCCGTTGTATCTGCAGCAGATTCCGACGATTCTGCAAGAGTCAGCGCCAGAAATTTTGGAGTTTGCATGAAGATTATTCTGAACGGTGAAGCTCGGCAACTTAGTGAACCTTGTTCGTTAGAAATGGCGTTGCAAAGCTGTGCGCCTAATGTGCGTAATGTGCCTTTTGTGGTGATGCTTAATAAAGAGTTTATTCCGCGTTCGCAATATGCCAATTCTGAATTAAAAGAGGGCGATGAACTGGAAATCATCGGAGCAATTCAAGGCGGTTAAAGCGCTTTTATAGGAAAGGCTATGTTAGATATTTATGGTACTCAGTTGCCAAGTCGGATGTTAATTGGCAGTGCGCTTTACCCATCGCCACACGTTATGCAAGAAAGTATTCGTTTAAGTGGCGCTCAAGTGGTGACTCTGTCCTTAAGTCGGCAAAACCCGCAAGCGTTAGGCGGTTCTGGCGGTGAAAATTTCTGGAATATCATTCAATCTTTGGGGTTACATTTATTGCCGAATACCGCGGGTTGTCATTCTGTTAAAGAAGCGGTGACTATGGCGCAGATGAGTCGCGAACTCTTCCAAACTGACTGGATTAAATTGGAGCTGGTCGGCGACGATTTTAACCTGCAACCCGATCCAATTGATTTGGTGAAAGCCACGGAAATTCTGCTCAACGACGGCTTTAAAGTGCTGCCGTATTGCACTGACGATTTGGTCATTGCGCGTCACTTGGTCGAGCTGGGTTGTAAGGTGATTATGCCGTGGGGGTCGCCGATTGGCACCGGCAAAGGCATCTTAAACCCCTATGCCATTCAAGCGATTCGTGACCGTTTTCCGGACATAACCATGATTATCGACTCCGGTATCGGCAAACCATCACACGCTATGCAAGCGATGGAAATGGGCATTGACGGCATACTCTTAAACACCGCCGTCGCCCATGCACAAAATCCGCAGTTAATGGCGCAAGCTTTCAAAGGTGCAATCGAAGCAGGCCGCCTTGGTTACGAAGCCGGAATCATGGCCGAACAGGCCTCGGCACAACCGAGCACGCCAACACTTGATTCACCGTTTTGGCACTCCGCCTAGCGTCTCAAGTTTTATTGAGAGAAATTAAAAGCCACTTATCTTTTTTGATAAGTGGCTTTTTTGCTTTTATATAAGAAAAAATAGGTATGATAGTCGAAAAGTTGACGAGACATAGAACAGGTTCAAACGGCTTCACGCACAAAGAGTTTAAATGACCAAGGCGATTGTTTGCGCGCATATCTAGATTTGACAAAGCAAGAAAAACAGCGCAGTTAATTTTTCAAAGTTGGTATGAGATGGATTTGCAAGCCTAGAAATCGCACTCTGCAAGACCGTGCCGAAGTCAATATGGATTTACTCGGTGTCTCACCCGTGTTCAGTTATAAAAATTATAAGTAAAAAATATCAATAGAAGACACTGCTGTTCGACTTGTGAATAAGCTAAAGTATGAATTGTTTAGTTTTTTATGTACTCGAAGAGTAAAACAGTTTGAGTGGCGAATAGGAGCCGTTTAATTTGAAAAATAAAAAAACCATATTAGTCATTGATGATGATGAAGTCATGTTAGAAGTGCTTAAGTCAAAGCTAGAAGATGATTTTGACGTCATACTCTCTTTATCTGCTGAGAGTGCGCTTGAAGTTCTTGAAAACACTGTCCCAGATATGATTGTTTTGGATATTTCAATGCCGGAAATGGACGGTTTTACGCTCTGTAGAATTTTAAAACATAATCCAGAACTGTCTCATATTCCAGTGATGTTTATGACAGCTTCTGAAGAAGCTTATTCAATGATTAGAGCTTTTCAGGTCGGCGGTGTCGACTTTATGGTAAAGCCTGTGAATCCAGTTGAACTAGAAGTACGAATCACTTTGCATATAGCCCATGCTGAAGAAAAAGTTGCACTTATTGAACAGAATATAGAGCAAAGAGAAGAGATTGAATTTTTGTATAAAGAGCTCAGCAAGAATGACAAACTTATGCGTGACACGAGCAAAGGGCAAAATCAATCATTTGTTGACAAAGCCAACTTCCAACAAAGAATGAATGAAACGACGGAAAAAAATCAACAAGCTTTAATGAAGTTGAATGACCTTATTCGAAAACAGGAAGCGTTAATTGAAGCAACGAAAAAAACGATGAGAATGTAGAGGCTAGCTAAAATGATTACTTCTGCATCGTGTGATTTTGCATGCTTAAGCTCACACCTAACGCAGTGTTTTTATGTCTTGATTTGACAATTTTTGCGTTAATAATCAACGGACTCGGGGAAGCGCTGAGAAAAATCAATCTGATTTAATTATAGATTTCTTAGCTACCTTTTTACTGAGAGGCTTATACCAAATACTGGCTTATTAAGTTTCTCATACGATAATATGTTTGTTTGGAAACAAAAACATGAAAAATAAAGGGTTGAATTGATGAGTAACAACAATTCTTTTTGGGTTGTATTGGGGGCTTCTGCTGGCGGGTTAGAGGCCTTGACTGAATTTTTACATTCATTTAAAAAGGTTTCTGACTCCTACTTTTTTATTGCTCAGCATTTAGATCCAAAGCACCCAACGATTCTTAAAGATTTGTTGAGTCGTACGACAGATATGACAGTTGAACTCTTGGATGAAGACATTACTCCACAGAAAGGGATAATTTATATTATTGCCCCCGGTCATAATGCGGTCTTTAAGAAAGATAAAGTTGTACTGTCACCAGCCGCGGCCGTAGGCCCGAAACCCTCGATTGATTATTTTTTACAATCTTTAGCAAGCGAAATTGGTGAAAAAGCGATTGTTGTTATTCTGTCAGGAACTGGCTCAGATGGAGCGCAGGGTGCTTTAGCTGTTAAAGCCGGCAACGGAACCGTTTTTGCTCAGGATCCAAAGACAGCAAGATACCGTGGGATGCCTGAAGCGACGATTGAAATCGGAGCCGCTGATTTGGTGCTAGCGCCAGCAGATATTGCTCTGAAAGTAAATGAATTCATTGCAACAAATGAATTAACGCCGATGGAAGACGTCTTGCCAAAACCTTCAACGCATCTTGAAAGAATTTTTAAATGCATCTTTGATAAAACGGGCTTAGATTTTAGCGGTTATAAGCACAAGACAATAAACCGTCGTATTGCTCGTAGAATGGCCTTTCATCGTCTCAATGGCATTGAAGACTATACGAACTTTTTAAATAAAGATGCGACTGAAGCGGAATCATTGGCCAAAGATTTTCTTATTTCAGTGACAGAGTTTTTCCGTGACCCCAAAGCATTTTCTGATTTGAAAATCATTCTGGAAGAAATTGTTGATCGTACTGAGGTGAATAATCCAATTCGTATTTGGGTTCCGGCGTGCGCTAACGGTGAAGAAGCTTATTCTATCGCCATCATTTTGCACGAATTAATGTTGCACAAACAGCTGTCGATTCCGTTCCAGATATTTGCTTCGGATATTGATGATTTCGCTTTAAATCAAGCCCGAAAAGGTTTTTATGCCGCTGCGCAAGTCGAAGGCATGGAGCCTCGAATTTTGGAGACTTTTTTCCATAAAAAAGAAGATCGATATCAGATTAGTAAAGTCATACGAGACAAAGTCGTTTTTGCTAAACAAAACGTTATCATGGACCCGCCATTTTCAAAAATGGATCTGATCAGTTGTCGAAATCTTTTAATTTATTTTTCAAATGAATTGCAGAAAATCGTATTGCAAACTTTCCATTTTGCACTGAATAAAAAAGGATTTCTATTCTTAGGGAAGTCTGAATCTGCCCTTAATAATGCGCCAGATTTGTTTGATGCTTATTTAAAGAAAAGTCAGATTTTTATTCGTAAAAGTTACGGCTTATCTCCCACGATAGACAGAATTCAAAGTGCAAACAATTATGCTCGTGCGGTCGTTGAAAAGCCGAATATATCGATTCCAAAAGAGAGACGTTCTATCTCTGCTCGAATCGATAGAATTTTACTTGACGAAATCGTTCCTGCGATCGCTTTGATCGATAAGGATGGCAATGTATTGCATATTCGTGGTGATATTTACTCTTACCTTGAGTTACCTCAAGGCTCTTTAGACGTAAACATTATGAATTTGGCAAAAGGGGATATCAAAATGGATATCCGTTCTCTTTTCTCAAAAGCAAAATTACAGGGTCACGCGACATCGCAGTCACTTTTTTATTCTGGCAAAGATCGAGAACTGTTATTTATCAACATTAAGCGAGTGGAGTTAAACGAGCAAGGCAGTTTTGGCTATTTAGTTTCGTTTTTACCTACCTTGGTTGATGATAACTTTTTCGTTAATCCTTCTGAACTGGATCCGCAACGCCAAGAGGCGCAAAAGCACCTAGAAAACGAAATTCAAATCTTTAAAGAGCGCCTTCAAACCACCGTTGAAGAACTTGAGACGATTAATGAAGAAATTCAGTCCACGAACGAAGAACTTCAATCTTCTAATGAAGAATTACAGTCCACTAATGAAGAATTGCAGACATCTAATGAAGAATTGCAGTCAACGAATGAAGAGCTTTCAACCGTTAACCAAGAGTTGGAAGTTAAAGGGCATGAGCTTGAGCAATTGAATAGCGATTTGCAAAATATGCTGGAAAACATGAATGAGGTCGTCATTCTGCTTGATTCTCGTTTGAGGGTGGTTCGTTTTACACAAGAAGCCAAAAAACTATTAGGTTTAGGTGTAAGTGTCATTAATCAGACTGTGACAACAATTGGTTTAGATATCGATTTACCTAATCTGCGAAGTGAGTTAATGCAGGTTTTGGCTCTACAGGAAACCAAGGTCTTGCAGGCGACATTTAAATCGAAACTATATAAGATTCGTCTCGTGCCTTATCAAGCGGAAACAAAAAGTATTTCAGGCGTCATTATGTTCCTGGAAAACCCATATAACTTTAGTGAATTACACAAAGAGCCTCTTTACCTTAAATCATTTGAAATGGTTGGTGATGATCTGGATTACGCGCTGGTCGTATTAGATGATAAAGGCGTCATTATTTATGCAAATACTCGAGCTTTGAATGTGGTTGGCTTCCATTCCAGTGAACTGATTTATAAAAATATTGACATTTTAATGCCAAAATCTCTTCAAAATTCAGATAAAAATTATTTAGAGGCTTATTTATCAAAAAATGAAACGGGGAAAACCAGTGTTTGGAGAGACGTCTCCTTCAAAAAGAAATCTGGTGAGCGAATCTTGCTTAAGTTTAAAACAGAGGCTTTAACTTTTGAGGACAAAACACACTATATTGGTAAGATTTTAACGCCAGAAGAGTATTCAAAACGATATTTTCCGGTTTTAACTACGGACTAGTTATGGCTACGGAAAATGAATTTTACTTGGTAAAGGCTGAAAATTCCGCTTTATTAGCGGAACTTCAGTTTGCGCGTTCTGAAATAAAGTATCTAAATAAGCGAATTGCTGAAACTGAACAAAACTACTTGGATGAACGTTTGGTTCGAGCGAGTAAGGTTTCGTTCAATGATGAGTTGTTCAATAGTTTTTTTCATCAAGTAAATAGACCTTTTTTGATCATCGATAGACTTGGGGCTGTAATTGAAAGAAACCCTTCTGCAGATAGTTTTTTCGATATTAGATCGAATTTAAATAAAATGAATCAAATTCATTCTCTTTTCGACTTAAATTCAAAAAAACAGTTCTCAATCTATTTCTATAATGTAAAGCAATCAGGTGAACAATCTGAAATTGGGCTAGCCAATGTAGATGGAAAAATGTTTGTTTTGCATATTCACCCTATTGACCTGCCAGATTATGCAAATCATGGATTATCTGAATTATATGCGGTTATCGTGGTTCCTTTTGAATCATCTGTCAATAACTTCCAAATGTCTGAGTTGCTTGTTTCTGCGATTGATCAATTACAGCAGGGCGTTCTTATCGCGAATGAAGAGGATATTATTATCCGAGGTAATCAAGGACTTTCCGAAATTACTGGATACTCATCAAAAGAGATTATCGGGGAAAAAACAAGCATACTTTCATCTGACCGCCACCCTCGAGATTTTTATCACTCCCTGAAAGACTCTGTCAATATCAAAGGTTATTGGGAAGGAGAGGTTTGGCATAAAGCTAAATCAGGGCGTGTTTATTTGGAGCGGTTACAAGTTTCTCGTTTTTTTGATGAACTATCCCATCAACATTTTTACATTCACATTTTTGAGGATATTACCCTCAAGAAGCAGGAAGCTGAGAGAGAAGAAAAGCGTTCAGTTTTTGATTCAGTTACAAATCTTCCGAATGAAAGATCTTTTAATTGTTATTTGGATAACATTCTGTATCGTGCATCTATGTCAAAGCAATCTTTTGCTGTACTCTCAATAGAGTTTGATAAGCTTCAAAACATTAGCAATGATTTTGGATTGTATTATCGAGATATAGTATTACAGCATGCTGCACAGCGTATAGTGTCGTCTGTTTGCTATTCAGATTATGTTGCCAGAATCGATGTCGGAACTTTCATGGTTGTGTTGTCTGGCCTTAAATTGAAAAGTGATTTGCAGCTTGCAGTCGACAAACTTTGTAAACAGTTGCAAGCGCCCTTTATCATTAATGATCAATCCTATTCACTGGTATTTTCTATCGGAAGCGGCGTATTTCCAGATGACGGTGACAGAGCAGATGCATTGTTGCAGAAAACAAAAGCATAAGCATTGATGAGAAAATGAAAAAGGCGTTAGAGTTTGTCGCTCTAACGCCTTTTGTTTTTTGACGATAAGACTCTCGTTACAATTTATCTATTTTGACCAGTGCGCCGAATAGCGGGTGGTCGAAGTAGTGCAGTTCGCCGCTGTCGGCTTTGCGTTTTTCTTGCAGTTTGAAGCGCCAAGTGTCGGGTAGGTAGATGGCTTGTATACCGAGTTTTTCCGCTAGGGCTTCGCGTACTTGGCTAGGAATGCGGCGCTCGAGTTCTAAATCCAGCTCGATATGCGAGAACTTGGTTTTATAGACTTTAACTGTGCCGATTAAGCTACTGGAGGCGTTGCTCTGTTCGATTGAGACCTTTGGGGATTTGCTGCTGTTGTAGGCAAATTGTGTCCAAGCTTCATGAAGAATAGGGCGGTAACCTTTGCCCAAACGCTGCACCACGCTCGTAAGCGAAGTGTTGCTGGCTTTAATGTACAGCGGTTTTTGATTTTGATTGAGGTAAGAGGTGCTATTGCCGAAATCCATTGTACTGCTCAGCTCCGGCCAGTTTTCTTCTGTCCAGCCTTTAAGCGCCAATTGTTCAAAAACAATCACTTCAACCTTATAACGCGGTAATGGTTCTGCTGCCTGGGCGTGGCTTAGCAACAAGGTTAAGGCCGCGAAGGCGAGCAAAAAGCGTTTTAACGTCGAGGTTAAACGGCGAAAGACAAGCGGTGAGGAGAGGCGTTTAAAATCCATTGCGGCGTTCCGTTGTGTAGTAAGTTAAGCGGTTGGACGAATCATTTTGACTAATAACTCAATAGCCGTTTGACGCTGTTCCAGCAAAGGCATTGTATCGAAAATTTTAATCTCGTTTTGTCCTTTCATCTGGTAGCGTTTAGGGTTTTGTTGCAGCAGTAAAATGGTTTTTGCCATGTCGATATTCGGTTGTGCACCAAACACCACGCGAATCATCGCTTCGGAAGCATCAACTTTTAATACGTCAATCGTTTCAACCGTCAATTTGACTTCGGCGGCCATAAACAAGTTTTTCACCGCTTGCGGAAGCAGTCCAAAACGGTCAATCATTTCGATTTCCAGATCACGGAGTGCTTCTTTATTTTGAGCGGTAGCAATGCGTTTGTACAAGACTAAGCGGCTGTGCACATCCGGTAGGTAATCTTCTGGAATCAATGCGGGTTCGCCCAAATCGACTTCGCAACCGTGGTGCAGTTGGGTATTGAGTTCCGGTTGTTTGCCTGATTTGAGCGCTTTAACGGCACGTTCTAAAATTTCGCTGTAGAGGCCAAACCCAATCTCTTGGATCTGCCCTGACTGACCGTCGCCAAGCAGTTCGCCGGCACCGCGAATCTCCAAGTCATGACTGGCGAGCATAAAGCCGGCCCCCAAGGTGTTGTGTTTGGCGATGGCGCTGAGACGTTTTTCGGCGTCTCGAGTCATCGCCGCCTTGTCGCCGGTAAACAGGTAGGCGTAAGCTTTATGATGTGAACGACCGACTCGCCCACGCAGTTGGTGCAGTTGCGCCAAACCAAATTTGTCGGCACGATGTATCAAAATGGTATTGGCGGTTGGAATATCAATCCCGGTTTCGATAATGGTGGTGCAAACTAATATATTAAAACGGCGGTGATAGAAGTCTTCCATTACCGATTCGAGTTGCCGTTCGTTCATCTGGCCGTGCGCAAAAGTGACTTTGGCTTCGGGAATTAGGGCTTGCATTTGTTCGACCATGCGCTCGATTCGGTCTACATGGTTATACAGCAAGTAAACTTGACCACCACGGCGAATTTCACGCAGACAAGCTTCGCGTACGGTTTCTTCGTTCCATTGCTGGACAAAGGTTTGTATCGCGAGGCGTTTTGCTGGTGCAGTGGCAATAATCGACAGGTCGCGTAAATCGTTCATCGCCATATTTAGGGTTCGTGGAATTGGGGTTGCGGTCATGGTCAGAACATCGACTTCGGCGCGGACTTTTTTCAATTGTTCTTTCTGGCGGACGCCAAAACGGTGTTCTTCGTCGATGATGATCAAGCCGAGCTGTTGGTAGGAAACGTCTTTTTGAATCAGTTTATGGGTGCCGATGATAATGTCGATTTTGCCGGCGGCCAAATCATTCAAAATCACTTTGTGCTGTGCGGCGCTTTGAAAACGCGATAAGACTTCAACGCGCAGTGGCCAATCGGCAAAACGGTTGCGGAAGTTTTCAAAATGCTGTTGCGCCAATAGGGTGGTGGGTACCAGCATTGCGACCTGTTTGCCACTGTGGGCGGCGATAAAAGCGGCGCGCATTGCTACTTCGGTTTTACCAAAACCAACATCACCGCACACCAGGCGATCCATCGGTTTATCGGAACGCATATCGGCTAACACCGATTCGATGGCGATATATTGGTCTGGGGTTTCTTCGAATGGAAAGCTGGCCGCAAAACGGGCATAGGCTTCTTCATCGGTAGCAAAAGCCGATCCTTTGCGTGCGGCACGCTGTGCATAAATATCCAGCAGTTCGGCGGCGACATCATGCGCTTTTTGTGCAGCTTTTTGTTTGGCTTTTTCCCATTTGTCGGTGCCTAGCTGGTGCAATGGCGCACTTTCTGGGGTTGCGCCGGTATAGCGACTGATTAGGTGCAACGAGCTGACTGGGACATACAGCATGGCTTGTTTGGCGTATTCGATTTTTAAAAACTCATGCACCGTGCCGCGAATGTCCATGGTTTCTAGTCCCAGAAAGCGACCGACGCCATGGTCGATATGCACAATCGGGCTGCCGATTTCCAGTTCAACTAAATTGGCGACGGCGGCGGTAAAATCTTGGTGGCGACTTTTACGACGGCGGCGCTGTTGGACGCTTTGTCCAAAAATATCGGCTTCGGTGATGATGCAGAGGTTATCTAACCACAGTGAGTTTTCAATCGGGCCAACGAGAATCGCCGCATCTCGCGAGTTTGCTTGCTCTTGCCAAGCGCATAATTCTGCCCAGTTGTGGCATAGCGTTGGGTTAGCAAACCTTTTTTGTGAAAGGTGTTTGCTTAACACGGTTAGCAGTGTTTCTCGCCGTCCGGTGGATTCGGCGCAAAAAACAATCGGTTGCTTCATCGTATCCAAAAAGCCATTGAGTTTTGCGAGTGGGTATTCGCTCGCGCTTTCAATGCTTAAGTCCGGCAGAGTGTGTGCATTGAATTTATGGGTGATTTTGGCTTGATGATTGGTGGGTGCGATGCTGATACGGTGGCGCGTTTTGAGCACACTCATAATCACCTCGTCAGCCAATAGGAGGTCTTGCGGTTGAATTACCGGAAAATCGCTGTTGTATTGCGCGATTTGATAACGTTCTTGATAGTCTTTGCGGTTTTTCTCGAGTGCTGGCTCTAAATTATCAAAATCAATAAACAACGTTTTTTCGGGCAGGTAGTCAAACAAAGTGGCGGTTTCTGAGTGAAAAAACGGCAGGTAATATTCTAAGCCGCCAACCGACTCTCCCTGACTGACCTGTTTATACAGTTGGCTTTGGTGCGCGTCCATGCCGAAATAGCGGCGGAAGTTCTGTTTAAAAAGGTCTATTCCGGCGGGGTTTACGTTAAACTCTCTGGCCGGTAAAAGTTCGATTTGCTCGATGGTTTCAATCGTCAATTGGTTCTCTGGATCAAAACTGCGAATGGATTCGATTTCGTCATCAAACAGGTCTAAACGAAACGGCTTTTTTGAGCCCATCGGGAAGAGGTCAATAATCCCACCGCGCACCGCATAGTCGCCATGCTCTAGTACCGTACTGACGCGCTGATAGCCGGAGAGGGTGAGTTGTTCGATCAGTTGTTCGGGATGAATTAGGTCGCCGGTTTTAAACAGAAAGGTAAATTGTGCCAGATAGTTTTTAGGAATGACTTTTTGCGCTAAGAGTGCTGCAGGAATCACCAAAATACCGCTGGTGCAGTGCGGCAGTCGATACAGTGTTTTTAGACGTTCGGAAATCAAATCCTGATGCGGCGAAAACGGGTCGTACGGTAAAGTCTCCCATTCTGGAAAACTTAATAAGGTCGTATTTTGTTCGGCACTGAAAAAGGCAATCTGTTGTTGTAGCTGATTGGCTTGTTGCGAATCGCCGGTCAGCACCACGCAAAAAGGGTGTTGCTGTTGCAGTTGGCTAATGAAAAGCGCGGCGCTTGAGAGATTGCAAGGCGTTGTGCGCGAACGGTGGCCACTGAGCGGAAAGTCGCCAAGTGGGAAATACGGAATTTTGAGAACGGCCATAAGTTTTGTTGTGTTTACTTTAACTTACCAAAAATATGTGGCCTATTTTAAACCACTGCATCGTGCTTAGGGAGTGAATCTGGCATTATTCGTGATGCAAATGGTCAACAAAGCATGCTTAAAGAGGAAAATAAAACCGATGAATAATTGGGCATTTAATTGGGTGCAAATTTTGGCACACAACAAAAAAGCGCTGTCTTGGCGTCTTGGGTTAATTTGGTTAGTTCTGTCTTACGGACTTTTGGATTTTGCTTGGACAAGTGTGACACCGATTATCGCTGCGCTGCTCTTAGCCACCGTTTTAATGAGCCTTGTCCTTGGATGGATGGCGGATTCTTATAAAACCGCCGCGCTGCAGTTTGCGTTAAGTTGGCTTATTTTATGGGGGATATTTGCCGCTTTAGGTTGGCTGGGGTTGGCGCTTAACGAACAAGGGTTGTTGGCGTTATTGGTGGTGGTGACAATGTTTTCCGCCAATTTAATTCATCTGTTAAGCACCGTTCTTAGAGAAATGGCGCGCGGTCTTTATCAGTTTGATGCGGTCGCAGAGGCTTTGAAATTAAACTTCACACCGATTTTTTTATCCAATTTAACCACTTCGTTGGGATTTGTGTTTGCCGCTTGGTTGCATCCCGATTTTAGCCAGATGGCGTGGATTGTAACGCTCGGTGCACTGTTAAGTTTGATTTTGAGTATAAGCTTGTTTCCTTTGATTTTATTGACATTTTTTTTAGAGTTTCGGGTTGGTAACAGTCGCGATCGCAATGCGTTTCGCGGCTGGATTGAGTGGTTAAAACAGCATCGCTATCTGCGTAAATACTTATTAGGGTTTAGCCTTTTGCTAACCGCTGTTTTAGGTTGGTATTATCAAAATGTGTTGCTGAATGCCCAGTTGTTAACCATGCTCGGGTTATTTGCTGCTTTATTTATGCTGTATTGGCGTTCGATTAAAATGGTGTTATTTACTTTGTGGCTGACGCTGTTGGCGTGGTTACTGGGCATTGCATTGCAGAGTTTTTTGATGGCACTTTGGCCGACATTTTGGGGACTCGGTTTTGATGCCGAATGGCTGCCGGTGTTATTGATGCTTAGCCTCGGCGTGATTATTGATGATGTGGTGCATTTCTTCAGTCGCTATCAACGCGCACAGTTGACGATGTTTGCTAAAGGATTTGATGCGGTTGCATTTGCAATGGCCAGCGTGGCAAGACCAATTTGGATGAGTTCTTGGTTGTTGTTGGTCGCTATGCTGGTTTTGCTCAGTGCGCAGAGTGCGTTGGTGGTTGCGGCGGCGGCGTTACTCATGATGGCGATTATTATTGTGACCATCATGGTGCTGGTTTGGTTGCCCTTGTTACTGGTCGGTGACTAGGCAGACACCGAATAAAGCCAAATGGCTTTAGACACAGAGCAATTTGGCTGAGCAAGGCGGTTGTTTGCATTCCTGTTTAGACTCGGGCAAAAATAAGCAACACAGTGCCGTCGCATTTTTCTATCCCTTTCATCCATAGCTTTGGCTATGGATTTGCAAGCGAGCCTAGAATTTGCGCCTTGTAAGACCTCGCTGGTCCTAATGGAACTTATTTTGTGTCTTCCTAGAGTAAATTGGTTTTTACTGATAATTTTTTGGTTATGCTTCGATACAAAAAATAATTTTAGAATTATGTAAGTTATTAATAATATGTATAGGCTTGCTAATAAAATTTATTTCTATTCTAATAAGCCAGGTTTATCAAGGATACAAAATTTTTATTTTCATTTTTAGGTTGATTGCGGCAGTATCTCACTACTGTTTTGTATGCCTATAAGGTTATAAAAATATCTTGGGTAAGCTGATAAGTCAGAGTTATAGATAAATAGAAAGGGCTGTAAAGCTCTTTGAATAAATGAGGTGAACATGGCAACAGTTGTTGTAGTTGGGTCCAGTACTGGTGGGTTACCAATGTCTTACGATATTCGTAAACATCTTGATAAAGGTCACACAATTAAAGTCGTCAACGCGACCGATGAATTCAATTTTGTCCCGTCAAACCCTTGGGTTGCGGTAGGCTGGCGTAAACCGGAAGATATCTCTTTCAAACTTGAGCCACATTTAACGCGTAAAGGCATTGAGTTTTATCACCAAACTTGTACTGGTTTGGATGCCGAAAATAACCGCATCACCTTAGATGACGGCACGAGTATGGACTATGATTACTTAATCTTATCGACTGGTCCGGCTTTGGCATTTGATGAAGTGGAGGGATTTGGTCCTAAGAGTCACGGCGGAAACACCGTGTCAGTCTGCACTACACCACACGCTAGCGAAGCTTATGAGCAGTGGGAAGCGTTTTGTAAAGATCCGGGGCCGATTATTGTTGGCGCGGTACAAGGTGCATCTTGTTTTGGTCCGGCCTACGAGTTTGCCATGATCATGGAAACCGATTTACGTAAGCGCAAGCTACGTAGTAAAGTCCCAATGACTTTTGTGACAGCCGAACCTTATATCGGTCACCTAGGTTTAGGTGGTGTCGGAGATTCTAAGGGTTTGATGGAATCTGAGCTGCGTAATCGCCATATTAACTGGATCTGTAACGCCAAAACGACCAAGATTGAAGAAGGCACAATGTATGTCGATGAGCACGATATGCACGGTAATGTGATTAAACAGCACCAACTGCCTTTTAAGTATTCAATGATGTTGCCTGCATTTAAAGGTTCAAAATTCTTATGTGAATTAGTCGATGCTGACCCAGCTAAAATGGGCGGGCCTTTAGTTAATCCGCGTGGTTTTGTTAAGGTAGATCAGTTCAGCCGTAATCCAACTTTTAAGAACATCTACGCTCTGGGTGTCGGGATTGCGATTCCGCCGGTCGATACAACCTGTCCAGTCCCTTGTGGTACGCCAAAAACTGGTTTGATGATTGAATCTATGGTGACGGCCATCTGCCATAACATCGAAGCCGAACTGAATGGTAAAGAGCCACATGAAGAACCGACCTGGAACACCGTTTGTCTAGCGGATATGGGCGATTCCGGTGCCGCGTTTGTCGCATTGCCGCAGATTCCTCCACGTAATTTAACTTGGGCGAAAAAAGGTAAATGGGTTCATTTGGCAAAAATTGCGTTTGAAAAATACTTTATCCGCAATATGAAAGCTGGTAATTCCGAGCCAATCTATCAAAAATATATTATGAAAATGCTGGGTATTACCCGTTTAAAATCAGATAAATAAGTCTGGTTGTTGATAAAGACCCGCTACGGCGGGTTTTTGTTTTTAATGGATTCGATATCGTCTTTATAGAAGACTTTACAATACGCCACAGATTCCATAATGTATCGCATCACGGCTTGAGTGAACCGCGCTCAGTGGTTTTCGGGAGAGACAGAACGCCTCCGTATGGTATTGGGGCAGGCGATGAATTGCTGTTTTATCTATGTCGCTTTAGGATTTTAAGCAAAAATTTATGCAAAAAAAACCGCTTAAAACAAGGTTCTAAGCGGCTATAGGCTAAAAAATTTAGCGGAGAATAAGGTTTTTACTCTTGTTTAAACTTATCTTATTTAATCGATGAGATCAGACGTGGGTTTACCACTAGGTTGCGTACGCCGTGAGCGTGATCTTCTTTAAAGGTGTTGCCTTTACACCATTCACCAACAGTGGCGATATCCACTTTGGCCACTTTGGGACGCACGCTCCATGAAACTTGGAACGGAGAGCCTTTTTCGTTGTATTTTGGTCCAGTTGTTGAACCTAAATACTGGACTGGTGCGCCGGTATTTGTTGGGATGTTTAATGCTTGTTGACGGCCACCGCGAATGCCGTGCTTGGTTAAATCGACAAAATTAAGGGCTTTTTTGTCATTCACTAAAACATAAACTTGAGTTTCAACGCGTAATTGTGGATTACCGATGCTGTCATTTAAACAAGAGGCTAATGTTGGTCCCGGCTTGATGTCAGCAGTCGAGTGGACGTAATGTACTTCAATGGTGTCACCGACATTCAGGCCACCATGTTTGCTTGGGCAGACTTCGCCTTTGTAAGGCTTCGATTCTGCTTGAGTTAAGGCGCCATCGTATTTGAAACCGCTGTTAAATCCTTTGCCGTCGCCATTACCCGCATAAGTGGTGAACTCACCACCTTGGTGTTCGGCATTGGCGTGGAAGTGGATATTACATAGGTTCATTTGTTGGTATGGAGGAGCTGCACTGAAGTTAATTGGGTTGGCACCACTCAATTCATCTATATTACGAGGTGACTGTGGACCAAATCCTTTACCTTGTGTATTGGCTTGCAATGCTGCGCGCTGTTGTTCAATAACTTTGTCAGAAACGCTATCGTGACCATGCTGATGTTCTGCAGCGTATGCGGTTGAGGATAAAGCAACAGCCGTAAGGGCAAGTGTTAATACAGATTTTTTCATAAAGTTCAGTCCTATAACAATGATTGTATTTTGTTTATCTTTCTATTTTTTATTGTGTTGTTAGCGTCAGCCTAAATTAAGGATTGCGCTGACGGGTTGGAGTTATATCAAAGGGCTTTTTTTTTGAGTAATAGAAAAAATCAATGGCTTTTAGGTGCTGTTAAATATCATTAAAAGAAAATATTAACCCCTTTTATTCGCATGTGTGAAAAGTACATGCAAGCGTGAATAAGACGGGATTTCACAGTAGTAATCCAAATTTTTACTAATAGAAAATGCAGGTTTTGTTAATTAACAGGTAAATAATCTTTACCTCACTTTTTATGATGAAATTATCGTGTTAAGCGGTGAAAAACTCGATTGTGCTGTGCTGCTTGTTTTTGTCAGGTCTAAATATGACGGCAAACAACCGCCTTGCTCAGCCAAATTGTTCTGTGCCTGAAGTCATTTGGACATATTCTGTATCTTCTTAAGTTACCTAGGCGCTTTCTTAGTTTTTCGTCCTCTCTTATAATAGTCGCCATGAAAGTTAGTCTTATTCTTCAATATCTCGACTTCCTCGGCACGGTGGTTTTTGCAATCACTGGGCTTTTGGCTGCGCGCCGTAAACAGCTTGATCTGTTTGGTGCCATTGTTATTGCCATGGTGACTGCAATCGGCGGTGGCACTCTGCGTGATTTAATCATTGGCCAGCCGGTGTTTTGGACGCAAAACGATATTTACATTTATATAGTCGTGTTCAGCACATTGGCTTTTTTCTTTTTAGCTCGGTATCGACGTTTACCGATTAAGCTCCTTTTATTCTTGGATGCGTTGGGTTTAGCGGTATTTACGGTTATTGGCACCCAAAAAGCGATGGAGTTTGGTTTTTCTGATCCGATTGCGATTATGACGGGAGTGATGACTGGCGTTGTCGGAGGAATGATTCGCGATGTATTGGTTGACGAGATTCCGTTGGTTTTGCGTAAGGAGATTTATGCAACGGCGTCTTTTGTCGGTGCTAGCGTGTTATTGTTGTTGATTCACAGTGAGGTGTCGCACGAGCTGGCTATTTTAGTATCGATTCTTATCACCATGCTGATGCGTGTGGCAGCCATTGTGTATAAAATCGAATTACCGGTGTTTATTTCCTATCATGCGCCGCGTCCAGTCAAGCCACAAAAAAAACGCCAACAAAACCCGACAAAGAAAACAAAAACATAGATAATGAGTTGCTTATGTCTCCACTTGCCGATTGAGCTGCATAGCTCTTAAAAAGGTAAGTTATCTTTTTTAATAAAGTGAATTTGTTAGCACTATGTCTAAACTCCCTTTCGAACTTTTTCTTGGTTTGCGCTATACCCGCGCCAAGCGCCGTAACGGATTTATCTCCTTTATTTCCCTGTCCTCGATGATTGGTATCGCGCTTGGCGTTACCGCCTTAATTACCGTGTTGTCGATAATGAATGGCTTTCAGCATGAGTTGCGCGAGCGTATTCTCGGCATGACTGCGCACATGACCATCACCCAAGAAGATGGCAAATTAAGTCATTGGCAAGATTTATATCAACAGCTTAAAGGCCTTGAGGATATTCAAGGCGCTGCGCCGAATATTTTAGAGCAAGGGATGTTGACATACCGTGGCGCAGTCAAAGGTGCGGCGATTCGTGGTATTTTGCCGGACTTTGAAAATGAAGTCAGCGACATCGCCAATAAGATGTTGCTTGGGTCTTTGGTGGATCTGCAGGAAGGCGAGTTTTCGATGATATTAGGCAGTGAACTGGCGCAAAGTCTGGGATTGTCGATTGGTGATAAAGTCACTTTAATTGCTCCTCAGGGCACGGTTACCGCGGTTGGCATTGTGCCACGTATTAAGCGTTTTAACGTGGTTGGCATTTTTCGTGCAGGGATGCATGAATACGATGCCAATCTGGCGTTTATTCACCTGAGCGATGCGCAAAAATTGTTTAAGTACGATCAAAAAGTTTCTGGTCTACAACTTAAGATTGACGATTTGTTTCGTGTTGGGGAGGTTAAACAAGAGTTAGCGAACCACTTAAATCAGACTTTATATGTCCGCGACTGGCGGCAACAGCACATTAACTTTTTTAAAGCGATTGAGATGGAAAAACGCATGATGTTTATTGTGTTGGCATTAATTATCATGGTGGCCGCGTTTAATATCGTTTCGACCATGGTGATGGTCGTAACCGATAAGCAAGCGGATATTGCTGTCTTGCGCACTTTGGGCGCAACGCCGAATAGCATTCAATGGATTTTTATGATTCAGGGCTTGGTCATTGGTTTGCTTGGGGCGCTCTTCGGTCTGCTCGGCGGTGTGCTTCTGGCGTTAAACATTGATGTCATTGTGCCGTTTATCGAAACCCTTTTAGGGATTCAGTTTTTCCCACCCGATGTTTATTACATTAGCCAAGTGCCTTCTAAAATAGATTGGCATGATGTGTATGCAGTTGCTGGCGTGGCGTTTGTGTTGACGTTACTGGCAACACTTTATCCGGCGCGTAAAGCAGCCAAAGTTCAACCGGCGGAGGCATTGCGTTATGAATAATCGACAGCGCGTTTTGTGCGCTCAGAATCTAAGCAAAACTTATCAAGAAGGCGATATTGAAACCCAAGTGTTCAAAAAAATTGATTTTGAACTTTTGGCGGGCGAAAAATTAGCGATTGTTGGCGCATCCGGTTCTGGAAAAAGTACCTTGCTGCATTTACTGGCCGGTTTGGATAAGCCGACATCCGGTCAAGTGCAACTGTTAGACGCGGACTTTTCCAATCTTAATGAGAGTAAGCGCGGTAAGCTACGCAATACTCACATGGGGTTTGTGTACCAGTTTCATCATCTTCTGCCGGAGTTTAGCGCCTTGGATAATGTCACCATGCCGTTGCGCATTCGACGCAGTAATTTGGCGCAAGCCGAAGAGCGCGCCACGCAATTATTGCAGCGCGTTGGTTTGGGGCATCGCTTAAAGCATAAACCGTCGGAGCTCTCCGGTGGCGAGCGTCAAAGAGTCGCATTGGCCCGCGCTTTGATTACCGAGCCGGCGTGTATTTTGGCCGATGAGCCAACTGGTAATCTGGACCAACACTCAGCTGAGCAGGTTTTTGAACTGCTTTTGGAACTTAATCAAGAACTCAATACTGCCTTGTTAATTGTTACCCACGATTTGCGCTTAGCGGCGCGGATGGATCGTCAATTGCACCTGATTGATGGCTGTCTTGTCGATAAAAACGAAAAATAATTCATGATTACACTACAAAACCTCTCGCTGCGCGCGGGCATTAAACCGCTGTTAACTGGCGCCAATTTGGCAATTAATCCGGGCCAGAAAATTGGCTTGGTTGGACAAAACGGGGCGGGTAAGACCACTTTATTTAAAGCGATTTTAGGGCAAGTTAGTCTTGACGCTGGCCACTTAAGCGTTCCTGCGGAGTGGATCATTGGTTACGTTGAGCAGGAAACGCATCGTGGCGCACAAAGTGTGTTGGAATATGTCAGTTTTGGCGACGAGCTTTACGCCAAGGCGGTGCAGCAACTCAGAGCAGCTGAGCAAGCGCATAACGACAATGCGATTGTCGCGGCTTATGACCAGTTGGACAAGTTGCACGGCTTTGCAGTGGAAAATCAGACGAAACAGCTATTGTATGGTTTAGGTTTTGTGGAAGCCGATTTCTCAAAATTGATCACCGCTTTTTCCGGTGGCTGGCAAGTGCGCTTGAAATTGGCGCGTGCGCTGATGCAGCGCTCGGATTTGTTACTGCTTGATGAACCGACAAACCACTTGGATATTGAAGCGGTAGCGTGGTTAAAACAGTGGTTAAAGAGTTTTGAAGGGGCGGTGTTGGTGATTTCGCATGATCGCGATTTTCTTGACCAAGTGGTGCAAGGTATTGCGCATATCGACCAACAAAAAATTCAGTATTACGCGGGCAACTTTGCGGCTTTTGAACGGCAACGAAATGAAAAATTGATGCAGCAGCAGTCGTTACACGACAAACAAAAACAGCAGATGCAGCACCTTAAAACGTTTATTAGTCGATTTAAAGCCAAAGCATCCAAAGCGAAGCAGGCGCAAAGTCGTGTTAAGGCTTTGGAGCGCATGGAAATGGTTGCGGCAGTGCAAGCCAGTAATCCGTTTCACTTTGAATTTGCCGAGCCAAAAGCGCAACCAGATCCAATGTTGCAATTGGAAAAATTGCAATTTTCTTATGCCGATAAAGTCATTATTGAAGACGCGGATTTAACGCTTCGTGCGGGCGATCGAATCGGTTTGGTTGGGGTAAATGGATCAGGAAAAACCACTCTGCTAAAACTGATTGTTGGTGAGCTTAAACCGATCAACGGTAAAGTCATTGCTGCACGAGGTGTCAAAGTTGGGTATTTTTCACAGCATCAACTGGAAACCCTGCGTCCTGAATGGAGTCCATTAAAACACCTATTGGCTTTGGAAGATGCGCCCAGCGACCAACAAGCGCGCGATTTTTTAGGTGGTTTTGGCTTTTCTAACGAGCAGTGCTTGGAACCCATCGCTCCATTTTCGGGCGGCGAAAAAGCGCGTTTGGCCCTAGCGATTATTGTTTTCCAGCAGCCCAATTTGATTATTTTGGATGAGCCGACCAACCATTTAGATATGGAAACCCGCGACGCTTTAGAAATGGCCTTAAACGATTACAGCGGCGCTCTCTTGTTGGTCAGCCATGATAAGCATCTGTTGGCGGCGATTGCCGATCAATATTGGTGGGTACATCAAGGAAAGGTGGCGCTTTTTTATGGCGATTTGGATCAATATTTATCCGAGCAGCTTAAGCGTATTAAACAAAGTGCGGTACAGGAAAAAGCAGAAGACGGCGAGGATTCTCAGAAAAACCAGAATAAAAAGCAGCAGCGTATTGCCAATGCGCAGCAGCGTAAACAGCTTGATATGCTGATCAAGAATGACCTCCAGCAGAGTCGTAAGCTGGAAAAAGAGTTAGAAAAGGTGCAAGCGAAATTGGCGGAATTGCATTTAAAAATGGAAGACACGAGCCTCTATGATGAAACGAATAAAGCACAGTTGAGTGACTGTTTGCGTCAGGAGGCAGAGTGTCAGGCGCGCTTAGAAACGCTAGAGATGGATTGGCTAGAAATTGAAGAAAAAATCCAAACTAAGCGTGAGCAATTCGAAGCAAATTTATAATTTATCGCTGTTTTGTAAGTGATAAAAAAAGGCGTGTTTTGGCTAAGGAGGCGCAGAATTAAGTCCCAATTAGCTTCAGCGAGGGGCTGTTCTTGCAAGTCTTGCCCTTAGGCGCTTTGAACAATTTGACTGTATTGTGTTGCTTGTTTTTGTCAAGCAAGGCATGACTGCAAACAATCTCGCATTGCTCAGTCAAATTGTTCTGTGCCTAAAGCCATTTGGGCGCTCTAGTGCAGAGTGGTGAAATACATGGCTAAACGGCTTGAGGTTTGTGTGCTGATATCGCCAAGTAATTGCTCAAAAATCGATTTTTCGACTTCGTAGTAACGGAAGTTCGGTTCACCAGTCATGAGTTCTCGTCCGACCGAGCCCATATCGCCTAAGCCATCAATCATGCCATTATTTAGCGCATCTTCACCTAACCAAACTAATCCAGTGTAAGTCTCGTCGGTCTCTTTAATGCGATCGCCACGTCCATCACGGACCGCTTGAATAAACTGCTGATGGGTTTTTTCTAAGACCTGAGTGCGGAAAAACTCACGCCCAGCTTCGTCTTTTTCGGCAAAAGGGTTAATAAAAGTTTTGTGTTCCCCTGCGTGCATCGAACGATTTTCCACGCCAATTTTTTCCATTAATCCGGTAAAACCAAAAGAGTCCATTCGTACGCCAATTGAACCGATTAACGAGCCCTTATTGGCGATGATTTTGTCAGCGGCCACGGTAATGTAATAACACCCAGAAGCACACAGGTCTTCAACTACTGCAATGACCGGCTTGTTGTACAGTTTTTTCAGACGGGTGATTTCATCGTTGATTAATGCCGATTGCACCGGACTGCCGCCAGGTGAATTGGCTTTAATCAGTACGGCTTTTGCCATAGGGTCGCTAAACGCTTCCTGCAGAAGCGGCAGCATATATTCTGCGCTGGCTTCACTTTGCGCCATGATAGGACCTTCTAAACGTACGACAGCCAGATGTTCGCTGCCGTTTTGCATTGTTTTAAGCTCTTTGGATGCGCCGATGCCTTCCATGGCGATATAGATGAAGAAAATAATATAACCGGCAATCGCCAGTTTTAGAAAGTTAGCAAAACGGCGGCTCCAACGCTCTTGTTTTACCAGCGATTCAACCGCTCCGGCAAGGCGATCAAAGTTTTGCATTTCGGCCGCTTGTGGTTTTGGCGACTGGTTTTCTTGTTCCATCTTAATTCCTTTGCTCAATTCGCTATAATAGATTGCTCCGCATTTTACCCGTTTATTGTTTATGACCCAAGCTAAGACAGGCTCGAAAGCGCCACTACAAAGTGAAAACATCGTGGATAAGTCAGAAAAAAGTGATGCAAGCCCAATTGAGTTTGCGATAGATGAATTTCTCAAGCACCTTACCGAGCGGCCGGGTGTCTATCAGATGTTTGATAAGCAGCAGCAAATTATCTATGTGGGTAAGGCCAAGAATCTAAAACGCCGCGTCAGCAGCTATTTTAAAAAGCGCCATGATGACATAAAAACCACCACCATGGTTGAGCAGGTAGCGCGTATTGAAGTGACGATTACCGATACTGAATCGGAAGCGTTTATTTTAGAAAACACGCTGATTAAACGCCATAAACCCAAATATAACATTCTCTTTCGGGATGATAAGTCTTATCCCTATATCTATGTTTCGACAGAAAAAAAGCACCCTGCGTTGGGTTATCATCGCGGAGTTAAACGGCGTAAAGGTGAATATTTTGGTCCTTTTCCCAACGCTTCGGCGGTGCAGCATACGTTGCATACTTTGCAGAAGATTTTTCCGGTACGCCAGTGTGCCGAGACGGTCTATCAACATCGCTCGCGCCCGTGTTTGCAATATCAGATAAAGCGCTGTTCTGGCCCTTGTGTCGCAGGATTGGTCGATGATGAGGCTTATCAGCGTGATGTGCGGCATACGTTGATGTTTCTGCAAGGCAAAAGCTTTGAGGTTGTTGAGGAACTGGCTGAGCAGATGCAAGCAGCGGCTGAAACCCTCGAATTTGAAGCGGCAGGGTTGCTGCGCGATCGGATTTCGGCACTGCGTTCCATTCAGTCGCAACATCTGATTAATCAGCCTGGAAGTCGCGACTTGGATGTTTTGGCGTTGGCGCAAAATGGCGACCAAGTCTGCCTGTGTTTGATGATGTATCGCGCGGGCAATCTTTGGGGTAGCGAGACGTATTACCCAAAACTCGCGGTGGTCACCGCCCCCGACGAAGTTCTGCTGGCGTTCATGACTCAGCATTATCAACAACATCCTACTCCGCAGAGTATTTTGCTGGCGCAAAAACTTAACGACCTAAATGCACTGCAAGCACTTTGGCAGGAAAAATATCAGCGCCGCACTGTGTTTAAAGAACCCAAGCTCCAGCATGAAAAAAGTTTATTTGCGCTAGCCAAAACCAATGCAGAAGCAGGGTTAAAACAGCATTTGACGCAAAAAGTTAATCAACAAGCCCGGCTGCAAGCTTTGCAAGAAATTCTGAATTTGCCGGCCATTCCACAGGTAATGGAGTGTTTCGACATCAGTCATACCCAAGGTGAATTGACCATTGCCAGTTGTGTGGTGTTTAAGGATGGCATTGCCAGTACCCGCGATTACCGTAAATTTAATATAGAAGGGATTACGCCAGGGGACGACTATGCGGCTATGCACCAGGTTCTCAGTCGGCGCTACGCGCGGCTTAAGCAAGAGCACGCTAAATTTCCGGACTTAATTGTGGTTGATGGTGGCAAAGGGCAACTTAATCAAGCGATTGACGTGCTTAAGTCGCTGGAATTGGAGTTTTTGCCTTTGGTCTCAGTTGCCAAGGGCGAAGGGCGAAAAGCGGGTTTAGAAATTCTTTATACGCCACACAATATGGATGGCATTGATTTAGATGCGGATGACAGTGCTTTACATTTAATCAATCATATTCGCGACGAAGCACATCGGTTCGCGATAACCGCCCATCGTGCTAAACGTGGGAAGGCGATGATGCACTCGCGTTTGGAAGACATTCCAGGAATCGGCCCAAAAACGCGCAAAACCTTGCTATTGCATTTTGGCGGCTTAACTGAAGTTAAAAATGCCGCACCGACTGAACTGCAAAAAGTGAAAGGGATTAGCCCGAGTAAAGCGCAGAGTATTTACGATTTTTTTCACGGAGAATAAGAACAGGCCGCGTATTTTTATAAAATCGGCTGGGTGAAAATGTGTTAGTATTTTTTTCCACTTCCTAAGATCGAAAATTAAGATACCCCATGAATTTGCAATCGTTGCCAATGATGATGACTTGGAGCCGAGTCGTTTTAATCCCAGTTTTTTTAATCTGTTATTATGCGCCGATTGAAGACGCTCGTTTTTGGGGTGCGCTTGCGTTTATGATTGCAGCGATTACCGACTGGTTTGATGGTTACTTAGCTCGAAAAATGGGTTCTTCCAGCAAATTAGGCGCATTTTTGGATCCGGTTGCCGATAAGCTGATTGTTGCGGCCGCATTGATCGTCGTTGCCGCTGAATACAATGACAATTTATGGGTGATTATTTCTGCAGTGGTCATTATGATGCGAGAAGTGGCAATTTCCGCATTACGAGAGTGGATGGCGGAAAATAATGCACGTGATGTGGTTGCGGTATCTAATTTAGGCAAAGTCAAAACCGCATCGCAATTGGCTGCCTTAACGTGGTTGCTGTATGGCGGTGAGCTTTGGGGTGTGGATTGGGGGCAACTTGGTTTCCCGATGTTGTATTTTGCTGCGGCCTTGACTTTAATTACTTGGGTGCAATACACCAAAGCGGCTTTGCCACAAATTATTGCCTCAACTAAAACACCACAAGACTAAGTTTGCGATTGCCGTTAAGCGTGAAAAAACAACTACAAAAAAAGTAAAAAAAATTGCTGTTTAACGCTTGACCTTTTATGGGCAACCCCTATAATACGCCGCATCCAAGCGGGAATAGCTCAGCTGGTAGAGCGCAACCTTGCCAAGGTTGAGGTCGCGAGTTCGAACCTCGTTTCCCGCTCCAGATTATGGCGCGATGGCAGAGTGGCTATGCAGCGGATTGCAAATCCGTGGACCTCGGTTCGACTCCGGGTCGCGCCTCCACTTTACAAGTTTTGTAGATGTATCATGCTTCTGCAAAAAACTCGAAAAAACCAAGGTTTTTTCGGACACCTGCCCAGGTGGCGAAATTGGTAGACGCAGGGGACTTAAAATCCCCCGGTGGAAACACTGTGCCGGTTCGACTCCGGCCCTGGGCACCATTCTTACGTTTCAGCAAGTTTCAAATCATCCCTGATAACCCATTCAAACCCTTGTCTATACGTCGTTTCAGCGTTTTAGTTGTTTCGTAGTGTTTCACGTTGTACCATAAAAGCACGGGATTTTATGGGGTAAAAAGTGGGGTAAATTTCTAACCCCATTCGATTCACCCCCTTATTTACCCCATTTTTACTAATTCCACCGTTATTAGGGGGTTAGCAATGGCGCTTACCGATACCAAAATCAGAAAGACTAAGCCCACCGGTAAAGTTCAAAAGCTAGCGGACGGGGGCGGCTTGCGTTTGGAAATCACTAAGGCCGGTACCAAGGTTTTTAAATACCGTTTCAAGATGGACGGCAAAGACACCAATCACACTATTGGTGAATATCCGGCTGTTAGTCTACTTGAAGCCCGTACACTTCGAGACGAAGCCCGCCAATTAGTGAAGATGGGTATTAACCCGAATGACCATAAGCGCCACCAAAAGCAAGCCATAGCTAAAGAAACCGCAAAGCAACAGGCCGAAAGTGATTTGATGACCTTTGCCCAGTTGTTGAATGAGTTCTACAGCCATAAGACGAAAAGCTATGGTGACCGTAAACCCGAATGGGCATTAAGTACCTATCAAAAGCATAAGCTTAGATTTGATAAGCACGTTTTGCCCATGCTTGGGGGCGTGCCGGTAGTGCAGATCACCGAGCAACAGCTAGAGGATTGCTTGTTAAGAATCCAAGAACACGGCACCCTAGAGAATCGGGATAAGGTCTACAGCGTGTTTAAGTTGCTATTCGAGTACGCCAAGGGTAAACGCTACTTAGACCGCGACCCCGCCTTATACATTTCACGGGCGCTATTCGTTAAACACGTTGCCAAGCAGTTAAAGCACGTTACCACCCCCAAAGAACTAAAAACCGTTCTCACAAAACTGGATACCATGCGCGGTACCTTCGAGGTTTTAAGCTGTTTACGGCTTGGGCTTCACGTTTTCCTTAGACCGAGCGAATTAGTGGCGATGCGTTGGGATGAAGTCGATTTCAAAGCAAAGGAAATACACCGGACCACCACCAAGGGAGACCAAACAGGGGAAGGGAAAATAATCATTATTCCAATGAGCCGCCAAGTTGAAACCATGCTCAATGAATTGCACGCCTTAACCGGTGAAACTCCGTATGTCTTCAAATCCCCAATGACCAACAGCCATATAACAAGCGGTTCGATAAACAAGAATGTAAGGGATAACGGCCTTAATACGCTGATAGTTCCCCATGGCTTTAGACATACGGCTAGCACCATGCTGAACGAAATCGGGTTCAATGCCGATGAAATCGAATTGCAGTTAAATCATGTTATCGGAGGTGTTCGGGGCGTATATAACAAGGCTCAGAAACTCGAACCAAGGCGAAAAATGTTACAGCATTGGAGTGATTACCTTGACGGAATAAAGGCCGGTGGTGACGTTATCCCCATTAATAGAGCTACTTCCTAAACAGGTTAAATTTAGGCGGGATTTATCGGGTATTTCTGGTTTTTTCCGGTCATATTAGGGCGGTTCTAATAGTGCCTTAATTTCTGTCTGGTACCGGAGAAACTAACGGAGCTTATAGTTGAAAGGGCTATGCGCCTAGTGACAGGCACCGCCGACGGTTAGTTAGCTTCACAGTGGTCACTCACTCAGCAGGTCAACCCCGAAGAATTTCATTATAGCCACGATGTTTGGTAATCAAAAGAACAATATTGGCACGGCCTAGGGCAGATCACCCGAACCGGCGGACTATCCACCCGCCCCCGACCGCGCCACCTTATTCAGTAGTGGATAGGCTGGGAGGCCGTACAAAGTGAAAGAGGTTAAGCTAATCAAGGACCATTACAGCCTTGAGGACGTGGCGAGCATTTTAAGCAAATACGACCATAGTGGTGCCGTGACGGTTGAAGATGTTAAGCGTCTTATCAACTCAAGAAGCTTAAAGGCAGGGGTGTTATTAAGGGGAGTTACTCTTTTAAAAAATGATTCTAAAGGCTACAACTTAGAAACATTTAACGACATCAACGACCTTGAAACGAATCACAATGAGCTATTTCAGTATTTAAAGGAACCAAGCACCTTAGGCGATATCACAGAAAACCTAGGAATAATTTCTTTATTCGCAAAGTTTTGCACTCTTAAACAAGGTTATCAATTCTATTTAGACGGGGATGAAGAGCCAACGCAACAAGATGAACAAGATCCAGATGGCGTTTATTTGTGGTTAAAAGATGATCAGTTTATTGCCTATCCAGCGACAAAAAGTTTTGTCACAGGTGAATACAACACCATACCGGCAACCGATCTTAGCCTTGAGTTTTTACCGACTGTAAGCATTGAATATAAAGGCAAGTTTTACAGGTTGATGAAAGGGCTTCACAAACCTTTTACGGATGTTTTTGCGCTTACCAATTCATTCAATCGTTTTGGCTTGTTTGTAGAGCGTGAAGAACTAGCCGCCTACCTTGAAGCACCAAAGCCCACCGATCAGCAAGCCGACACACCCCCTTATCTTGACCAAAATAGCCCGTATTACTCGCTAGAGTTGGATATAGCGATTCAAGCGCATAAGGCTTTTTATATCGACAAAACATCAAGATCAATCAAAGACTTTGCTGACCAAGCGGCAATTTCGCACGGTGTGCCAGAGGATAAAACAAACACCTTTGCAAGCCGTGTGCAGACGATTGCAACCGCTAGAAAAGACTTGACCCATGTGACTAGAACCAAGTCAAAAAAATAATTTCAACTTTCTAGCCGCCTTACCTTAAGCCCCAATCCATGGGGCTTTTGTGTTTCTACACCCCCTTAAAAATCATCAAGCCGGCTTAAGCGGCCTTTCTAACCCGTTTTAGATTTTTGTTACCACTAGAACAATAACCACCAAGCCGACACGGTACTAAGCGGGGCAAATAGGGCTTTATTGGTATTCCTTCTCAAACACTTGAAATACAACCCTACCGGCACCGCTTTTACACTCTTGAAACATGGCTTGAGGCGCACCAATCCATTCAAAAGCAAGGTAATACCGTGGCAAATATCGAAGTAGCAGGACTGTCTAAAGAAGAAATTGAAGAGCATGAGGAGGGCTTGAAGCTATTAGCGGAAGCCTATCAAAACGTGCACTTGAAGTTGTGGCCTAGCCGCATCCAAGAGTTTTACGAGGTGGCGCTAAACGAGATTGAGAAAAGCGGCTTAGATCAAGGTGAAAAGGGTAAGGCCTTAGCCGCTTCTATATGCACAGCAATTTCACTTTATATGGGCGGTAAATCGTTTTATTTACCGGCATCGAGCGGCCTTAAACAGGCTATTCAGGACTTGCGCATAGCTAAAGACTTTACCGGCTTTAACTACCCTGAGTTAGCCAAGAAATACAGGGTTTCTGAAATGACGATCAGAACCAGTTTAAAACGCCAAAAGGCACTAATGACAGAAGTAAGAAAAGGGGGGCGATGATGAGCCAAGCCAAGATTATGCGACTTAAAGAAGTCATTGAAGTAACAGGGCTTTCTCGAACAACGATCTACCGAAAAGTGAAGGCGGGGGAGTTCCCACAGCGCAAGCAACTTAGTGCGCGTTCGGTGGGATGGCTTGAAAGCGATGTAACGGCATGGATTAACCAATGTTCAACCGTTGGAGCCGCTTAAAACAGCGGTTAAAGACCATTTAAACAGCTTGAAGGCAATCAGATGAGAACAGCAATAAAAAGCGCGCTATGTAGCCAAATGGGCTTGCATGGAACAAGCAAAGCCGCTAATATTGACGGCACTACTAAAACCACTAGAGGCCTACGCACAGCCTTAAACCGTGCTTTTTTTATGCCCAAAATCCGCGCATTTCTTTGCGCTATGGGTATGAAAAACCGTATCCGTATTCTTAAAAATGCGGACGGGTTGAGAGGACTTAATACAAGACCCTTTACGGGGAATAAGTCCCGCCGTCTAGTGGCGGTAGTTGATGCCCGTCCACCTGTTTCAGTTGAAGCAAGTGGACACGAACTGACTAAACCACTAGGAGGCCACTACATGGCTAATACTTCCCAAACACGCGGCAAATTCACCCCCGCGGACTTTTCTTTTTCTATCGAACTCCCACAACACAGCTTTATCAAGCGGTTTATTGCCGTCTATTCGCCTGCTTGCGGATGGTCGCTAATGCTTGAGACCGAGGCCGGCCAAATCGCCACGATCTGCAACCCATCTAACGGCTTTACGCGTTACTTTGAAGACCTCGATAGCCTAGCCTTATGGCTTTCTACCCAAGGCGTGCCAGAAATGACCGTTTTCCTACCTGCGTTAAGCATGGGAGGGCGCGACTAATGAGCCGTTTAATTGAATTTGCCGAACTCTACAACTCCAAAGAACCGCACCACCGCGAACAGCTAACCGAACTAAGCCGCTTAATGCTTGTGGATAACCTAACCGCGATTAAGGCGATTAGTTGCGATATTTCGGATATGTCACTGCATACCACCGCGCAACAGATCAAAGTAAGCGAACACGCCTACCACCTTAACCGTTTGGCAATGGATAGCCGCGAATTGCTAGAGATTATTGCCCCTGAAAACGTTGAGGGGGTGGCGTAATGGATTGGTTTAAATTTGCTGAATTAGTCCGCAAGGTTAATTTTGACGTTTTGGACGGCACGATGACCGAGGCCGAACTACAAAAGCGCATCGACAACAGAGAGCCCATATTCACCTCCCTTGAAGAATATCAAGCGGCGTTTGCCTTGCGAAAACTTGCACTTAAAGAGATTGAAGACGCTCTAACCTACACAATTCAAAGCCTAGGAAAGTTACAGGGTGGCCTTAACTACGGTGTAACACATGGCAAAGACTTAAGCCGCGCTGATTTGATGAATGTCATTGAATTATCAGAGGATGACACAAAGCTAGAAATCGACCGCCTAATGACCGCCTTGCAACTGTTTCAAATGATAGAGCCGTTAAGCCAAGCCCTTGCGAGAGAGGCCGCGGTTTTGATGGATGAAGATATTTATTTAGCGGTAAAAGGGCAAATGCTCAAGAATTTTGCGAGTTTGAAAGATGTAGGGAAGGAAGCACCATGCAAAGCAAAACACTAACCCCCCAACAGCTTGAAGGCGTTCTTGATTATACCCCGATACCGAATGACCACAACCGATTTGTAGCCATACTGACGGCGATTAAATCCGAGTTTGGTATCAGCGGCAAGACCGCCGCCCACCAATGGGCTAGACGCGCCCCCAATTTCCACTCAGCGAACTTTTCTACCACTTGGCAGAACATACAGCCGGTGGACGGTGTGACCTGTGCCGGCTTGTACTATGAAGCCAAGGCGAACGGCTGGGAGGGCTAATGCATGGCTAGCATGAGTAAGCGCGAAAAGCTAACAGGTAGAAAAGGTTCAGCACCTTTTTATCAAGCATTTCACTATATCCATGATTCAGCCGCATACAAGGGCTTAAGCCCTAGTGCAAAAGCGTTATTGCATGAACTATGTAGACGTTATAACGGTTCAAATAATGGGGATTTGAGCGCGCCTTACTCAGAACTAAAGGAGTGCGGCTGGAAGTCAGACAAGACACTGGCAAACCATCTTAGAGAACTCCAAGAAAGCGGCCTAGTGATTCAAACTAGACACGGCGGCACTGGTCGAATTTGTAACCTGTACGGGCTTACATGGTTGCGACTCGATGAATCATCAAAATATGACGCTGGCATGAATAAACATATCGGCAAAATTTTAAGCACATGGAAGCAATTAAAAGCGGTGAATTAGACGGTAATTTTTACGGGCTGAAAAATAAAAGTGAGGGGTATTTTTTACGACCTATTACCGTAATTTTTACGACCTATTGATTATTTTTTAATCAAAAAAGGGTAATAGACCGTAATTTTTACGGGTCTAAACACATTTTTATCACGAAATAGCCCGTAAAAATTACGACCCTTTATATATCTGCCATAGGGGGCAGGTAAAAAGAACGGTTTAGAAGAATTTGAAATCTCAAAACAGAAATTAAAAACCACTAACTCAAATCAGAGGAATTGAAACAAAAAAATAGGGTAAGTGGTCATCTACTGAATTGTTACTAATCAAACTGAAATTAGTAATTGAAACGAGGATTAAAAAAATGGCATTCATTAGCGCAAATATTCGATTAGCAAAAGAGCCCCAGAGCCGAACAACTCGAAATAACAATTTCATGGCTACCGGTTTCGGGTTTGCCAAGTTAGGGGAAGATTCCAAAGACCTAGCCCTATCACTGGTTGCCTTTGGTGATGTGGCGAACGAGTTAATGACCTATGCAAAGGGTGACGGCTTAAACGTGGCCGGTACGCTCAAGATCAACAGTTACACCAATCAGCAAAACCAAGAAGTGGAGCAAATCCAAATTACGCTTGATGGTATTGCCGGTCATAACAGCACAAAACAGGTGCAAAACGAAAATAAACAGGGGTACACGCCGCAAACGCTCCCGAACATGAATAACCACAACCAAAACCAAAACGGAGGCCATACAGCGCATGCTATGCGCTCGAACCAAAACACCGGTTTTCATAATCCACAACATCAAGCCGCCTATCAGAATCAGCAACCGCCCCCAATGAACAGCGGTTATAACGATTTTGAAGACGATGACGTGAATTTTTAAGGGGGTGAACGATGCAACCAACACAGCAACAACACTCAAAGCAGGCCGACAACTTGGCGTTATGGGATTCCGTCAGTAAGACCGACCCAGATTACACCAAGTTCAACAAACAGCGCGGCGGGTTTACGTCCATCGACCCGATGTACCAACTTAAGACCGCGACCAAGGTTTTCGGCTTGTATGGCTCCACATGGGGGCTAAGAGACATCCACCACGATTACCGCTTAGTAGAGCCTTTGGGTTTGGTAACGCTTAAGGCGGTTTTCTGGTATCCGTGGGGCGCGTTTGAAATCGGTAACGCCATTCAGATTCGACAGCAAACCCGCAACGGTGAATTTGTGGACGCGGACGCGCTCAAGAAACTGGAAACCAACACCCTAAGCAAGGCGCTTTCAAAGCTTGGGTTTAATGCCGATGTTTACTTGGGGATGTTTGAGGATGCCGCCTACACAGAGCACCGAGCACAAGAGGCCAAGGCTGAAAAGGCAATTGACCAAGAAGCGGAAAAGTTGAAACAGGCGCAAGCATTCGAGACAGAGTTAGCCGATCTACTGCAACGTGTGACCACCGCCCCGAGCATGGGAGAGCTAAAAGGGCTTTACACGATGGCGGTAAGAAAGGCCAATCTGAAAAAGGCGAATCAATGGCTAATCAAACTCGAACGCGCCAAGGATAAACGAAAGGCTGAACTTGAAGCCGTAACGGATGAATCAAAACCCGATCAAGAAACAACCGATTCTAAGGCCGTGCACGGCGAATTAATAGCAAACCAAGGCAATGAGCAACCGGCGGCACATTAACGCCCCCACACCCTACAGAAAGACCGGAAAGGATTAAGAAAATGACCAAACTCTATGAACTCACCACCGAACTAAACGAACTGTCACACCTAGCCTTTGAAGCCGAAGACGATCAGAGTTTTGCGATCGCCATTGCCGACACTATGGAAGGTTTGCAGATGCAGTTTAACGACAAGGCCGAAGCCTTGGTAAAAGTGGCTGAAACACTGGGGGCGAATACCACCGCCATTGATGCCGAAATCAATCGACTACAGGCGCGTAAAAAGACCATTATCAACCGACAAACGGCCTTAAAAGACTACCTGCGCCACAACATGGAAGCCAGTGAAATCACCAAGATAGAAAGCCCGTTATTTACTATTTCACTGGTAAAAGGGCGTGTTATCTGTGAAGTAACTGACGAAGCCGCGCTACCCGATGAATACATGAGCGTTAAGACCGAAATCAAACCGGATAAGGCGGCATTAACCAAGGCGCTAAAGGATGGGCTAGAGATTGCCGGCGCACGCCTGACCATGAGCAAACCAAGCCTAAGAATCAAATAAGGGGGCGTAAATATGACCGAAAACGACATTCAAACGATCAAATCGGCCTGTGTTGCCGCAACAAGTGAACCACTAGCGCAATTATTCCAACGAGTGGCACAGCTTGAAAAGAGTAACGAGCGCCTAGAGGAGCAATGCAAAGTGCTACGGGAAGCCGTTTTTATCAAACAAGGTGAAAAGCAAGATGCAGAGCGAGAGTTATTCAAGCTATCAAACCGCCTGAGCATCATAGAAAGCTATTTACGGGGTGAGGGATTGCCTATTGAGCCGTGAATACCGCCTAACCATTGGCTGGCCTCCCACGGCAAATACCTATTACCGGCGTGCCGGTACCGTGATCTATTTAAGCGCCAAGGGGCGGCTATTCAAGAAACAAGTAGCCCAACAGCTTAAAGCCCTTAATCTACACGGAGAGGGGCTTAAATGCCGGTTATCGGTAACTATTGGACTCTATCCACCGAATAGACGGGCGTTTGATATTGATAACCGTGTAAAGCCGGTACTGGATGCCTTGCAGGACGGCGGCTTAATTGTCGATGATGGGCAAATCGACCGGCTAACGGTAGAACGCTTTGAGAAAGACCCAAATAAGGCCGGTTACTGTCATGTCTGGTTAAGAGAGGCGGGATAAGCTAGCCTTCACCAAGGCGGTAACTTAATGAGGCGTGCCAACTATGCGGGAATGCATTCGCCTGTTAATGGATTAGGGGCATAGAAAACCTAATCTACCGCCCCCAATTTTACGGCTTTAATGCAAAACGACCTTGGACAGGTTTTCCTCAATCCACTGGTTAAGGCTTTTGTTTTCAGCCACGGCAATAGCGGCTATTTTCGCGTGCAGATCAGATGCAATGCGCACGTTAAAACGCCCTGAATACTGTTTCTTAGGCTCAATGCCTTTTTCTTTGCACATATCCAGAAAAGCGGTTAGGGACTGTTTAGCCTCAGTTTTTAAACCCTCAATATCCGAGGCGTAAAAGTCCGCCCCCCCATTCAGGCCGATAAATTCCCCGCGGAATAGTTCAATATCTGAGTCGTAATCAATATGGGCTTTGTAGCCGTCGATTTCTAAAATATTCTTCATGGTTTCACCCCGTTTGATTCAAGCCATTTTCTAACACTGGCAACCGCGCCCTTATCCGTATTAGGTGACGGATGGGGCCGGTGGAAAATACGCACTTCATTAAACAGAAACACGCCAACCCGAGAGCCTTCACGTTCTTCAACTTCACCCCCAAGCGCAATAAAAAGGACTTCAATATCCTTCCACTTGATATTGGCGCTAACAGGGCGTTTAAAAATTAATTCAATGGTTTTTTGGTGTTTTGCTTTCATTGGTTAATGGTACTAAATAGTGGTACCACTGTAAACTAATTAAGGTGAGGTTATTGGCTTTCGGAGGTGGATTTATTGGTTATAGATTGCCAATCTGAAACCGATTAACCGGAAAATGGAGGCGGTGTTACAGTTTTCAAGTTGCCTAAAATTACCTGAAAGGCGGAATTATAGGCACTTTAACGAATACACCAACAGGGTTCAAAACTGGATTAGGTGACTAGAAAAATCCAAAAACCACCAAGCTAGGCATAAAAAAGCCGTCAAAATCCGGCCTAAAATTGTGTTTTTGCTATTTCCCGCCGGTTATTCCGCTCAATTCTGGCATTAAAAAACCATATGGCCGCCACAATAACCGCCACGATCAACAGCAAAGCAAACACCGGCACACCGGGAAACAGCTTAAGTAAGAAACCACCGATCACCAAAATAGCAATAATTCTGATCACGGTATAGAACATGGTTCCGAGTAATTGAAGTAAATACACAAGACACCACAGAATAAAAAAGGCCGCTACCCTTCAAGAATAACCGCCTATGCCTGTCAAATATCGTACGTATTTGCACAGAGTGGGCAACCCACCTAAAAGCCAATTTAAGAGAGTAGCGCCTGTGCACCGGCTCTACACTCGATGCTGATTTATAGCAGTGCACCGCAAATCAAACACCCAGTTAATGAAAAGCTTACCGATTAACCCAAATAAACGCAATCCCACCAAGAACCGAAAATACCCAAAATATCCCGCCTAAAAAAGAAACCCCGCACTAACACCGGAAAATCAAAATTTTGGATTAAATGGGGTAAAAATCGGGGTAAATTTTGAGTTTTATTATTTAAGCCCTTTATATATGGTAATGTTTGGTGCCGGCCCTGGGCATCATTTCATTTCTTTAATTTTTCTTATTAATCACTCATTTGTTTTCGTTTTTACGGTTTTATTTTTCCGTTAATCCATTATTTTGGCTTCGATTTTCTGCGCCTTACATCATGTTTTCCTACTCATAAATGATTCTTTTTCAAGGTAATAAAATTCCTTGTTATGATGAGTGCCATTTAGAGGAAAGTATAATGAAAAGAAATTCTATTTTGGCCGGACTGGTAGTGTTAGTCGGCGTTTTCATGACAGCTTATGTTTTGCAGAGCTCTGATACGACCGATTTGGTAGAGGACAGTTTGGTTCGACCTTATTCGCCAGTAATTGGTCCTGCGGATGCAAAGGTGACTTTAGTTGAGTTTATTGACCCAGCTTGCGAAGCTTGTCGTGCTATGTATCCTTATGTGAAAGAAATTCTCAGTGAGAATCCCGAACAGATTCGTTTGGTTATCCGTTACGTTGATTTTCATGCTCAGTCCAAACAGGCAATTGAAATTTTGGAAGCCGCACGCAAGCAAAACCAGTTTTCTGAGACTTTGGAGTTGTTACTTGGATTTCAGCCGGTTTGGGCGCCACATGGACATGAAGGGGTGGATTTGTGGGAAATCTTGCCGCGCGGTAATTTAGATTTAAGCCAAGCCAGAGTTGATGTCCAGTCCGCTGAAATTGCGTTGCGTATTGCCCAAGATGAACAAGATCGCTTGGCCAATGGCGTTAAAAAAACACCTGGTTTCTTTGTTAATGGCAAGCCGTTGACCATCATGCATCCGGACGTATTGCGCGAGATGATTGCGGCTGAGTTGGCGGCAAGTACTTTATAAGTATAGTTAGAATAAATTTCTAATGACTTCAGGCACAGAAGAATTGGCAGTTGTTTTTGCCATTTTAAGACCTGACAGAAACAAGCAACAGAGTGCAATCGAATTGTTTAAAACCCCTATGGGTGTGGCTTGTACGAGCAACCTCGTTGATCCCTCTCTCATCCATCGCTTTGGTTCTCTATGAGAGGGGGCTGGAGTTTGCTGTTTAGAACTGTTTTCTGATGTTAATTGGAATCATTCTGGGATGTATTCTGTGTCTCCCTACAGAGGTTATGGTGTTTTCTGCACAACACCATCTTTGACTTTAAATTTAAAGCTGCCCGCATTGTCGGTTACTTCGATAATATCCCAGCGTTTTTGCAGATAAAGATCCATGATGATTTCATCTAACCCTTTGTAAGAGATGACAGGGATCTGCGTGCCGGCAGCATCTTTTATAAGAATCGAGAGCATTGACATAACTGCACCTTTTTAGCGGTATTTAAAAGAGTCTAGTCTACTGTAATCCGTCAAGATGATGCAAAAATGGCGCATTCAAAGCGCCATTTATTTGAAGAGAATTATTTTTCAGTGATGTGATAAGCGGTGGCTGGTGTTAATTTGGAACTGTTGTAGCACTTCGAGCACATCGTGTGCTTGTCCAGAGAGACTTTCTGCGGTAGCGGATGTTTCTTCGACAAAAGCGGCATTCTCTTGGGTTGAGCTGTCGATATTGGAAATTTCTTGACCAATACGATTAACGCTTTGCGACTGACTTTCTGCCAGGGAACCAACGGTATCAATGATATGACTGACTTCGGTGGATTTCTGGCGGATTTGGTTTAGGTTGTCTGCCAAACGCCCGACAACTTCAACGCCTGATTGTGATTGCACAACGGCTTTCTCAATTAAGTTTTTAATCTCTTTGGCTGCATCCGCAGATTTTTGTGCCAGATTTCGTACTTCACCCGCTACCACGGCAAAGCCTCGCCCATGTTCGCCAGCACGTGCAGCTTCGACTGCGGCGTTTAAGGCCAATAGGTTGGTTTGGAAAGCGATGCCGTCAATTAACGAAACAATTTGTGTAATCTGTTCTGAGGAGTTTTTAATTTGCTCCATCGATTGCAGTGAAATGGCCATTAACTCGTCTCCGGCTTTGATGAGCGTCTGTTGTTCTTCGGTCGATATGCGCGCTTCTAACACTTTGTTGCGTGTTTGATGAACCTGATCCATGGTTTCTTGCATCACAGAGACGGTTTGTTCGACTGAGTGTGCGGTCTGCTGCGTCCGTTCAGACAGACTCATTGAAGCGGTCGATACTTCGCTGGCGGAGTTTGAAACAGCACGTACCGATTGATTGATTTCATTCATGGCTTGTGCAAGATTGACAACGCTGAGGTTTAAGGCATTTTTGAGTTTGACCAAGTCGCCGTCATACTCGCCGTTTACCGAGAGTGTTAAGTCGCCACTGCTCATTGCTTGCAGCACGGTACCTGCTTCGTTCACCATACGAGCGAGATTCATCTCTTGGTATTTTTGTTCGGTGATGTCGGTGGCAATTTTAATGACTTTATGCGGCGCTTGGTTTGGGTGAGCGACAGGAATATAGGCGGCTTGAATCCAGATTTCACGACCATCTTTGCCAATGCGTTTAAAGTTGCCGCTCTGCTCACTGCCACTTGCCAAGGCTTGCCAGAACACTTGGTATTCAGACGAAGCGGCGTAATCGGGTTCGACAAATAGACTGTGTTTGCGTTGTTTAATCTCGTCGAGAGAGTACCCTAAGGTGTGGCAGAAATTGGGGTTAGCATCGAGGATGGTGCCGTCGGGAGTAAATTCAATCACTGCAAAAGAGCTGTCAATCGCGCGTAGCTTGGCTTGTGCTTCAATTTCTTGTGCTTTTTGCGCGCTGATGTCTGATGCGAACTTAACCACCTTATAAGGTGTGCCATGTTCGTCTAAAATAGGATTGTAGGTCGCCTCTAGCCAGATGCGCTTGCCGTTTTTTCCGATGCGTTGAAACTGCCCAGAGAAAAATTCACCTTGGTTTAAGCGCTGCCAAAATTGTTGATATTCTTGGTTATTGGCGGCATTGTCAGGCATAAAAATCGCGTGTTTTTTGTTTTGAATTTCCGACAAGCTGTAGCCAACGGTTTTTAAGAAATTGTCATTTGCGCTTAGAATGTTGCCTTGCAGGTCAAATTCGATCATTGCCATGGAGCGCTGGATGGCATTCATCGTCTGGCTAAGCTGTTGTTTTTCTTGTACGACTTCTTGGTGGTGTTTTTTGCTGACAAACATACTTTTTTCCTCTCAGTAGCGCCACATATTTTTATTATGCGGATTACATCAAGAGAAAAAAATAAGCAAAAAAAGTTAGCTGCTTTGGTAAATGCCGCACTGATTACTGTCTTGTGGCAAGTAAACAGTGCGTACCTCGTATTTATTGGTCTGTTCTGTTGCGCTTTAAGCGAGAATCAAGTGCGTAGAATTTGCGTGACTGAACATAAGCATCTTATTCTTATTAAAAAAATTTACTAAATCAGTTTGTTTAGCCTTGGTCAAGCCGCTGTATAGGGAAGAGAGTATCAAACACAAAGCCAATCCCGTACACAAAAATAAAAATTAAAATAAATACAATCAAAATCGAGCGTGCTGTTTTGTTTTCGATAAACTTCGCTTTCCACTGCTCGCTTTTGACCAGTGGCCAGACAAAATACAGAAAAATCAGCAGGGCGATAATTTGTAGGCTAATCAGAAGATATTGTATGCCTAGGGGTAAGTCGTTCTCTTGCATACCTAAACCTATTTAATTAAGAGATTAATCATCGTTTGATAATAGATGTCGGTTAGCTTGTGCAAATCGCTGACACTGACGCACTCGTCCACCTTGTGGATGGTCGCATTTAATGGACCGAGTTCAATGGTTTGTGCGCCGGTCGGTGCAATAAAACGCCCATCTGAAGTTCCGCCGCCTGTGGAGAGTTGTGGTTGGTAGCCAACAATCGCTTCACAGGCTTGACTGATAGCGGTAATCAGTTCGCCATCGGCTTCGGTGATAAATGGATTGCCGGATAGGTTCCAGGTTAACTCGTAATTCAGGTTGTGATGGTCCAGTATCGCGTGCACACTCTGTTGCAGGCTTTCCGCAGTGTGTTCAGTAGAGAAGCGGAAGTTAAAGAGTACGGTCGTTTCGCCAGGAATCACATTGGTTGCGCCAGTGCCAGCGTGGATGTTTGAGATTTGAAACGAGGTCGGTGGGAAATAGTCATTACCGTGGTCCCAAACCACATTGACCAATTGCTCCAATGCGGGTGCGACGTTGTGAATTGGGTTGTCGGCTAAATCAGGATAGGCGATATGTCCTTGAATGCCTTTTACTGCCAGTTTGCCGTTGAGTGAGCCGCGACGACCATTTTTAATGGAGTCGCCCAGTTTATGTGAGCTGGATGGTTCGCCGACAATACAGTATTCAAAGGTTTCGTTTCGCGCTTGCAGTGTTTCGATCACTTTGACGGTGCCGTCAATTGCCGGACCTTCTTCATCACTAGTAATTAGATACGCAATTGAGCCTTTGTGGTTTGGGTAGGTTTCCACAAAACGTTTACTGGCGGCCATAAAGCAGGCAATAGAGCTTTTCATGTCGGCCGCGCCGCGGCCGTAGAGCATGTCACCTTCGATATGCGCTGCAAAGGGCGGAAAGGTCCAAGCTTCTTGTGGGCCAGTTGGAACGACATCGGTGTGACCGGCAAAGACTAAACAAGGGCTTTCGCTGCCACGACGAGCCCAAAGATTGCTGACTTCGCCAAACGGCAGAGATTCACTAACAAAGCCCAATGGATGAAGGTAGTCACAAATCATCTGTTGACAGCCTTTATCATTCGGCGTGATGGAATCGATACGGATTAATGCTTGGGCTAAATCAAGGGTTTCGCTCATGGGGGTCTCAGTATTGCTCGTTTGCGTTTATAGGGCGCAACTTACTTTACAGTAAGCCTTGGCTGTTTGTTAAATATGTTGTTGGTATTGCACAGGGTCAAAACCAAAGAGTATTCCTTGTTCGGTCTGCAGCACCGGACGTTTAATCAGGGTCGGTTCAGTAATTAATAGAGCGATGGCCTCTGCAGAGGGCGTTGTTGAGTTGAGTAATTCTTTTTGAGTCTCATCGAGTGCTCGCCAGCTGGTGCTACGCTTGTTTACGAGTGTTGGCCAGTCGCTGTGTGTCAACCATTGCTGGATAATGTCTGGATTTAAAGGGGTTTTGCGAAAATCAATAAATTCAACTTCACACGCGTGTGCTGCCAGATACTTACGTGCTTTACGCACGGTGTCGCAATTGCTAATTCCGAACAGTTTCATTTTTCGCCCTTTTAAATGCCGGTCTATCAAAATAAAATTCGCCTAATTATATCGGTTTATGGAGTGTTTTGTCTCATGGCTTTGTATCTATTTCTACAAGAGGGTATACTTTCGCTTTTATAAAATTTAACCCGAATACCCATCTTAGAGAGAAAGAATTTATGACCATTAAGCGAATTGGCCACCGTTACACCGATGCAAAATCTGGCACAACCTTAGATGTTTGGTTTCCTCGTTCAAATCAACAAATCGCGCGTAACTGCCTTGCCTTGCAAGCGGGTATTATCAAAAGTGATTTTGTCACCGTTGAAATTGCATCTGTAGACGATGCGCCGCAATCTGCTGAAGACGCCTATTTGCGTCTGCATCTTTTGTCAGAATGTGCTTACAAGCCACATCAGATTAACTTAGAGGGGGTATTCGGTTTATTGGCCAATGTGGCTTGGACGAATGCTGGGCCAGTCCTTCCGGCAGAGGTTGAGAATCTACGCTCGGCCATTCAACAAGAACCGTTGCAGTTGATGATTACCTCAATTGATAAATTTCCGCGAATGGTTGACTATGTGGTTCCGGAGGGTGTGCGTATTGGTGATGCGGATCGTGTTCGTTTAGGCGCGCATTTGGCACCGGGCACCACGATCATGCACGAAGGTTTTGTCAATTTTAACGCCGGTACTTTAGGGCACTCAATGGTTGAAGGGCGTATTTCTGCCGGTGTGGTGGTTGATGATCATACTGACATTGGTGGCGGTGCGTCGATTATGGGAACCTTGTCCGGTGGTGGCAAGCAAGTGATTTCTATGGGGCAGCGTAATCTGTTAGGAGCAAACGCTGGGCTTGGAATCTCTTTAGGCGATGACTGTATTGTTGAGTCAGGTCTGTATTTAACCGCTGGAACTAAGGTGCAAATGCCGGATGGTTCGGTTATTTCGGCACGCGATTTATCAGGTCAGTCCAAGCTGTTATTCCGTCGCCATAGCCAGACTGGGCAAGTGCAAGCGATTATGACCGATGGCACTTTATGGGGTGGTCTAAACTCTGAATTACATAAAAACGACTAAGGAGACATTGGAATTAGTTTCCATTGACCTCTGTGCCTGGGCGAATTGGACTTGTTCTATATCTGCCTAAGTCATTCAGTCGCTTATTTAAAGACCCAGCTTTTTGGCTGGGTTTTTTGTCCTTTAAAGATGACTAATAAGGATTCTTAGAATGCCGAACCTTTTACAAACTGTTTTGGGTGTTGACCATGTGAGTGTGATTGTGACCGACACTCAAGCGGCTTGCGAGTTTTATCAGCATGCGCTTGGATTGGCGGTTTTGGATCGTCCAAATTTGGGTTTTCCTGGCGCGTGGCTCGATTTGGGCGCAGGGCAGACATTGCATTTATTGGAGGTAAAGCGCGCACATATTGACGCTCAGTATCTTCCGGAACACGGAGGGAGAGACTTTCATTTTGCCTTAAAAGTCAAAAAGATAGAGCCGTTTGTTACAAATTTAGAGCGAATGGGTGTGGCATACAATAAAAGCCGTTCCGGAAGGCAGGCGCTATTTTTTCGTGATCCAGACGGCAATGCGATTGAATTGAGTGAAGTGTCGGCTTAAGTTTTTAAGCCGGCACAACCGCTTATTTTTCCAAATTTTCAATTAGGCTTTCGCGCAAACGCGTTTTGAGTTCATTGGTGTTGACGGCCTGGTTCTCAGTGTCACTGATCACAAACCAATCTTCTGCTTTTTCTCCGACCGTGGTGATGCGTGCATCGTGCAGGCGTATTTTGCAATTACGCAGTGCGCAACCAATCCGTGACAATAGGCCTGGGCTGTCTTTGGTGGTAATGTGCAATTCACTGCGGTGTTCGTTGAGTTGGACAAACTGGATTTCGGTTGGGGTTTCAAAGCAGCGCATCCGGCGATTCAAAAAGTTATTCGGTTGCATTGGCTGTACTTCTTCGCGCAGCATCTGCTCGCGAATCGTATCGCATATCAACTGGCTCTTCTCTTTATTAATCGACTGATGGTCTTCACGATTTAGGAAGTACATTAACACTAAAGTCATTCCGTCGTTGCTGGCGAAAATTCGCGCTTCCATAATGTCCTGCTTGAGCTTGTCCAGCGCATGGGTAATGTGTGCAAACAGATAATCTCGGTCGGGCATATACATCATCAGTTCAGATGCGCCACGGGCGCTTTTTGCTCGGACTTTAATTAGAGTTTGTGTTTTGTCTGCTTGGTACAGTTCTTGGGTAATACGCGCGACTTCTTGCGGGCTCTGGCGGCTGAAAAATGCGCTATCGGCCATTGAATCCCAAAAACGTTGGTAGTCCGCTGCTTTAATCTCGCGTTTAGAAAGGTGTTCTTTGGCTTTTTCTTGAGTTTGCAGCGCTTTCATCGCCTTGTTTTTTGGGATGTTGGAAGTGAGTTCTAGCGCTTTGTAGGTCTCGTGGTACAGTTCGAGGAATAGCGAGTTTTTCCAGTCGTTCCAGACATCTTCAGAGGTAGCGCAAACATCGGCAACCGTCAATAGATAGAGATGATTAAGATGGTTTTGGTCGCCGATGAGCTTGGCAAATTCATTGATGATTTGTGGGTCGCTTAAATCCTTACGTTGCGCGACATGAGAAAATTCCAGATGGTGGCGCACTAGCCACTCTATCATCTCTTGGTCTTTTTTTGGCAGGTTGTGTTGTTTGGCAAACTCAGCAGCGTCGATTGCGCCAAGCACTTCATGTGCGCCGCTGCGTCCTTTGGCGATATCGTGAAAGAGACCGGCTAAAAATAGGACTTCTGGGCGGCAAATCTGTTTGGATATCTGATGTGCCGTTGGAAATTCGTAGGCGTACTCTTCAACAAAAAAACGCCGCAGATTGCGAATTACTAAAATAGTGTGGTCATCAACCGTGTATGCATGAAAGATGTTAAATTGCATCAGGCCGCTGATTTTCTTAAAAACCGGCAGGTAGCTGTCTAAGATGCCATAACTGTGCATTCGGCGTACTGAGGCATTCACCCCGCTCGGTTGTCGGAAAATCTCAATAAACAAGGCGCGGTTGATTGGGTCGGCGCGGAACGAGTCATTAATAAAATGTAGGTGGTCACGTATTGAGCGAATGGCGTTAGAACGTAACCCTTTAATTTCCGGTAGGTTGGCGAGGGCGACAAACACTTCAAGCAGCGCTGTTGGGTTGATTTCAAAGACTGCCGGATGCGTGATGTCTAAATAGTCGTTACGAATGCAAAAGCGATTATTGATTGGGATAATGTGATTTTTACCGTCCTCAAATAGGGTTTCGCGGAAGTGTTGTAATAAGATTTCGTTGAGTTTGGCGACACTCTGAACATTGCGGTAGTAGCCGCTCATAAACTGCTCAACCGCCATTTTTTCAGGGTTGTCTTCGTAGCCGAAAAGTTCCGCAATTTGCTGTTGATAGTCAAATTGCAAGCGGTCTTCGCGACGGCGACGCAGGTGTTGCAGCGCAAAGCGAATGCGGTTTAGGTATTTATTGGCCGCTTCCATCTCAACGTATTCTTCAATCGAGAGGAAGTTACGTTGCACGAGTTCGTGCAACGACTTTACCCTAAAGTAGCGCTTTGCTACCCAGTTAATCATGTGGATGTCGCGTAAACCGCCTGGGCTCTCTTTGATATTGGGCTCAAGTTGATAGGTGGTGTCTTGAAAGCGGTTATGGCGTTGTTGCTGTTCTTCTGTTTTGGCGCTAAAAAAGTCTTTAATTGGCCAGAAATCTTTACGCGCCCAGAGGCTAATCAACCCTTGAAAAGCTTGGTATTCACCGGTTATCCAACGCGCTTCGAGTAAATTGGTGGCGGTGGTAACGTCTTTCATCCCTTCTTCAAAGCACTCGTCCAAGGTGCGGATGGCATGCCCGACATCAAAGCCTAAATCCCATAACAGAGTAATAAAGGCGGACAACGGCTCTTGGAGTTGATTGGGCGTTTCGGTCAACACGAGTAGATCAATATCCGAGTAAGGATGGAGTTCGCCTCGACCATAACCCCCAACGGCAATTAAAGCCGCATCGGGATCCATGATGAAATGTCCCCAGATTTTTTTGAGAAACTGGTCAACAAATGTCGCCCTTTCTTTAATCAGTTCAGCGACTGGCGCGCCTTCTTCATATTGTGTGAATTGATAATCCGTAAAGCGTTTGATGACGTTACGGCCCGCCTTGATTTTGTCTTTCAAGGGGATTTCTGCATCATTCAAGGCATTCACAAATTGTGGTAAAGAAGGACGGTTTAGTTCGCTCATTAGTTAGGGGCTCGATTGATAATCCATGAAAGTTACGGTAAAAACGGCTGTTCGTCCGTGCGTAAGGTAAAGATTTCATAACCGTCATCAGTGACGGCTAGGGTATGCTCCCATTGAGCTGAAAGCTTGCGGTCTTTGGTGACGACCGTCCAGTTATCCGGCAGGAGTTTAATATGGGGTTTACCGAGATTAATCATCGGCTCGACAGTAAAAACCATGCCCGGTTTAAGGACAATGTTTTTTAATTCCTCGGCGGCATAATGCAACACTTGCGGTTCTTCATGGAAATCTGCACCGATACCGTGTCCGCAATATTCGCGCACCACCGAATAATTATTCGCTTCGGCGTGGGTTTGAATCGCTAATGCGACATCATAAAGAGTGGCTCCGGGTTTGACTTGTTGAATGCCCAGCCATAGACATTCCCTAGCCACTTGGCATAAACGTGACGCAAAAGGTTTAACCTCATCCACTGTAAACATCATGCTGGTATCGCCGTGGTAACCGTCTTTAATTACGGTAACGTCAATATTGACGATATCCCCTTTTTTGAGTTTTTTAGTGTCTTCCGGAATGCCATGACAGACCACTTGGTTGATCGAAATGCAGCTTGATGCTGGAAAACCGTGATAGTTTAGCGTGGCAGGAATGGTGCCTTGTTGATTAACCATGTAGTCGTGCATGATGCGGTTGAGTTCCCCTGTGCTGACGCCGGGAATAACATACGGAGCAATCATCTCTAAAACGTCGGCAGCGAGTTTGCCGGCGACGCGCATTTTTTGTATTTCTTCTGCAGTTTTAATCTTAATGGTCATTACAACTTAATCTTTTGGTTAATTTAGCCGAGCCGGAGTTTGGTCAGGGCTAGGGCGGAAATTATCGGAGTGACTGGCTTTTTTCATTGAGCAAATAGACAAAATGTGATATAAATGCCGCGCCTCTCAAATGAGGTAAATTTTAACAGAAAATCCGCACGTTTACCGGCACATAAAACGGGGTGCTTTGGCTTTTATTGCCATGGTTCGTTTCTATGGGTATTCGGAGGCTTAACCCCACTATTTGGAGAATTAAAACATGGCAAAAGTTACCATGCGTGAAATGTTGGAAGCTGGTGTTCACTTCGGTCACCAGACTCGTTATTGGAATCCTAAAATGTCTGAGTACATTTTTGGTGAGCGTAACAAAATCCATATCGTTAACTTAGAAAAAACACTTCCTTTGTTCAACGATGCGCTAAATTTTATGGGTGGCATTGCTGCGCATAAAGGTAAAGTTCTTTTTGTTGGTACTAAAAAAGCAGCAAGCGAAATCGTTAAGCAAGAAGCGATGCGTTGTGGCATGCCATACGTTGATTACCGTTGGTTAGGCGGTATGTTGACAAACTTCAAAACCATCAAGCAATCCATCAAGCGTCTAAAAGAACTTGAAGTAATGGAGCAAGATGGGACTTTTGAAAAAGTAACCAAAAAAGAAGCACTAATGCTGACTCGTCAAAAGCAAAAACTAGAGCTTTCTTTGGGTGGTATCAAAGATATGCGCGCTATGCCAGATGCAATCTTCATCATCGATACCGGTAATGAAAAAATTGCAATCCAAGAAGCGAAAACACTAGGTATTCCAGTAGTTGGTGTTGTTGATACCAACAACGACCCACGTGGTGTTGACTATGTTATCCCAGGTAATGATGATGCGATTCGTGCGATCAAACTTTACCTAGGTGCTGCAGCCGACGCAATTAACGAAGGTGTTGCTTCAATCACTACTGCAGTTGAAGGCGATGATTTTGTTGAAGCTGAAGAACAAGCAGCTGAATAATTTCTAAGCTTGATTGTCTGTTCATTGATTTAATGGGCAGACAGTTTTATCCCGTTTTTTTTAAATCGGTTGTTTATCAGATAGGCAACGGGTTTTAAACCCTCTTTTAAAGATCTAAGGAATATATACATGGCAATTACGGCTGCAATGGTAAAAGAGCTGCGCGAAATCACAAGCGCAGGGATGATGGACTGTAAAAAAGCATTGACTGAAACCGATGGTGACATGGAAGCTGCGATTGAGTTCTTGCGTAAAAAAGGAATGGCTGGTGCGGATAAGAAAGCGGGCCGTGTTGCGGCAGAAGGCGTTATCGCAATCGCTATTTCGGGTGACAAGAAAACAGCAGCTATCGCTGAAGTAAACTGTGAAACTGATTTCGTTGCCAAAGGTGATGAGTTCAAGTCGTTTGCAGATGAAATCGCGCAAATCGCATTGGCGAATAAAACCACTGATATTGAAGCGGTTCTTGCTGCGACCATGGCTTCTGGTAAAACCGTTGACGAGCGTCGTCGCGAACTTATCGCCAAAATCGGTGAGAACATGGGCGTGCGTCGTTTAGAAATCGTTGAAACAAACGGTGAGATCGGTCAATACCAGCACGGTGAGAAAATCGGTGTCGTTGTTGCAATGGAAGGCGGTAATGACGCGCTTATCCGTGATGTTGCGATGCACGTTGCTGCGGTAAAACCACAAGCGATTTCAACAGACGACCTAGATCAAGCGGTTGTTGAGAAAGAGCGTGCTTTCCAAATTGAGAAAGCGCAAGAAGATAATGCAAATCTTCCAGAAGATAAGCGTAAGCCATTGGAAATTATCGAGAAGATGATTGAAGGTCGTATGCGTAAGTTTGCAAGTGATATTACTCTGTTAGAGCAAGAGTTTGTTAAGGATCCTAGTCAAAAAGTTAAGGACCTTTTAAAATCGAACTCAGCAAACGTCGCTTGTTTCATTCGTTTGGAAGTGGGTGAAGGGATTGAAATCCAAGAAACTAACTTTGCTGACGAAGTAGCAGAAGCTGCACGTATCGCACAAGGTAAATAATCTTGTTGTAAAAGACCATGGCAGGGTAGCAATACCTTGCTGTGGTTTTTTTGTAACTGAAAATTATTTTTAAAAGGCTGTTTAATACAGTGATTTTAAAAATGGTTTTACTTACCAGGACGGAAAATGACACTTAAATACAAACGTATATTACTTAAATTTAGTGGCGAAGCTTTAATGGGTGAAGGGGAGTTTGGTCTGTGTGCCAGCACCTTGCGTAAAGTGGTTCAGCAAGTCAAAGATTTGCGCGACCTCGGCGTCGAAGTCGGTATCGTTGTTGGCGGCGGCAACATTTTCCGTGGCGCGCAAATTCAAGGTTCCGGAATCGCGCGTACCACTGGCGATCACATGGGGATGATGGCGACCGTCATTAATGCGCTGGCATTACGCGATGTGATTGAATCGATGGGAATGAAAGCGCAAGTGCTTTCAGCTATGTCGATTGAGGGAATTGCTACCGACGGTTTTAACGCGAATGTTGCTAAAAAATTATTGAGTGCCGGTGAAGTGGTTATTTTTGCAGCCGGAACCGGTAGTCCGTTTTTTACTACAGATACTGCTGCCGCCTTGCGTGGTGTTGAAATCGATGCAGATATCGTATTGAAAGCGACTAAAGTGGACGGTATTTACAGTGCTGACCCGAAAAAAGATCCAGCTGCCGTGCGTTACAGTGTGCTGAGTTACGATCAAGTGATTCAACAAAACTTACAAGTTATGGACATGACGGCTTTTGTATTGTGTCGCGATCACAAAATGCCGATTCGCGTGTTTGATATGTTTAAGGACCAAGCTGTCATTCGCATTGTAAAAGGTGAAGACGAAGGGACTTTGGTCAGTACAGGAGAATAATGAAATGTTACAAGATATTCAAAAAGATGCGCAGCAGCGTATGCAAAAATCTTTTGAGAGCTTAGAAGTTAACTTCGCTAAAATTCGTACCGGACGTGCGCATCCTTCTATTTTGGATAGCGTTATGGTCGATTACTATGGCTCGGATGTGCCTTTAAGTCAGGTTGCCAACATTGGTCTTGAAGATGCGCGCACTCTAACCGTTCAACCTTGGGAATATCCGATGGTGGCGAAAGTCGAGAAAGCGATTATGATGTCTGATCTTGGGGTGAATCCAAACACCAATGGTAGTTTGATTCGTATTCCAATGCCGCCATTAACTGAAGAACGTCGCCGTGATTTAACCAAAGTGGCACGTAACGATGCTGAGCAAGCTCGTGTGGCCATTCGTAATGTCCGTCGTGATGCGAATAGTGATATAAAAGCTCTGTTAAAAGAGAAAGAAATTACCGAAGATGAAGCGCGTGGTGCGGAAGATGCGATTCAAAAAATAACCGATGAAGTCGTTAAACGTGTCGATGCCTTGCTTGCAGAGAAAGAAGCATCCTTGATGGAAGTCTAAGTTTTGTTAGACCCAGATAATTCACCGCTTGCTTAATGATTTGTCATTGAGAGCATTCGCTATTTAACCCGAAATAGGGCATAATTAGCGTCTTTGGTGGCGTCTATAAAAGCCAAAAATCGCTACGGTTTTTGGCTTTTTTTATTTGAAGAACTGCGCGTTTGACCAAGTTGATACATTACTCATTCATAAGGACCGTGTTTTGTCTGAAAGTACCGCCGCACAGATTCCAAAGCATATTGCGATTATTATGGATGGCAACGGACGCTGGGCTAAAAAGCGTTTTTTGCCGCGTTTTATCGGCCATCAGAAGGGCCTGAATGCGGTTAAAAGGGTGATTACTCATTGTGCTAAGCGTCAAATTCAAGCCTTGACACTGTTTGCGTTCAGTACCGAAAATTGGCGTCGTCCAGAAGATGAAGTGAATAAGTTAATGGCGATGTTTTTGGCTGCACTGCAAAAAGAGGTAAAAAAACTGCATGATAATAATGTGCAATTGCGCATCATTGGTGAACGCAGCGCTTTCAGTGAGCAAATTCAACAACACATCGCGCAAGCCGAAGCTCTGACCGAAAAGAATACCGGGTTGGTTCTCAATATCGCTGCAAACTACGGTGGACAATGGGATGTTATCGAAGCGGTTAAAGCTTGGGTTAAAAATAATCCACATAAAAGCATTGATGAGCTTAGCGTAGAGGGTGTGAATCAACATATTGCAAATGCCGATTTGCCGCTGCCTGATTTGTTAATCCGTACCGGCGGTGAACAGCGCATCAGTAATTTTCTAATTTGGCAGATGGCTTATTCTGAACTCTATTTTACGCCCGCCTTATGGCCAGATTTTGGCGCTGAACAAATCGATCAGGCGATAGATTCTTACGCCGCACGAGAACGCCGTTTTGGTAAAACGAGCGAGCAGGTGCAGTCGTGTTAATTTCTCGAATAGTAACAGCCCTGTTTTTGGTGGCCATTGTTTTAGGTGGTGTTTTTAGTGCTTCACCAAAAGTCTGGCAGGTTGGGGTTTATGTTGCCGCGTTTTTAGCGTTGCTGGAAGCCGTCAAATTAGCGCGCGTAAATCAGTTGGTGCTGCAGTGGTTTTTGGCCATAGTTGCTTTGTTGGGTTTGTATTGGGTAGCACCATTTGTCACCGAAATGGTTTATCTGGTTTTGACAGTCGTAACGTTGATGGCGGTTTTTGGAATCGTGATTCGTTATCAAATAACTCAAGCAAAACAAGGTGTTGAAGGTAAGACTTTAATCTTGTTGTTAAGCTTTGGTCTAATTGCCTTGTTTACATTGGCGTTAATTGAATTGCAACAAATGCTGAGCGCAGGTTTGTTGTTATTGAGCATGGCAATGGTTTGGGCGATGGATACAGGTGCTTATTTCTTTGGTCGCGCTTTGGGGCGTCGTAAATTAGCCAATTTTGTGAGTCCTGGAAAGAGCTGGGAAGGGGTTTGGGGCGGCGCTTTAAGTGCTTTGGTCTTGAGTCTTGTTGGTTTGCATTTTTTGCTAGCGGATGCCACGCTTATCGAGCGTTTAATTTTGTCGCTGGGATTGACTTTAATTGCTCTGCTTTCAGTGTTTGGAGACTTGTTTGAAAGTGTTTTAAAGCGCCAAGCGAATCTAAAGGACAGTGGACGAATTTTGCCTGGACATGGCGGGATATTAGATCGCATTGACAGCTTGTTGGTTGCTATGCCATTAAGTTTGCTATTGTGGATGGGCTTTTATTATGCGTAACGCAATAATCGAGTAAGTCATGGATTTTATCTGGTCTTTTATTGGCTTTGTCATTGTTATTGGGATTTTGGTGAGTATCCATGAATGGGGCCATTTCCAAGTTGCTCGTTGGTTTGATATCAAGGTATTAGAATTTTCAATTGGGTTTGGCAAAACCCTTTGGCAAAGACAGCGCGGTGAAACCCTTTACAAAGTTTGTGCTATTCCGCTTGGCGGCTTTGTTCGCTTTGTGGATGAGCGTGAGGGTAATGTGAGTGCCGAAGATTTACCAAGGGCCTTTAACCGTCAAAGTGTTTACAAGCGTATCGCAGTGGTTGCCGCAGGGCCGCTCATTAATCTGATTTTTGCTTGGTTGGTCTTTATCGTGATTTTTTTACTGGGGATATCCAGTTTGAAACCGATTATTCAAGATGTGCCAGCCAATACCCCGTTGGCGCAAGTCTTGAGTACCGCGACACTGCAAGAGAATGCCAAAGGTGAGACGCTTCAATGGGAATTAGTCAGCTTCAATAACCAGCCGATTCAGGCGTGGAACGAAGTGAACCAGCGTTTAATGCGCTTATTGGTTGACCAGCAGAGCCAAGTTGATTTGGAGTTGAAAGAGTTGACTAGCGGCACCATTTTATCGGTTAAAGATCTCTCAATCCGCGGGTTGGATTTAAACAAGCCGGATGAGAATTGGTTAACTGCATTAGGATTTCATCCCGCAGCTCCGAAAGTTCCGGCATTCGTAGGTCATATTGCTGCAGATTCGCCGGCTGCACACAGTAATCTGCAGCTCGGTGATCAGATTACACAATTAAACATGATGCCAATTGCTAATTGGTCACAGTTTGTCAATGCCGTCCAGCAACTACCAGGACAGACAGTGCAACTGGGTTATCAACGCAACGGTGCGGTTTTTTCTGAAATAATCACCTTAGATTCTTTAGTTCAAGAAGGGCAAACAATTGGTCGTATCGGTCTAGGTTTACAAGTAAATCGCGATACTATGGCGCCGTTTAGTAATTTGATTCAGTATGATTTTAGCGAAGCCATTTTAAAAGGTTGGCAGCGCATGGAAGATTTGACCTATATGAGCTTGCAAATGCTCAAGAAAATGTTGTTTGGTGAAGTGAGTTTACAGCATCTTTCTGGCCCCTTAACCATCGCTCAAATGTCTGGACAAGCGGTACAAACCGGCTTAATCAGTTTTCTAGGTCTATTGGGCTTGTTAAGTTTAAGTATTGGCATTCTTAATTTACTGCCAATCCCTGTTTTAGATGGCGGGCATTTGCTATATTACCTCGTCGAAATTATCAAAGGTTCGCCGGTTAGCGAGCGTATAATGCTGTATGGTCAATCAATCGGACTCTTCTTAATTATTAGTCTGACCCTGCTGGCCGTTTTCAATGACATTTTAAGAATATCCAATGGTTAAGATGAATCAACGTAATTTTAAGAAAACTGCACTTATCACCGCTCTTTCCGCAGCGCTTGTTATTCCTTCAATTGCCAACGCATTTGTTGTAGAGAAAATCACCGTTGAAGGGTCTAACCGTATCGGTTTTGAAACGATTAATAGTTATTTACCCATTACCAAAGGGCAGTTTCTAGACGCTGATTTGACCAAGCAAACCATCGAGCGCCTTTATAAAACCGGTTTTTTTGACAATGTCGCCATCTATCAGCGTGGTCAAGGTGAACTGGTGATTGAAGTGGCCGAGCGTCCTTCGATTTCTGAAGTAAAAATTCAGGGCAATAAACTCATTGAAACGGAAGTGCTTGAAGATGCTTTAAAAAGTTTAGGAATCAAGCAGGGTCGTATTTACAATCAGTTGGATTTAGACCGCATTATTATTGATTTGAAGCGTCGTTATCAAAACCAAGGGTATTATGCGGCAAGTGTCAGTATTGAGTCGACCGAACTGGCGCGTAACCGAGTGGATTTGCTGATTAAAATTGTCGAAGGCGAACCGGCTTCGATGGGACGTATCGCTCTCGTTGGTAATGAGGTTTTCACCGACCGTCGTCTAAAAGGATTAATGGACCTGTCAGAAACAGGTGTGTTTGGTTTAGGTGACTCTTACTCAAAACCTAAATTGGAAGCGGATATGGAAAAAATCCGCTCTTTCTATCTGGATCGCGGTTATGCGCAATTCAAAATAGCGTCTTCGCAAGTTTCTTTATCAACAGATAAAACCAAGGTTTTCACCACGATTAATCTGCAAGAAGGTGACCGTTTTACACTGAGTAAAGTGATTTTTACTGGCGAAACCATTCTCTCGCAAGAAGAGATTGATCGTATTACCGATGTGCAAGTAGGTGATGTGTTCTCGCGCAGTAAAATCATAGATGCGGTAAACATTATTCGTGAGCGCCTGAGCGAGGAAGGTTATGCGTTTGCTGAAGTGACGCCGGATACGATTATCAATCCGACTGAAAAAACCATGGACGTCACCTTTAAAATTGAACCGAAAGACCGCGTTTATATTCGCTATATCGATTTTGAAGGCAATACGCGTACTCGTGATCATGTTGTCCGTCGTGAATTGCGTCAGTTAGAAAGTGCGCCTTATTCACTGAAAGCAGTGCGCCAGTCGCAAACTCGACTAGAACGTTTGGGGTTTTTTAAATCCAGTAAAATTGAGACCAAACGGGTCTCGGATGACCAAGTGGATTTAATTGTTAAGATTGAGGAACAGCCAACCGGGTCATTTACCGCAGGCGTCGGTTTCTCTCAAGTTGATGGCATCAGCTTCAACGTCGGCTTGTCGGAACGTAACTTCATTGGTAGCGGTAATAAACTGGATTTACAGATTAATACCTCTGCGGCTCGTAAAACCGCTGACATCGGTATCACTAACCCATATTTCACTGAAGATAATGTCAGCTTGGGGATGGGCTTATATTTCCGCGAAATTGACGCTGAGGAGTTGGAAATTGCCGATTTCACAACTAATAACTTTGGTGTGCGTGCCAGTTTAGGCTATCCATTGAGTGAGAATAATACCATTCGTTATGGTTTGAAAGCTGATTCGCAAGAGTTGGTCTGTGCGGCCGATTTTAATGCCTGTTTTGACCATATTGATCAATACGGCGATAAGACCAACTCTTTACAAGCGTCAATTAGTTGGATTCATAACACCACGAATAGTTTTTACTTCCCAAGTAAAGGTCAGAAAACGACGTTTACTATTGAAACTGTTGTTCCGGGTACCTCCAACTCACCTTTTTACAAAGTCTTTGCTGAAGAAAACCTCTATCTGCCGATGACAAAAAATCTTTCTTTACATCTTAAAGGCGGGTTAGCTTATGGCAACGGTTATGGCGATATTGATGTTCTGCCGTTCTATGAGAATTTCTATGCGGGCGGGATTGGCACTGTGCGCGGTTACGAGCCAAACTCCTTGAGTGCGAAATACGATCTAAATACGGACGGCAGTGACCGTCCGATCGGTGGTAATACTCGTGTTCTAGCGACCGCAGAAATCATCTCACCTGTGCCGTTTATTGAAGATTCATCGAACCAACGAATCAGCTGGTTCTTTGATGCGGGTTATGCGTTTGATGGCATTGATCAAGTGAAGTTTAATGATTTACGCGCCGCAGTGGGGGTTGGCTATTCATGGATTACGCCAGTTGGTCCTTTAACCTTTAGTTTTGCTCGGCCGCTTAATGCCCAAGAAAATGACGACACCCAAGCGTTCCAGTTCACGTTGGGCACTGCTTTCTAGAAAAATTTTAAAAAAGCCATTTAACTCTTTGAATTTAAATGGCTGGAAACCGAGTCAATTTTTTGGCTTGTTGTTTTCTAAAATGCGGTAAAATCCCCAAAACTATTCAAACAGGACAGATTAATGTTTAAATCTCTATTTGTATCGCTAGCAATGGCTGTTGCCGTGCTTTTTTCTACGGCATACGCCGATGATGCGCCTGTTAAATTGGGTGTGGTGAATGTCGCCTTGTTATTAGAACAAGCGCCGCAAGCCGGTGTTGCTACCGATAAGTTGAAACAAGAGTTCGCAAAAGAACAGTCAGAACTGAAAGATTTAGCGACCAAGCTCGATGGTGAGCAAAAAAATTACGAAAAAAACAAAAGTGTCATGAGTAACACGCAACGCGCAACTAAGGAACGTGAGTTAACCATGATGACTCGTGAAATACAGCGTCGTCGTAATGATGTGCAAGAATTGATTAACCTTCGTCGTAATGAAGAGTTGGCTAAAATTCAAACCTTGGTTAATGAAGCGATTCAAACGATTGGTGAAAAACAAGGCTTTGACCTAATCATGTATGAAGGTATTGCTTATACGAACAATCGTATTGATGTGACTAAAGACGTTCTGGATTACCTAAAAAGTGAATCTCAGAAGAAACGCTCTGATTTCAATAAGTAAAAGTAGGGTTACTTTGTGCGCATAGACTCTCTGCTCGAGGTATTGGACCAACACCAAGTCAAATACCACTTTAATGGTGATGCAACTAAGGAAATTCACAGTGTTGCATCCCTTGATAACGCAAGTGCTGAAAGTCTGAGTTTTTTAAACTCACCAAAGTTTGTTACTGCTCTGAGCAGTACCCAAGCCGGTCTCGTCATTCTGTCTGAAAAATTTGTTGCTGATTGTCCGCAAGCATTTATTGCAGTTCAAGACCCTTATTACGTTTATTCTCTGTTGGCGCAAGTTCTCTATCCGGTTACTCCGCCATTCTTAGGTGTTGCAGACAATGCGACCGTTTCTTTGACGGCTAAAGTAGCCGACAATATCTGTGTTGAAGCCAATTGTGTGTTACAGGACAATGTTGTTGTTGGTGAGTATTCTTGGCTGGCTCCCGGTTGCGTCTTGTATCCTGACGTGCAAATTGGTAAACATTGCCGAATTGGCGCCAATGTGGTTATTCATAAAGAGTGCCGGATTGGGGATTATGTGCAGATTGAATCCGGAACCGTCATCGGTGGTGACGGTTTTGGTTGGGCTCCGCAAGATGGAAAATGGTCTAAAATCCCTCAAATCGGGCGCGTCATTATTGGTAATCATGTTGCCATTGGTAATAATTGCACTATTGATCGTGGAGCCATCGAGGACACGATTATTGAAGACCATTGTATTATCGATAATCTAGTTCATATCGCACACAATGTCTTAATTGGAGAGGGTTCGGCGATTGCTGGTCAAGTTGGTTTTGCCGGTACCACTCAGTTAGGTAAATACAATATTGTGGCAGGGCAAGTTGGTTTTGCCGGGCATTTAAGCACGGTCGACCATTGTCATTTTGCCGCCAAATCCGGCGTGACTCATAACATTAATCAGCCCGGCTCCTATTCCGGTTTTCCGACACAAGAAACCAGTAAATGGCAAAAGCAGATTGTTCGTCAAAGAACGCTCGACAAACTTGCCCGCCAAGTGGCAGCCCTACAAAAGCAAATTGCCGAAATAGAATAATTAAAACACTCAGAGAAACTGGATTTTTATGATGGAAGTGAAAGACATTTTTGAATATTTACCGCATCGCTACCCGTTTTTGTTAGTCGATCGAGTCACGGAATTCACAGCAAACGAAAGTCTAAAGGGCTATAAAAACGTTACCTTTAACGAACCTCAATTTACGGGGCATTTCCCGAACAATCCAATTATGCCGGGTGTGATGATTATTGAAGCGATGGCGCAATGCACTGGAATTTTGGCGTTCCGCAGTCAAGAAGGTAAACCTGACGGTTCATCAATGTATTATTTAGCCGCGGTTGATAATGCGCGTTTCCGTAAGCCGGCTGTCCCCGGCGATCGCTTGGATTTTGAAGTCAAAGCACTAGGTCATAAACGCGGGATCTGGAAATTTGAATGTACCACCATGGTCGATGGAAAAATCATCGCATCGGCGGATTTAATGTGTGCAGAACGTAAGGTTTAAGTTTGATACATCCAACTGCTATTATTGATGCGCAGGCGCGCATTGCCGCCGATGTGGAAATTGGCCCGTTTTGTGTGATTGAAGGCGATGTAGTGATTGATTCCGGTTCTAAGCTTGACTCTCACGTTGTCGTTTCTGGGCCAACACGAATTGGTAAAAATAACCGTTTTTATCCATTTGGTTCAATTGGGGCGGCCCCACAAGATAAAAAGTATGCTGGCGAGCCGACAATGTTAATCATTGGCGATAATAATACTTTTCGCGAAAATGTGACCTTAAACCGAGGCACCGTTCAAGACATTGCAAAAACGGTTATTGGTAATGATAACTGGATCATGGCTGGAGTGCATATTGCCCACGATTGCATTGTAGGCAACCATTGTATTATGGCGAATAATGTCGCTTTGGCAGGACACGTCGAAGTCCAAGATTGGGCGATTTTGGGTGGCTATACATTGGTTCACCAGTTTTGTCGTATTGGTGAACATGCTTTCTGTGGTATGGGTAGCGTGATTAACCAAGATGTACCAGATTTTGTGGTTGTCTCAGGCAATATTGCAGAAGCGAAATCGGTGAATTTAGAAGGGTTAAAGCGTCGCAATTTCGATAGTGTTCAACGTACTTTAGTCAAGCGCGCCTTTAAGATTATTTATCGTAATCAGCTCAGTATTAAAGCGGCGATTAGTGAACTGCAAGCTCAAAATGATGAAAAGGGTACTTTAGACCATTTAATTGCCTTTTTAGAAAGCTCAACGCGCGGCATTACGCGCTAAGTATCTTGTTCTGTTTTATCAATAACGCAGTCTTAAAGCTGCGTTTTTTTGTTTAAGAAGCCGTCTAATGAATTTGATCCAAGAAATAACGGATTCCGCACATCACGCGATGTCCAACAATCTGACCATTGCCTTGGTTGCGGGCGAAATGTCCGGTGATACGCTGGGCGCAAATTTACTGCAAGCGCTTAAAAGCCGTTATCCGCATGCGCGATTTATTGGGATTGGCGGTCCCAAAATGATTGCCGAGGGGATGCAATCTTGGTATCCGATGGAGCGCTTATCGGTTATGGGATTTTTTGAGGTATTAAAACGGCTACGCGAACTTTTAGTGTTGCGTAAACAGTTAATTCAACGCTTGATAGTAGAAAAACCGGATGTATTTATCGGTATTGATGCGCCGGACTTTAATTTTACAGTTGAAAAGAAATTAAAAGCCCATGGAATTACGACCGTGCATTATGTTGGGCCGTCGGTTTGGGCGTGGCGTGAAAAACGTTTGGCAAAAATCAAACAAGCAGTTGATGGCGTCTTAGTACTCTTTCCATTTGAACCAGCCTATTATCACCGCTATGCCATTCCAGTTGCGTTTGTGGGCCATCCTTTAGCGCAACAGGTACCTGAAATACCCGATAAGGCGCGCGCTCGAACGCAGCTGGGGTTCGCTGTCGATTTGCCATTGACCGCAATTTTACCCGGTTCGCGGATGAGTGAAATCAATCAAATGACAACGCCTTATTTACTTGCTGCGGCGCAAGTGTCGCATACTTGTCCGAGGATGCATTTTGTGATTCCGGTTGTCCATCAAACCGCAATGGCTGCGATTCAACAGGCGATAGAAATATTGTTAAAAACTGAAGAAATAAGCGCAGAATTTGTCGCCAAATTGCATTTGTTAGATGGGCAAGCACAATTAGCATTAGAAGCGTGCGATCAAGCGTTGGTGACTTCTGGCACCGCCACCTTAGAATGTGCTTTGATGCGCCGCCCATTGATTTTGGCGATTAAGGTACATCCACTGTCTTATTGGATTATGTCTAAATTGGCCACAACTCAATGGATTGGTTTGCCCAACATTTTGGCCAACCGCAGCATCGTTCCTGAGCTTATCCAAGCGCAAGCGACTGCTCCTAAAATAGCCCAGTCGTTGTTGGCGTTAATAGATTCTGTGCCCCTTCGTCAACAGCAATGCTCAGCTTTTGAAATTCAATATCAACAACTAAAGCAGCCAAGTGCAGACTTAGCCGTAGAGGCGCTGCGTAAATGGAGTCGGTTGGACGCCGTACGATGAATAAGCAAATTGATTTATTTCCAATAACGAGTCGACAAGTCATTGTTGGGGTGGATGAAGTTGGGCGGGGGCCTTTGATTGGCGACGTGGTTGCGGCGGCGGTGATACTGCCGGAAGATTGTTCGTTGCTGCTAGCGGACTCTAAAAAACTGTCTGAAAAAAAACGCGAACTCTTGTTTGAGCGTATTACAGAACAGGCCTTGGCTTACAGTATTCAAGTCGCCACTCCAGCAGAAATTGATGCCTTAAACATTTTACAAGCGACCATGTTAGCGATGCGCCGCGCGATTGAGGATGTGGCTCGTCAACACCCTTTTGATATGGCGATGGTTGACGGCAATCGTTGTCCCAAAATTGCGCATCCTTGTACGGCGATTATAAAAGGTGACAGTAAAGTGGCGGCTATTTCAGCGGCGTCGATTCTGGCAAAAGTATATCGTGATCGGCAGATGTATCAACTAGACCAATTACATCCGCAATACGGTTTTGCTCAGCACAAAGGTTACCCAACCGCCGCACATCTTAAAATATTGCAAACCCTACCGCTATTAGACGGTTATCGCGCCTCTTTCAAACCGGTGAAAGCTCTGCTTGAAGCCCGTCAAGGAAATTAAGATTTATTGGTTTGCGTCAAGTGTCGGATAGTTAAACGCGCTTGGCGTAGGATTTATTGTTTCATTCCGTTAAAATCGGGCTAAACCAAATCTTTAATTCAATACCGTTACTTCCGAAATTGGAGCCTTTTGCTCATGAGTACTACGCTAGAACAAGTCGAAAAAACCGCTCAGTTAAGTAAAAACAATCAGCTTAGTTTGATGATTTTCCAAGTACAGTTTGCAAAAGAAGATTATCATCCGCCGTATTACGGGATGAATGTCTTTAAAGTGCGCGAAGTGCTCGAAGGGCGCAGCTACCCAGTGGCTCCGATGCCGGACACCAATGATTTAATCGAAGGGATGATTGAATTGCGTGGCGTTTATTTGCCGGTTATCGATTTACCGCACTGGATGGGTTTTCCGATGACACCAGAAGAGCGAGAAAAGTCGATTATTATCGTTTCTGATTTTAGCCATAATTTTGTTGGTTTACGTGTGTCACATATCTTCGGGGTTGAAGAAAAAAATTGGTCTGATATTCATCCTGCATCAAATTACAACGTAAATGTAAATACCAATCAGATTATTAACCATACCTACTTAGAAAATAGCAAAACGCTTTGTTTTATTCTTGATATTGAAAAATTGCTGATTGAGGCGATGCCGACGATGGCAGAGAAGATTTTTACCTCAGCACGAGAAATTGACCCTTCGGCAAATTCGTTTTCAGATGACATCACTAGTCGAACTATTCTTTTTGCTGAAGACTCTAAGTCGATTCAGAAATACATGGGGATGGTATTTGACCAGCTTGGCTTAAGATACCTACCGTTCAATAATGGCCGTTTGTTATTGGATTATGTCGACAAATTGGATGATATGAGCGAGATTTCGATGGTTTTTACCGATCTCGAAATGCCAGTTGCGTCTGGCCACACGGTCATTAAAGAACTGCGGAGTAAACCTAAAACGCGAAATATTCCGATTATTGTGCATACCTCAATGACCAGTGAAAATAACTCGCGTGAAGTGCTTGAGCTTGGTGCCAGCTATTTTATTGGTAAAGTTGATACCGATTTAATTGTCGACACCATTAATAAAGTACAAGAAGCTTTTTATAAAAAATAACCGAATTTATTGAACTCCGCCATGCAGAAAGCATAGCGGGTTTTATCGTGAGCTTGTTAGAGTTTGTTAGGCTTTAGTGTTAATGTTTTGCCCAAGATTGGCTGGCAAACCTTGTGTATTTGAGGCTTGTGGTAAAGCGTCAAGTAATGCTAAAGCACCTTCGGTTTGCGTATCCAAAGCTTTTTTTAACATCGTCACTTGAACCTGTGCCTCTGTTCCCGCTTCTTTTTGCGCTAGTGCTGCAGACACTGCACCACCGGCGCTGATTCCTGAAATATCCATATGTCCTCCTGATTAAAAGCATCAAAATCGTTAACGGCTGCTCTACCAAAAGCTTTAATAAAATAATACCTGCTGCCATTTGGATTTGTCCTATATCTCCATAAGGTACAATTTGCCAACAACTTAAAAACATAAATCTTGGCTGCAATTAAATGGAGTGAACCATGAATGAAATTAAATGCCCGCATTGCGGTGAGGCTTTTAAAATTGACGAAGCCGGTTATGCCGATATTGTTAAACAGGTGCGCGACAGTGATTTTGAGCAGCAGATACAGCAGCGTCTGGAACTGGCCGAAAAAGAGAAGCACAGTGCGATTGAACTGGCTAAAGCACAAGTAATCCGCGCAATGGAAAAAACCACAGCGCAGCAAGAGACGCAGATTCAAGCGTTACAAGCCAGATTAGATGCCGGTGAAAACCATAAAAAATTAGCCGTTGCCGAAGCCTTACAAAGCGTTGAAAAACAGCGTGATGCGCTGGCCATGCAGTTGCAGCAAACGCGCCACGAAATGGATATTGCTACGCAGTTAGCTAATGCACATTTACTTAGCGAACTGCAACAAGCAGAAGCGCAAAAAGCGGCAGAAATTGAACGTCTAAAAACGCAACTTGATGCCCAAGCCACAATGCAAAAGTTAGCGGTACAAGAAGCGTTAAGCGGAGTACTACAAGAGCGCAATGCCTTACAGAATGCGCTAGAAAAATCCGCTTTGGAAAAACAAATTTCTGAAAAATCCTTAAAGGATAAATATGAAACGCAAATCAAAGACCGTGATGAAGCCATTGAGCGTTTAAAAGAGATGAAAGCGAAACTATCCACAAAAATGGTGGGTGAAACTTTAGAACAACACTGCGAAAACGAATTTAATCGTATCCGTGCGACCGCCTTTCAAAATGCCTATTTTGAAAAAGATAACGACGCCAGCAGTGGCAGTAAAGGCGACTACATTTTTCGGGATTTTGATACTGCCAAGACAGAGATTGTTTCGATTATGTTCGAAATGAAAAATGAAAACGAAACAACGGTGGCCAAAAAGAAAAATGAAGATTTCTTAAAAGAGCTGGACCGTGACCGTAACGAAAAAGGATGTGAGTATGCGGTTTTGGTCTCATTACTAGAAGCGGATAACGAGTTTTACAATACCGGAATCGTTGATGTTTCCTACCGCTATCCTAAAATGTATGTCATTCGCCCACAATTTTTTATTCCGATGATTACGCTGTTACGCAATGCGGCAATGAATTCAATGGCTTATAAATCTGAACTGGCTTTAGTTAAAGCACAAAATATTGACGTTACCAACTTTGAAAACGATTTAGAGAAATTTAAAGATGCTTTTGGCAAGAATTACGACCTAGCATCGCGTAAATTCCAAACGGCGATTGATGAAATTGATAAATCTATTACACACTTGCAAAAAACCAAAGACGCCCTGATCGGCGCAGATCGAAACCTAAGACTGGCTAATGACAAGGCACAAGACGTTACGGTTAAAAAACTTACGCGTAATAACCCAACCATGAAAGCGATGTTTGACGAACTCTAACGAGACACAAAACAAGTCCATGAGGGCTTGTTCTGTATCTCCTTAAAGCGCTATCTATGAATGTTTTAGAAAGTTTTTATAGTATTAAAACTCAAAAGGACACCAATTATTTGGTTTATTATCAATCAGGATAATTCATGAAAAATACTATAATGATTTGACAGATTTAAAAGGTATTGCGTATGTATGTACACTTGCTTAACTTGATGAGAGATCCCGCTTTCCTGCACGATGACGAATACCATATTATTTTTGCAAATCGTGCGTATTTGGCATTAACCTCCAGTCTTTTGGAAGAGGTTGTTGGAAAACCTTACTATACGATTTTCCCTAAACGCGATGCTCCTTTACAGAGTTGTCGGGAGGCGATTAAAGAGGAAGGAGCCGAGGAGCATACCGAAACCTCATAGAAAACGGTGAAGCCTATCTAAACCGCTCTTTATCACTTATTCCAAAAAGTGAAGGCGACATTCTTAATGTTCATATCTTCGAGAATATCAAATTTCCACTTCAGCTTGAAGAACTGCTCAATCACCTTCCCCAAAAGATGTTTGTCAAAGACAAAGAGAGTAAGTGCCAAATTAAAGGGATAACGTTGTAAAGTGCGTGTTTGAGTTAGAAACTTTACGGTACGGGCAAGATGCGGAATTAGAAAAGTCTTTAAAAAACAGGGTGTTATAAACGAAAAAAAGCGCCTGATCAGGGCGCTTTTTCATCTGCAGCTTACGCTAACCGAAGTATTAACGCTGACGCGCTTTGAACTTAGGGTTAGTTTTATTGATCACGTAAACTTTACCGCGACGTTTTACAACTTGGCAGTCTTTATGACGAGTTTTAGCAGATTTTAGTGAAGATAAGATTTTCATCAGATATATCCATTTTGCGTGCCGAATATTTCAAAACCAATTCGACTTAAGTTCAAATATTTGAAGCGCCGGATTATAGGGGAAACTCCGTCTAATGTCCAGCCTACTGATGTGCTTTATTTTTTGGGGCTTATCCTTGAGCTATCAACAGCTTTACCCACAGCGAATAGCGCGTTGCATGGTGTGGATACTCCGATTGTGATGGCGATGATTTGGATTCGTTTGTTGGCTGCAATCGAATAGAAGAGGATTTGCAGTATAATGGCGCGAATTTATACAAACTGTGACGGACAAGAATGGCGGCCAAAAAAAACTCCAGCAGTAAACCCCTTTTAACTCTCGATGCAGTGATGGGCGAAGGTGGGGTTTTAAGTAATCTTGTGGAAGGCTATTCGCCGCGCCAAGCGCAGCTTGAAATGGCGCAGGAGGTGGTTGATCTTATTGCCGCGCAAGAGACGTTATTGGCCGAAGCAGGAACGGGAACAGGTAAGACCTTTGCTTATTTAGTGCCCGCGTTATTAAGCGGTAAAAAAGTGATTGTGTCCACCGCAACGAAAACCTTACAAGAGCAGTTAGTTCAGAAAGATTTACCAATGCTCTTTGGTGCTTGTCAAATTAAAGGCAAGCCACATTTGCTCAAAGGGCGTGACAATTATGTCTGTCCGCAGCGTTTGGAAATTACCGAGACCGTTGAGCAACATTCCAAAGACGATTGGAAGAAACTCGCTCTGATTCGTAGCTGGGTTGAGGACAGTACCACAAGTGGCGATAGAGCTGAGTTAGCCGACGTGCCTGAATCGGATCCGATTTGGCGCAAAACCTGTGCGCGTCTGGAGTTTTGTCAAGCAGCGGAGTGTTCCAGTGATTTAGGTTGTTTTTATCCGCAACAGAAACAGCAAGCGCAAGATGCGCAAGTGCTGGTGGTTAATCATCATCTGTTTTGTGCTGACATTGCATTACGCGAGCAAGGCTTTGGTGAGTTATTGCCGCAAGCAGATATTTATATTTTTGACGAAGCGCATCAATTACCGGATATTGCCGCGCAGTTTTTGGGGTTTAGTTTGTCGCGCATCCAGTTGGAAGAGTTGGTGCGTGATATTGGTCAAGCGCAAAAAGCGGATGCGCCAGAGTCGCAATCCATCGTAGATCAAGCGCAGCAATTTTCAGAACAAATCAAATTGCTGAATGAGACTCTCGGCAAATGGGAAAAACGCTGGACTTGGGAACAATTGGAACAGCAAGTCGCGTTTCAAAATCAGTTAAAACGAGTGATACAAAGCCTAACGCAGTTGACCGATAGTTTAAAACAGCTGACCGAACGCGGTAAGCAAATAGCGTCGGTGCACAAGCGGAGCAAAGATTTTTTAGAGCAGTTGAATGATTGGCGCTCTGAAAGTGCTGAAAATAAAATTCGCTGGGTTGAGTCTTCAATGGGGCGTTTTCGGTTGCATTTAACCCCGTTGAATGTTTCAGGGCCTTTTAGTCGGCAACGTGATGCTCTTGGAGGCGCTTGGTTGTTTACTTCTGCTACTTTAAGTGTTCGTAATAACTTTGATTATTTCGCTAAGCGCTTGGGTTTGCTTGATGCTCGAACAGCTCATTGGGTCAGCCCATTTGATTATCCTCAACAAGCGGTGGTTTATCATCCAATTGGTTTACCAGAACCTAAAGACCCGCGTTATATAAAGATTTGTTTACGTGCGGCTTGGCCATTACTAAAGGCCAGTGATGGCAGAGCGTTTTTGCTATTTACAAGCCACCGCGCTTTACAAGAAGCGCGCGAGATTTTGAGTGAGCATTGGTATGGGACTTTACTGGTTCAAGGCGACCAGCCAAAGTCCGTTTTATTACAGCGTTTTCGCGAGGTTCAGTCCCCGATATTATTGGGCACCAGTAGTTTTTGGGAGGGGGTTGACGTTAAAGGGGAAGCGCTTAAGTTTGTTTTAATTGACCGAATCCCATTTGCGCCACCGGACGACCCGATTGTTAAGGCACGCGAAGAGTATCTAAAAGAGAAAGGACTAAATGGTTTTGTGCATTTTCAACTGCCCGAAGCGGTGATCGCCATGAAACAGGGCGCAGGGCGCTTAATACGAGATACGCAAGATCGTGGCGTATTAATGCTTTGTGACCCACGCCTTTCCTCTAAAGGCTACGGCAAGACCATTAGCGACAGTTTGCCAGCGTTTAAATGGGTGTATCGCTCAGAAGACGCACTGCCTTTTTTAGAATAAAATCGTTAATTTGTGTTAGTCGGCAATGGCTTCGACCTGCGCAGTCAATTTATTGAGAATTTGGAATCACTACTATGGTTATAGACTCCGCGCCACAAACCCTTTTGGCGCTTGACACCTCTACGGCAAATTGTTCGGTCGCTTTGCTGCATCAGCAGGAAATCTATGCGATTCACGAAATGACACCGCAACAACATGCGCACCGGATTTTACCGATGATCGACGAACTGCTTCAACAAGCAGGAATCGACGGTTCACAAATTGATTTGATTGCTTTTGGCGAAGGACCTGGCGCTTTCACGGGCATCCGTATTGCGGCAGGGGTCGTTCAGGGACTGGCGCTGGGTTGGAATACGCCGTTTTTAGCGATTTCATCTTTAGAAGCGATGGCGTATCAATTGGTTAAGGCTGAAGCTGGAAACCAAGCGGTTATCTGGGTGGCGTTAATGGATGCGCGAATGAATGAACTTTACTGGCAACAGGGAACGTTTAATCCGAATATTAGCGTGCCTTGGCAAGCTGAGGTTTGCCAACTCCTTAGCCCACTGGCGGTAAACGAACGTTTGATGGACTTGCAGCAACAAGTACAGGCTTCTGGTCAAGTGATGATTGTGGTCGGAGATATAGAAAAAGCGTATCCAGAAATTGCCCAAGCGCAAGCGCTTTATCATGACACCTTGCCGAATGCCCACGCCATGCTGCGTTTGGCGCAGCAATACTATCCCAATAGATTAGGTTTGGAGCAAGGCTTACCAATGCCATTGTATTTGCGGAATGAGGTTGCCGAAACCATTGAGCAGCGCCAAGCGCGCCGTATTATGGAAGAGAATAATCCAAATTAGTTAATCCAAGTTAGTAAAGCTAGTGAGAAGTGCAACGGAAGTTTCATACTTTTTCAATGTTGAATTTGGTTACGCACGCGCTGCTTAAAATATAATCAATGCTTGAAAAGTGTTTGATGTAAAAGGCTTTTGTAAGATTACAAAACCATTACACACACGCTTATCCACAGATATTGTGTACAACTCATACCGATTACTGGAGTGTTTATGTTCACTCAATCACAACGGCCTTATCAACATCTGTTGGTGGCGCTGGATTTTTCACCCTCGGGTTACGCGGCTTTTGCACGCGCACAATCGATGGCTGCGCAACATTCAACCAGGATATCGGTGCTTCACGTAGTTGAGCTTCCTGTCAATCACGTACTGGAAGATAATGCGGTCATCGGTTTACCGGGGATTTGGGATTCATCCTTAATCGAAAGTCTGCAGCAGGGCGCGCAGCACAAAATGCAGCAGCTTGCTCAGCAGGTCGCACATGGTGATCTCAATATTCATTTTGAAATGGTGATTGGTCATCCTGCAGATGAAATTTGTCAGTACAGTACGCAATACAATGTGGATTGTATTTTAATGGGTTTTCACGGCCATTCGCCTTTGCGAGCTTTGCTTGGCAGTACCAGTCATTCGGTCTTACAGATGGCGCATTGCGATGTGCTTAATGTAAAACAGCATAATAAAGAGTAAAAAATGTTTTTAACCTCATCCTTATTTAATCTTCAAAAAATTCTGCTTGTCCTGTTTAGTGTGGTTTTCATTTTTGGTGCTGCACAGAGTCGTGCGGCTGAGCACCTTTTTCAAGCCGGCGACCATGTGTTTGTTGCTTTTCCTGCTGGAAATGTCAAAGACGATGCGTTTATTGTCGGCCAGGTCAAGCGGGTGCAGCCGAATGGCGACTATTTGGTGGAAGTGGAAAGTTATGTTGAAGGACATGATTACGGCAGTTCGTGCATACCAATGATAAAAAAAGAAGACCCTGAAGCCACTGCCTTGGGCTATGACGTGGGTTGGACGGTATGGAAAGATACCACCAAGCTGGACACCCAGCGTTTAGATTACGTTGTTCCTAAGCGTCTAACCATGCGGATTGATGAAGGCAAGCACTACTTTGTTGAGCGCAATAATTTGTATATTGTGTTTGGACGTTGGAAATCTGACGCACCGGTCATGACGTTAGATCGCATCGAGCGCGCCCAGCGTGAAGCAAAAGCGATTAGACTTGATGGTTTTATTCCGGTGTTTGAGCTAGTAAAGTACCATCGTAAGACGTTCTACCATGAAAGCAATCGTCCGCTTTATGCGTCAGAGCGTATTGAACCGGCCATCGCGATGCTCGAATACCTACAAACTATTTTGCAACAAGATGCCACTCTGCATGCTTTGTGGGCCGCTAAACAGCGAGACTGGCCAAAGATTGGTCAAAGCAGTTACCATTATTTTATGATTGAAGCGCTGGATAAGGCTTTGGCCGATGCCAAAGATCAGTTGTACGAAGAAGGGATTGAAATGGCCGGTGTAGAGCGTGTACAACGTTTAAGAGACTTAACAGAGACCATTAAGCGCAATTCCTAACGTCTATTTTATTATGTAATAAAAAAGCCATACTACTGAGTATGGCTTTTTTGTTGCTACCAATGATCGATTGCAAATCTTATTTTTTTATATTTTTATCGTACAGCAAAAAGATTCAATTACGGTTTAGGGTGCTTGTAATAAGCTTGGTTGAGATAATCCGCTAATTGTTCTACTTCGTCTTCAAACATACCGGTATTAAGATTGTCATTACAAAAACTGACTGCTTTGACTAATTTTTCATAGGTTGGGGTCTTTTGTGGCGAGTAGGGTTTATCGGTGTGACATTTCATGCAATTGGCCGAATCGTGAAACGCCTTACCCGGATGTTCGGCCATAGCCGATGTGGAAAGAGAAAATGCCGCAATGGAAAATAGAGCGATCATAGGTTTCTTCATAGTGCCTCCAAGCTAAAATTTTGAAGAAAAGTAAGCAAAATTCATTGTACCGATTACTTAAAAATACACTCATTAAAATTATTTAACCAAAGCACAGTTTGTTTTATTTTGAAATTTAATTAGGGAGCCCTTGTGAGCGAACAGACGTTTATTAAAGGAAAAGAGCGTAGTTTAGAAGAGTCCATTCAGAACTTAGAATCAATCACCCAAGAGATTGGTTTTAACCTTCAGCAAGGACTAAAACTGCATCCTGTGCCGCATATCCATTCGCTGCACATTTACGAACAGAGTTGTCCGGGTATTTTTACCAACGGCAAGGGCGCATCCGAAAAAGCGTGTTATGCCAGTGCGTTAGGTGAGTTTTTAGAGCGGTTATCTACGAATTATTTCTTTTCTGATTACTGGCTAGAAGAAGAGGTAGCCAGCAGTCAAGGCCAGTGGTTGTATTATCCGAACGAAAAGAGCTTTTCCCCAGATAATTTCCGTGAAATGCTAAGTCCTGAATTATGGGCGTTTTATGCTGATTTAAGTGCTTCAGATGACTATGCAGATTTTGCCGAAAGCGAGTTTGAATTTGATAGTTTTTTGAGTTTTAACGACCATGTTGAAGAGATTCGTGCCTTACCGATGACGGCGCAAAAAACCGGCAAGGTGCATTATTTTCCAATGAACTTATTCTCCAACCTTTACGCAAGTAATGGTTTAGCCGCTGGTAATACCGCGCTTGAAGCACAGGTTCAAGGGCTTTCAGAAGTGTTCGAGCGTTGGGTTAAAAACCGTATTTTACGAGAGAATTTATGTATACCGATTGTGCCCGCTGAGGTGCTAAATCAGTATCCGGCAATCGTTCAAGCAATTGCGGCCTTACAGGAAGAAGGGATTTTTATTGAAGTGCGCGATGCCTCTTTAGGTGGTCGGTTTCCAGTGATTAACGTCACCCTCTATCATCAAGCCACTGGATTGTGTTTCGCATCTTTTGGTGCCCATCCTATTTTCGAAGTGGCGGTAGAGCGTACCCTGACCGAATCTTTGCAGGGACGTCATCTAAAAGAATTAGATGGTTTTCAAATGCCAAGTTTTGATGCGTTTATGGTTGCTTCCGATGAAAATATTGAAAATCACTTTATTGATTCGAGTGGTCTGATCCACGCCAATTTTGTCAGCCATAATTTCGATTATGAATTTGAGGCTTGGGACTTTAGTGGGGATGTCGCGCAACAATGGCAGCATCTTTGCGAATTGGTTTATCAGCAAGGCACGGACGTCTATATCGCGAATTACCAACAATTTGGTTTTGCAGCCTGTCGCCTTGTGGTGCCTGGAATGTCCGAAGTTTATCCAAAGCATGAATTGTTGGATGCTAATCAGAATTTCGGGCGCTTATTAAGACTTGCGTTGCTGAGTTATCCGCAACAGCAGAATCCATTAGAAATTGTCGATTTAATTGACGAGCTAGGCTTTAGTGACCACCAAGGTGTTGCGAGTTTAATCGGTCTTATGCCGGACGCGGGTAGTTTCTGGGGCAGCGTAAATTGTTTGCAGTTGAAGTTCTGGTGTTTCTTGGCCGCAAAAGATTATTCGGCGGCACTGGATTGTTTGTTGGATATTCGCCATTTCCTGAACCCGCAAACGCCTTGGTATGGCATCTATCGCGCATTTGAATTTGCTTTGGAAGGAATGCTTGAAGAAGATCAGGTCTTCTTGCATGACAGTACCGGATTGCAGGCATTATTCACCCAAGATACGGTAAACAAAATACTGGCGCATCTACAGGGCGAAATGCAGTTTTGGAATGCACCGCAAGGGGTTGATATTTTCAAGCAATCGCAAGCACACCAAACCTTACTGGGGATTTATCACAATATAAGAAAATATAAGCAAAAACAGAGTTAACTAAATTGTATTTTTAGCGATTAAAAGCATATAATGATTCGCTTATTTTTAGGGTAAACAAGTACTTAGAAAGTATTTAGACAAGTATAAGCTGTTTACCTAAGGCAATGCAGAACAAGTCGCCATTGATTTTAGCGACAGATAGCAATGCGCACATTCTAGGCTTGCCTTGAAACTCATAGTAATCCCCATGTTGTTTGCTTGAGCAAACGTTTACAAAATTGATCAGATAATTTGATGAAATGTAGGACAGGAGTCTTTAGAATAACTGGAATTCACTTTGTATTTGGTGAAATTCAGCAAGAATTAGCGAGGAAAAAGCTAGTTTTTGAGCGAATTTTAGGATTTCAGGTCAGATGATCAGGGAAGATGACTTATTCTGTTTTTCCTGAAGGATTGTTTAGGCATCGTTCATTTTTAGGTTAGTTTTTGATGCGTTATTTTATCCTAAAAGGACGCTCAATTGCGTCCTTTAAAGAAAATATTGATAGGCATTGTCAATGCCATCAACAGAGGAATTAATCAAATGTTAGAAATCAAACACCAGTGTCAGCAAGGTTTGCTTGTCCACTTTACGCGCGCCGGTCGCTGGGTCTGAATTATAGCGGTATTTAAATCCGGCACTTAATCGCATTTTCTCAGCTAATTTCACTTTTAAAGCACTGTTCGCTTCAATTTTGGTGTTATTGTCACTGAGCGTTGTGGTTAAATCTTGCCCAAAGTCGACATTTTCATTGAACTTGTGTGCAAGGTCGGCTTTAACGCGACCAATAAGTTGGTCTTCACTGCCATTACCAAAAGTAGCGGTATACTCGATGTTTTGGTAACCAGCACCTAATTCTGCAGTAAGCTTGGTTGCATCGGTTTTATAAAGAGTTTTCCCTAAACCAGCGGTTAAGGTTGAATCCAGCGCGATACCTTCAAATTTACTTTTTTCTAAACGCGCACCGGCAAAGCTGTAATAGCTTCTGCTGGCGTTGTAATAACGGTTGCCTTGTAAATCAAACAGATAACGCTCTTGAGTTTGTACTTGGCTTTCTTCTTGGTAATTGGCTTCCAGAAGGGATTTAATTTCCCAAGCATCAAGGTTGTAAGTCAGCTTTAGTGAGGCATACAAAGAGGTGCTTTCAGTATTGCCAGACGTATCGCTATAGCCTAACTCACCGCTGCCTTTTAGGCCGTTATCAGCAAAGCTGACTGCACTTACGCTAAACATTGCGCCAGCTAAAATGGCTTTTGTGATCGGAGATTGAGAGTATTTTGCTACTGCTTTCATCTGACTGTCCTTAACTTTAATGTATTAATATGAGTTGTAAGGCGTATTATTAAGCATTTGCTTATAAAGGTAAAATCTCATTTTTAAAATCGTCTTTTTTAGGTGGTTGTTAATCACAAATTTCATACGCAGCCGCCAACTTTGTTAAAATGCGCGCTCAAGGAAACACTGAATAAGTTCAAATCACCCCAGGCACGCAATAAATTAGCTTTGCATAGCGTCCTATTTGCGGCTATCTCGAGCGCTGATAATGACTGCCAGCCCTCGCTGAAATGAATCGGGGCTTATTCTGTGTATCCTTAAATAAGCCTTGTCTTGAGATGGAAAATGATGAAATTAGATTTTTTGGATTTTGAACAGCCGATTGCCGAACTCGAAGCAAAGATTGAAGAGCTTCGACATTTAGAGGGCGAAGACATGGATTTAATTCAGGAGATCTCGGCCCTAGAAGAAAAAAGCGCCAACCTGACCAAGTCTATATTCAGCAAATTGACTGACGTGCAAATCGCCAAAGTCTCGCGCCACCCTCAACGTCCTTATACGATGGATTACATTCCCATGGTCTTTGATGAATTTAAAGAGCTGCATGGTGACCGTGCGTTCGCTGATGATGAGGCGATTGTCGGCGGTTTAGGGCGTATTGATGGTCATGCTGTGATGTTGATTGCACAAGAGAAAGGGCGTGATACTAAAGAAAAGATTCGTCGTAACTTTGGAATGCCTCGCCCAGAAGGTTATCGTAAAGCCCTTCGTTTAATGAAGATGGCCGAGCGTTTTAACCTGCCGATTGTCACGTTTATTGACACACCTGGCGCTTATCCAGGGATTAATGCTGAAGAACGTGGTCAAAGCGAAGCGATTGCTCGCAATCTCATTGAGATGGCAGAATTGAAAGTACCGATTATTTGTACCGTTATCGGTGAGGGTGGTTCTGGTGGCGCACTTGCAATTGGTGTTGGTGATGTCACCATGATGTTGGAATATTCCACTTATTCGGTTATTTCGCCAGAAGGGTGTGCATCGATTTTATGGAAAAACGCTGCAAATGCGGCGGATGCAGCAGAAGCCTTGGGAATTACGGCAACACGTTTAAAAGAGTTGGGGCTTATTGATAAAATCATCAGTGAGCCTTTGGGTGGCGCACACCGCAGTCACCAACAAGCGGCCAGTAATCTAAAAGCGGCGTTGTTAGCACAAATTTCCGAACTTAAAACCCGTTCGAGTGATGAGCTGGTCACCAAACGTTATAATCGCTATATGAGTTATGGCAACTTTGAAGGTTAAGTTGTCACGCTCCGTTTAACATAATTTATGTCCCGCACGAACTTGTACGCATTGTCTCAAGCTATTCCTAGTTATTGTCTGCACAATGCGTACTCTTTAACCTCTGACGAAGAAGGTTTTACTCTCCCAATAGCGGATTTCTCCATTCGCACTTTTAATGCCACATTTGATACGAATCTAACAGCACTTTTACATACTGTTCAGCTTTCGGTATCCACGCCAAAATTGTGCATTGCTTTTAGCGGTGGCATGGATTCTTTGGTGCTATTGCACCTATGTCATCAATGGCAAATGCAGGATACTTCTCGGCAAATTCGCGCAGTTTACGTTAATCACAATCTTCATGACCAGGCGTTGGCATGGCAGCGTTTTTGTAGTGATTTCTGTGAACAGCATGGCATTGCGTTTCAGCATTTAAGTATTGAACTATGCGCCACGCATCGCCAAGGCTTGGAAGACACGGCGCGTCGTCTTCGCTATCAAGCGCTGTTTGCTCAGTTAAGTGTGGATGAGGTGTTATTGACGGCACATCACCAAAATGATCAAGCAGAAACCTTCTTATTGAATGCCCTGCGCCAAAGCGGTGTGCGTGGTCTGGGGGCTATGCAGGCTGTTCAGAAAAAGCAGGCGCATTGGCATTTACGTCCTTTGCTCAATACGGCTAAAAAACAGCTTATTGCTTATGCAGCGCTGCATGATTTGTGCTGGATTGAAGACGAATCTAACCATGATATCCAATATCGCCGTAATTGGCTGCGCCATACCATCTTGCCCCAATTGGCTAAACAACAGCCTGCAGCGATTCAAAATTTGGCGGCCACCAGTGTTCACTTACAAGAAGCCGATCATTTATTGAATAAATTGGCGCAGTTGCAGTTGCGAGCCGGCGATGCCACTCCACTGTATTTAAGGCGTGATCCTTTGCTGGAGTGGGCCGAGCAAAAAAATGTTTTACGTTACTGGTTGACTCAATGCAGCGCTTATTCGAGTCGCTTGAATAAAACCGTACTTGATTGGCTTGCAATTTACTGGCAGCCAGAGATCACAGGCAGTGCACAATTGCAACTTGGCAGAGGACGGTCTCTGCGTATTTTTCAGCAACGCCTTTATCTGCTGACAGAGATGCCGCCTAGTTTGCAGCAAACCTATGACTTTGCTTGGTTAAGTGGGCAACCACAAATTGACGTTGCTGACACGCACGTGTGGCATTGGCACTTACCTAAACCATTCAATCCAGATAATGCCCAAATCCTAAGCTTGGCGTATATTCAGCAAAACCATGCTGACTGGTATCAAATCAATAAAAAAGCACTAAAACGTTTTTTTCAGAGCAGTCAAATTCCTCCATGGGAGCGTGATCTATGGCCAGTGATTCAATATAAAGACAGCTTGTCGATTTACCCACTAGGGCTGGCAAGAGCAAAAAACCACTCCCAAATTGCGTGTGAGTCAGTCCTTTCACTCAATCAAATACAGTGCTGGCGACTATGCGGTCTCTTGAAAGACTCCTTATAAACAGCTATAAATAGGCAATTAAAAATCTTTTTAAAACCGCATAGTGCGTAAGTATTTTCTTGAGTTAGGGTCTGGTGCTATCTGTTTTTATCCGGTCTTGCCATAACAAAAAACCCCGCCTTGTCCAGTCAAGTTTTTCGGTGTTTGAACTCATTTTGACTTTTTTTGCGTATCCTTAAATTAATCCATTAAGTCATCACGTTTTTTTGGGAAAGAGATTGCTGTAAAGAGACAGATTCGCTATAATGCGCTTCCATTCTGATTACTTGAATCGTTGTACTTCAAGTTCTTTTTTTTTCTCTTAAAAGTGACCCTAATGACGAAATATATTTTTGTAACAGGTGGCGTTGTATCCTCGCTAGGTAAAGGGATTGCAGCGGCTTCGCTTGGTGCTTTATTGGAAGCACGCGGGCAGAAAGTCAGCATGTTAAAGATGGATCCCTACATCAATGTTGACCCTGGCACCATGAGCCCATTACAGCATGGTGAAGTTTTTGTAACCGATGACGGTGCAGAAACCGATTTGGACTTAGGTCACTACGAACGCTTTGTACAGCGTAACTTCACCCGTCGCAACAGTTTTTCAACCGGCCAAGTTTATGAAACCGTCATCCGTAATGAACGCCGTGGTGATTATCTTGGCGGTACGGTTCAGGTTATTCCGCACATTACTGATGAAATTAAAAATCGTATTAAACTGGCTGCGGCTGGTTACGATGTTGCCTTGGTCGAAGTCGGCGGTACGGTAGGGGACATTGAATCCTTGCCGTTTTTAGAAGCCATTCGCCAGTTAAGTTTAGAAGTAGGGCGCGCTAACGCACTTTTTATGCACTTAACGCTTCTGCCATACATTGCCGTCGCCGGTGAAGTGAAAACCAAACCCACTCAGCATTCGGTTAAAGAGTTGCGTTCAATTGGTATTCAGCCTGACATTCTCATTTGTCGTTCAGAAATGGCGTTAGAAGACGGTGAGCGCCGTAAGATTGCGCTTTTTACCAATGTTGAAGAGCGTGCGGTGATTAACTCTTTGGATGCGCGTACGATTTACGAAGTACCGCGTCTATTGCATGAGCAAGGGCTTGACGATTTAGTTATCGAACGTTTAAACATTTCAGCGGATGCGGTCGATCTATCCGATTGGGATAAAGTGGTTGCAGATCAACTGAATCCAGAAAAATCGGTTGAGATTGCCATGGTTGGTAAGTACACCGATTTAACCGAAGCCTATAAGTCGCTCATTGAATCCTTGATTCATGCAGGGATTCACAGCCGCACTAAAGTGAATATTGATTACATCGACTCTGAAGAGTTGGAAAAAACCGATTTAAACCGACTACACAACAAAGACGCCATTTTGGTTCCGGGTGGATTTGGTGAGCGTGGTGTCGAAGGCAAAATCAAGGCGATTCAATTTGCGCGTGAAAATAAAGTGCCTTATTTGGGCATCTGTTTGGGTATGCAAATGGCGGTCGTCGAATATGCTCGTAATGTCGCAGGACTGGCGCATGCCCACTCTACCGAACTGAATCCTAAAACGCCGCATCCAGTGGTCGCCTTGATTACCGAATGGACGGATGAAGAGGGGAATGTCGTTGAACGTGATGAGCAGACCGATTTAGGTGGCACCATGCGTTTGGGCGGACAGCAATGCCAATTGCAAGCCGGTTCTAAGATTGCTGAAATCTATGGTGCAGACACAATTCGCGAGCGCCATCGCCATCGTTATGAAGTGAATGATGGATATATTGCGCGCTTAGAAGAGGCTGGGCTGAAGTTTGCGGGTCGCTCTGAAGATGGCAGCTTGGTAGAGACTATTGAGATCCCGAATCATCCTTGGTTTGTGGCGTGTCAGTTCCATCCGGAATTTACGTCGACACCGCGTAAAGGACATCCGCTGTTCAGTGCTTTTGTGAATGCGGCTAATGATTACAAACAAGGACAAGCGTAATGCAACTTTGTCATTTTCATGCCGGTTTAGATAAGCCACTGTTTTTAATTGCTGGGCCTTGCGTCATTGAATCCGAAGCGATGGCAATGAACACTGCCGCCGCTCTGAAGACCTTGACCGATGAGTTGGGTATTCCGTTTATTTACAAGTCGTCTTTTGATAAAGCCAATCGTTCTTCGACAAAAAGCTTTCGTGGCTTAGGAATCGAAGAAGGATTGCGTATTTTGCAAAAAGTGAAAGACGAAATTGGCGTTCCAGTGTTAACCGATGTCCACGAAGACAGTCCGTTGGATGAAGTCGCTTCAGTGGTGAATGTTATGCAGACACCGGCGTTTTTAGTGCGCCAAACGAACTTTATTCAAAATGTTTGTAAGCAAGGGTTGCCTGTCAATATCAAAAAAGGGCAGTTCCAAGCGCCTTGGGATATGGAGCAAGTCGTTGCCAAAGCGCGTGAAGTGGGCAATGAAAATATCATGGTCTGTGATCGTGGGACATCATTTGGTTACAACACCTTGGTTTCGGATATGCGTGGTTTGGCGCAAATGCGCTCAACCGGTTGTCCTGTGGTATTTGATGCAACTCATTCAGTGCAACAGCCTGGTGGTCAGGGGATGACTTCCGGCGGACAACGTGAGATGGTTCCTGTATTGGCGCGCGCGGCAATTGCGGCGGGTATCAGCGGTCTTTTTATGGAAACACATCCAGACCCTTCAAAGGCACTGAGTGACGGCCCAAATATGTGGCCGCTAGGCAACCTTAGACCGCTATTGGAAACGATGAAAGAGCTTGACGATGTCGTCAAAAAGCACGGATTCATCGAAAATAGCCTATTAGGTTAAAGCGTTACATTAAGCCCTGAAATGTGTTTTCGGGGCTTTATTTTGTGAATTAATCTGGCTGTCATTTAACCGGCGTATCTTACGTTTACAGTTAAACAGCTGACAACATATTATAAGTTTCTTAAATTTCAATTAACGATAGGAAAAACAATGTCATTAATTAAAGATATTAAAGCTCGCCAAGTCATTGACTCTCGCGGTAATCCAACTGTGGAAGCGGATGTGATCTTGGAAGACGGCTCAAAAGGCCGTGGTATTTCTCCATCTGGAGCCTCTACCGGTTCACGTGAAGCAATCGAATTACGTGATGGCGACAAATCTAAATTTGGTGGCAAAGGCGTACTTAACGCAGTTAACAACATCAATACCGAAATCAAAGCGAAGCTGATTGGTATGGACGCGACAGATCAAAAAGCGATTGACAACGCGATGATTGAGCTTGATGGTACGCACAACAAAGCACGTTTAGGCGCGAACGCCATTCTTGCTGTTTCGATTGCGACTGCACAAGCTGCAGCAGCATCTAAAGGTCTACCACTTTACGTCTATCTAAAAACCGACGATTACCAGATGCCTGTCCCAATGATGAACATTATCAATGGTGGTGAGCATGCAGATAACTCTGTTGATTTCCAAGAGTTTATGATTATGCCGGTCGGCGCGCCTTCTATGTCAGAAGCCATTCGTTACGGTGCTGAAGTGTTCCATATGCTTAAAAAAGTACTGCATGATAAAGGGTACAATACCGCAGTTGGTGACGAGGGCGGTTTCGCTCCTGACCTAAAGTCAAACGAAGAAGCGATTACCGTTATTTTGGAAGCAATTGAAGCCGCTGGTTACAAAGCAGGTGAAGACATTATGATTGCAATGGATGCCGCTTCTTCTGAGTTATACAACAAAGAAACAGGTAACTACTACTTAGCGTCTGAAGATAAAACGCTAACTTCTGCAGAGATGGTTGATTTCTTGGGTGCATGGGTTAACAAGTACCCGATTATCTCAATTGAAGACGGTCTGGATGAGTCTGACTGGGACGGCTTTAAACTGCAAACTGAAAAATTTGGCGACCGTCTACAAGTCGTCGGTGATGATTTATTCGTGACCAATCCAAAAATTTTGGCCGAAGGCATTGAGAAAGGCGTTGGTAACTCAATCCTAATCAAGATTAACCAAATCGGTACTTTAACGGAAACCTTTGAAGCGATTGCAATGGCTAAAAAGGCGGGGTATACCGCAGTTGTATCTCATCGTTCTGGTGAAACTGAAGACACAACAATTGCCGACATCGCAGTGGCAACGGGTTGTGGCCAAATCAAGACCGGTTCTCTGTCTCGTACTGACCGTATCGCAAAATATAATCAACTGATTCGTATTGAAGAAGCTTTGGGTGCAGAAGCGGTTTACCCTGGTAAAGCGGCTTTTTATAATCTAAAGAAATAATTTACTTTGGAAAAGATGGAATAAATTGCCCATTGGGCTAAGGGCTTTGTAAAATTTGCTTTGCTTGAATGACTGTGGTTTGATTACTTGCTTTTGTCAAGTTTGAATCGGCTGTTAAAGTTGTCCTGTCGCAAATTTTGCCCTAGCCAAACAAAGCTCCCTTGGACTTTTTTTGTATTTTCTGAGTGAATGATGCGCAAAGCGCCAAGAGATTTAAGGCTCTTGGCGCTTTTTCTTTTTTTGGTAGAATTTCACTTTGCTAGGGAAATAGTTGAAGGCGATGAAAAGAAAATTCATTATTATTGGTTTAGCGGTTTTATGTGTCTACTTCTTACTGCGTTTATTGTTTGCGGACAGTGGGTTTTCTGGCTTATGGAGTAATCAGCAAGATGTACAGGCGATCAAACAAGAATTGGCAAAACTAGAGGCGGAGAACATTCGTTTAAAGCAAAAAATCAACGCGTTGCATAACTCGACCGATGGCATAGAAACCTTAGCCAGAGAAAACCTCGGGATGATTAAAAAGAACGAAGTTTTTATTGAAGTCATTTCGGTCACGCCTTTAATGCCAAGTGCAGAAAAGCGTCCGCTCGATGCGGATGGCAACATTCTTGAAGAGGCGATTGAAGAAGAAAGCAGCGCGCCGCCAGAGGCGATTAAACCTTAACGTTCACGCTTTTAAGAGCACATTAACCGCGCCGACACCACCGTCTTTTTCCATCGCGGAGCTAAAGGCAATCACCTGTGGGCACTGGCGCAAGACTTCATTGGTTAAATTTTTTAAAATCGGAAATTCACTGTCGGAGTTATACCCTTTACCGTGCACAATCCGCAAAAAACGCAGCCGATAAGCGATGGCTTCTGCTAAAAAGGCATTTAATTGGCACAACGCCTGCTCATGTGTGCAACCATGTAAATCCAATAAGGATTGCACGACAAAATCACCACTCTTCAGGCGTTTGATATCACGCAATTGCACCCCTTTTTGAGCGTATTGCACAGTTTCAAAGGCACCAACTTTAGCAAAGGTGACCGAACGATTTAAATGCAATGTTGGGGTGCTTTTCGGTTGCCGTTTAAGTTGTTTAATGGTTTTTCTTGCCGTTTGCTGTTGTTTTTCACGGCTGTAATGCTTGATCTTATTATTGTCTGGCAAGGGCGTTACATCGTGCATCGCCTCGGCAAATAAGTTTGTCTCTTGATCACTCACTGCTGATTATTCCTATTACGATTCTGGCGTAGTCATTTTCAAGGCGCTTTTTTACCCCTTCCTTTGCTAAAGCGCGGACTTATCGGTATATTAACTGCCTAAAACTTAACTCGCATTTAATGGGTATATTGTAACGGAATGAAACTCCTAATCTCGAATGATGATGGCTACTTTGCCCCTGGCATCCAAACACTTTTTAATGCTTTACAGGCGTTGCCGCAGATTGAAACACTGACGCTTATCGCACCAGATCGCAACCGCAGCGCCGCCAGTAACTCTTTAACGCTGCTTAATCCGCTGCGTACGCAGTTAATCAGTGAATCGAGTGATCAAAAAATCAGCCAATATTCGGTTAACGGTACGCCAACCGATTGCGTGCACTTAGGAGTGAATGGGGCGCTTGGGTTTCAGCCTGATATGGTTATTTCCGGAATCAATGCCGGTGCGAATATGGGCGATGATGTACTCTATTCCGGCACTGTGGCTGCGGCCACCGAAGGTCGTTTTCTGGGCAAGCCTTCGATAGCGATCTCTCTTTGCGGTCATCAGCACTTTGCGACAGCGGCACATTTTTTTCTCAAGATTTTCAACAGCCTAGAGCAACTTCGTTTAAGTGCAGACAGCATTTTAAATATCAATGTACCGGACTTGCCGATTACGCAAATCCGCGGCATTAAAATTACGCGTTTAGGGCGGCGGCACGCCTCAGAAGCGGTGGTAACTCAGTTGGATCCACGGGGATTGCCAATTCATTGGATTGGTCCTGCTGGTGTCGCTGCTGACGCCGCTGAAGATACTGATTTTCATGCCGTCGAGGCTGGGTACATCTCGATTACCCCTTTGACAATCGATTTAACCCATTATCAAACGCTTCAAGCATTACAGCAATGGGCGCATCTATTTGATGATTATGTTGGTCAATCATGATTAATCAGAGAGCTTTGCGATGATGCCGCCTTATGCTGGTCAGCCTTTAAACGCGCAAATTTGCCAAGAATTTGATGGCGTTGGTATGACGTCGCCACGCAGCCGTCAACGTCTTATCGACAGTTTATTACAACAAGGCATTTTGCATGATAGCCGGGTTGCGCAGGTGATGAACATGGTGCCACGGCATCTTTTTGTTGATCCTGCTTTTGCACAGCGCTCGTATGAAGACTGTGCTTTGCCGATTGGCCATGAACAAACTATTTCACACCCATCGACGGTGGCGCTGATGACTCAATGGTTGATTGCTGAACAGCCAATTCACAAAGTATTGGAGATTGGTACCGGTTCGGGTTATCAAACGGCACTGCTTTCCGCCCTTTGTTCGGAAGTCTATACGGTAGAACGCATTACCGAATTGAGTTACCAAGCGCAAAGTCGTCTCCATCAATTGCAAGTTGGTAATGTGCATTTCTTTACCGCTGATGGTCATTGGGGGTTGCCGGATTTGGCGCCGTTTGATGCCATTATCTCTGCGGCTTCGCCAGAAACTTTACCGCCAGAATTAGTCGCACAGTTAAAAGAGGGTGGGCGAATGGTAATTCCAATTGGTGCTGAGCCGCAGCATCTTTATGGCTTTGTTCGCCAAGGTGAGCAGTTACAACAATATCCATTGGGGGATGTTAGTTTTGTTCCAATGCGAAAAGGAGTCGCGCAATGAAAATTTTCTCACCGCTGTACCGCGCCGTTTTACGCTGGTCAGCACATCCAAAAGCCCCTTATTATCTTGGTGGGATGAGTTTTGCCGAATCCTCATTTTTCCCGATTCCACCGGATATTATGCTAATGCCGATGAGTTTGGCTCGTCCTCAACAAGCATTTTGGTTTGCTTGGATCACCACGGTTTTTTCCGTTTTAGGTGGGCTATTAGGCTATGCAATTGGTTATTTTGCGATTGATGCGATTACCCCGTTGATTGTCGAGCTGGGTTACCAAGGTAAGTTAGATAGCGCCACGCAATTTTTTGCTGATTACGGCGTCTGGGTGGTGTTTATCGCCGGATTCAGTCCTATTCCGTATAAAGTATTCACCATTACCGCTGGCGCCAGTTCGATGGCACTCTTGCCGTTTGTAATCGCTTCTTTCATTGGCCGCGGTGCGCGTTTTTATTTGGTCGCCGGCCTGATGAAGTGGGGTGGAGCGCCTTTAGAACCGCTCATCCAAAAATGGGTCGACTGGATTGGTTGGATCTTGGTTGCGATCATCGTGCTAGTCGTAGGTTGGCACTATCTGTTTTAATGTAAAAATGCGATTTATAACGCCACTTTTACTGTATTAACTGTTTAAAAAGAACTGTATTATGCTCAATTTAGCACCATCTAAACCTAAGATACTTATTGCTTCAATCTCGCTATTGCTGTTAAGCAGCCAGTTTTCTGGTTGCAGTTCGCAACTGAAATACGAGCCAACTGCACAGAATGATGGCCGCGAAAGCACAATTAAGGCGCAGACAACACGACAGGGCGAAAATCCCTGTGCAATAATTTATGTGGTCAGTCCTGGCGACAGCCTTGGCAAAATTGCCCGTAAATGCGATGTGCCACTCGAGTTATTGCAAGAAGCCAACAATATTAAACGCGCAGATTTGATTTATATTAATCAAGAACTGCGTATTCCCTATGCTGAGCCAGTTAATAGTGAGTCAAAAGAGAAAGAGGTTGTTCAGCAAACTCAAGAGACACCTGATAACTCGGTTGCCCAAGTTTTTAATCGCGATCAAGGCCAATATCAATCGCAACCGATTGAGTCCGCAAAGGATCCGTCACAAAGCAGTTTTAATTGGATTTGGCCAATGAACAAACAGACTGATTATCGCTTTGTACGGGATGCAAAAGGGATTAGCGCTTTAGAAATTTACGGTTTTATTGGCCAAAGTGTGTATGCGATGGCGGATGGCGTTGTGGTTTTTGCGGGTGATGGGATTGCCGATTTTGGCAATATGGTGATGTTACGCCACGCCGATGGCAAGCTGTCCGTCTATGCGCATAACCATAAATTACTGGTTCAAAAAGGGGAACAGGTCCAAGCTGGACAGCAGATTGCCGAAATGGGCGCGACAGGGGTAACCCAGCGGCCAAAACTGTATGTAGAAACGCGTTATCACGGTCAGAAGATTTCCATTAAAAACATCTTAACCAATTGAGGTTGGAATAAGTTTCCATCGGATTCTATAAGTTGTAGCAAGGGATTGTTTAGTCTTGACGAGATAACCGCAAACAGTCGCCTTGCTCAGCAAAAAGGCTCTATGCCCGAGAGCATTTGGGGTTTTATTGGGTCTATTTTCCAGTGAAAAATCAATTTAAAGGCTGTGCTAACTTACTGAACAATCAGATTTTTCAGTTAGTCTCTGCTTGCGAGAAGATTAACGCAAGTACCACATCGCGGTCCTCGGTAGTTAATACATTATAAGTGCGGCAGGCTGCATCATTCGCCATCACTTCCAGACCAATACCATGACAGGCACAATAAGAGAAAAAGCGTATATCTGGAAACACCTGTTTTTCACCCGTGCCTAAAATAATCACCTCTGGTTGCAGCGCCACAATCGGTTGTAAATGTTCGTCACTTAAATCTGCAATCTGTTGAATCGTCCAATCGCTGAAAATTTCATGCTGGGTAAAATACAGGCTTTGTTTAAAAACCTGCGCATTAATTCGTACCTCACCAGATTGATAGGTTTTTACTACATTGATATTTGAATCGCGGTGTTCGCTAAATTTCATCGTTCTTCCTTTGTCCCCTGTTGGGGAAATATTTAAGCATCAATCTTCCCTGTAAAAATCATTCCAAAGTGAACGATGTTTCACCCAAATTTGCCTGTATTAAAGCGGATTCTGGCATTTTTTTCAATTGACGTAAAACTTTGATGCTGTATCATTATCCCCTTTAATAAAACCCATAATTTTCTTATTTTTTGGCTTGTTTGAGAGCGGTTGCGGCGCAACTAAAACGCGGCTCAACACTTGGTTGGAAAGGCATTTTTCGTGGCAGACGAATTTCAAAGAATTAAAAGACTCCCTCCTTATGTTTTTAACATCACTGGAGAACTCAAAGCAGAAGCGCGCCGTCGTGGTGAAGACATTATTGACTTTGGTATGGGCAATCCAGATCAGGACACGCCAAAACACATCGTCGATAAACTTATTGAAGTTGTCCAGCGCGAGGGTACGCATCGCTACTCGGTTTCGCAAGGGATTCCGCGTCTGCGTAAGGCGATCTGTAACTGGTATAAAACCAAGTTCGATGTTGAGCTAGATTCCGACAGTGAAGTCGTGGTTACCATCGGCTCTAAAGAAGGGCTGGCGCACTTAGCTTTAGCCACGGTGGAAAAGGGCGATACGGTATTAGTGCCAAATCCGGCTTATCCGATTCACCCATATGGCTTTGTGATTGCCGGTGCCGATATTCGCCATGTACGAATGACGCCTGACGTTGATTTTTTCGAGGAACTGGAAAAAGCGATTAAGGATTCATGGCCAAAGCCGAAAATGCTGGTTTTGAACTTTCCTGGCAACCCAACAACGCAAACCGTTGAATTGGATTTCTTTGAGAAAGTGGTGGCGATTGCGAAAGAACACAATATTTGGGTTATTCACGATTTGGCCTATGCCGACATCGCTTTTGATGGTTATAAAGCACCGTCGATTATGCAAGTAGAAGGCGCTAAAGATATTGCAGTTGAATTTTACACCCTATCAAAAAGCTACAATATGCCAGGCTGGCGTGTTGGGTTTATGGTTGGGAATCCAGAGCTGGTACACGCACTTAAACGGATGAAATCTTACTTGGATTACGGTACTTTTACGCCTATTCAAGTTGCGGCAATTACCGCGTTAGAAGGGCCACAAGAATGCGTGCAGGAAATTTCCGACATGTATAAGTCACGTCGCGATGTACTATGCGCCGGTCTTAATGCGATTGGCTGGGAAGTTACGCCACCTAAAGCGACGATGTTCGTTTGGGCGAAAATTCCGCCAGAATATCTGGCAATGGGGTCGCTAGAGTTTTCTAAAAAATTGCTGACGGAAGCTAAAGTGGCGGTTGCTCCGGGTATCGGTTTTGGTGACTATGGCGACGACCATGTTCGTTTCGGTCTGATTGAAAATGAGCATCGTACGCGTCAAGCTATCCGCGGTATTCGTGATATGTTCCGCAAAGATGGTTTAATCCAACAAAATAAATAAACAGTAGCGCTCCAGCGGCACTATCCGGCTGCTGGACAAATTCCACAGGATTACTAATACACTATGAAAACCTTTAAGATTGGTCTACTTGGTCTTGGAACGGTTGGCGGCGGAACGCTCAACATCCTGCAAACCACGCTCACTGAAATCAAGCGTCGCATCGGCCACAATATTGAAGTCCGCATCATTGCTGTTCGAGATTTGAATCGAGCGCGCTCGGTTGATGTCAGCGGCATTCAAATGACCACCAATCCAGAAGAGGTTGTTTCGCATCCAGATGTCGATATCGTGGTCGAGTTAATCGGCGGCACCAGTTACGCCAAAGACTTACTGATTACGGCGATTAACAACGGTAAGCATGTGGTGACAGCCAATAAGGCACTGATTGCCGAATATGGCAATGAGCTGTTTGCGTTGGCAAACCAAAATAACGTGATTGTTAATTATGAAGCTGCGGTCGCTGGTGGTATCCCGATTATTAAAGCGGTACGTGAAGGTTTAGCGGCTAATAAAATCGAATGGCTAGCTGGAATTATTAACGGTACAGGCAATTATATTCTGACTGAGATGGCCAAGCCAGGCGCGGATTTTGAACAGGTTTTGAAGACCGCGCAAGCGCTTGGTTATGCTGAAGCAGATCCAACCTTTGATGTTGAAGGGATTGATGCTGCGCATAAGCTGACCATCCTCGCGTCAATTGGGTTTGGCATTGAACTGCAGTTCAATAAAACCTACACCGAAGGGATTAGCAAAATCACAGCGCAGGACATTCAATTTGCCAAGCAGTTGGGTTTTAAAATTAAACATCTCGGTATTGCCAATCGCACAGCCAGCGGCTACTCATTGCGCGTTCATCCGGCTTTAGTTGCCCAAGATGTGTTAATTGCAAATGTCGATGGCGTGATGAATGCTGTCATGGTCAAGGGTGATCATGTTGGTCCGACTATGTATTATGGTCCAGGCGCTGGGGCTGGCCCAACGGCGAGTGCGGTGGTCGCAGACATTATTGATATCATTCGTGCGCAATCGCAAAATATCGAAGATCGCGTTCCAGGCTTAGGGTTTAAAGCTGAGCAGTTGGCGCAAGCTCCAGTTGAAGCGATTGACCAAATTTGTAGCAGATACTATCTGCGTTGTTCTGTTAACGACCAAGCCGGCGCTTTAGCGCAAATCTCAGCCAAACTGGCGGATTTCCAAATAAGTGTTGATCAACTCCACCAAGAGCCTTCATTAGAGGACTCGGAAGCAGTGACCTTAGTGATGATTACTGACAAAGTTCAGGAGTCGGTATTAAATCAAGCACTGCTGGCCTTAACCTCTCTTGGCGTGGTCGATAGCGAACTGCAGCGTATTCGAGTAGCCGATTTAGGTTAAACCTCGCCGCGTCTAACGTTTAAAGCCAGTGTAACAACTGGCTTTTTTATCACTCAATTTTAAGGTGTATCGACTGATGAGAGCCGTTTCAACTTCTGCCGCATATAATCGTTCATTGACCTTGTGGGTACCAGGCCTATTGCATCCACAAAGAGTTGCGCAGAGCGAAGTTGAACTAACGAAAAAAATAACACCAGTACTGCGAAAACTGCTATCAAAAGCCGATTACCATCCAAGGCTTGAACGGGATTTTACCGAGCAGGCTTGTTATTTATTTCATCAGACCAGCGTTCTCCCCAGAGCCGCATTATCTGCGTCCATTTTAGTTCCTGAAGCGTTTCAACAGGCGCCGGACGATTTTTGGCTAAGTGTCGATCCGGTGCAGATGATTCCTGACCGTGACACCTTGGTGTTAATTCCGCCGAGCGACTTGGCAATCAGCATAGTTGAATCACAACAGCTACTGCAGGCCTTTAACCAGCATTTTGCAGAAGATGGTGTAGAACTGTTATTTGGCGGGGCCGAGCAGTGGTTTATGCAGATTAAGCAATCGATTGATCTGCAATCTACTCGTCTAACGGACGTTGCTTATCAAAGCATCAACCAGGCCTATCCGCGCGGAAATGCCGCCACTTATTGGCGCCAATTAATCAACGAAACACAAATGTTGTTTTATACCCATCCGGTGAATGTGAAGCGGCGAGAGCAAGGCTTGCCAGAAATCAACAGCATTTGGCCGTGGGGAGAGGGCACTTTGCAGCATCAAAACATCAAGCAGCGCATCCATGCTGCGATTTTTGCCGATTCGGCTTATCTGCAGGGCTTGGCGTTGGCCACTGGTGCAGAATCAAAGAGGCAAGTGACCCAAGCTAAAGACTGGCTGTCTCAAGCGTCTGCTGGACATAACTTGGTGTACTTGGACACACTTGCGGAGCGCATTCCAAGCTTGCAACAGAATGAATGGCTGAGTGTTGTGCAAGATTTTGAAACCCAATGGATGCAACCGCTATTGGCTGCACTGCACGCCGGTACAATCGATTCACTGTTTTTAGACCTCGGTGCCAATCAGCATTTTTATTTGAATGCGCGTGCTCTTAAACGTTTTTGGCGATGGAATAAAAATCTGCGCACACTGTGCGAATAAGTCAGTGATTTTAAGCAGACAACAAGCGATTCATTCCGACTTATTCCTTGTCTGACTCAGCAATTCGTAAAAACATTCGGTATAATTCCGCACATTATTGAATTTGTAACCTATTTGTTAACTAAGGCACCCCATGAACTTTATCGAAACCCGTGGCAATGATGGTCAAAAACCAACGTCTATCAGTTTTTCGCAAGCGATTCTTAGTCCGATGTCCTCGTTTGGCGGCATTTACTCACCTGAATATCTTCCAACGTTACGTGAAGCTTTTCTTACCGATCACGTTAATTCCGGTTATAAAGTCTTAGCTAAAGATCTGTTAACCGCTTTTGAAGTCGATATTGACGAGGCCGTGATTGATGAAGCCTTGGCATTGTACGACAAATTTGATGATCCAAGTAATCCCGTGCCAGTGGTCAAAGTCTATGATGACCTGTATGTTTCCGAACTGTTTCACGGTCCGACTCGCGCCTTTAAAGACATGGCGTTACAGCCTTTCGGTAAAGTTCTATCGGCGGTCGCGCAAGCACGCAACGAAAAATATCTCATTTTAGCGGCAACCAGTGGGGATACTGGACCGGCGGCCTTAGAAACCTTTAAAAACCGCGATAACGTACAAGTTGCTTGTCTGTACCCAGACGGCGGAACGTCTGATGTGCAGCGTTTACAGATGGTTACTGAAAATGCCGCCAATTTGAAAGTCATCGGTATTCATGGGGATTTTGATGATGCGCAAACGGCTTTAAAATCTTTGCTGACGTCAGAAAAATTTAACGCTGCGTTGCAAAAACATGATATTTCTCTATCGGCGGCCAACTCGGTGAATTTTGGGCGGATTATATTTCAAACAATTTACCATGTTTACAGCTATTTAGAATTAGTGCGCCAGGGCGCAATCCAAATGGGCGAGCAGGTGTACCTGAACGTACCAAGTGGAAACTTTGGCAATGCGTTGGGCGGTTACTACGCAATGAAAATGGGCTTGCCGGTCAAGCAAATCCACATTGCCTCTAACAATAACAACGTGTTAACACGTTTTATTAACACAGGTGCTTACGACTTGCGCACCAGTTCGGTCATCCCAACCACATCACCGGCGATGGATATTCTTAAGTCTTCTAATGTTGAGCGCATCTTATTTGACCTGTTTGGCGCTGAGCGTACCAAAGAGTTGATGCTGCAGCTGGATAATGAAAAATATTACCAACTTAATTCCGATGAATTGGCCCAGGTGCAAAGTATTTTTGCAGCTGATTTCTGTACCGACCAAGAAGGGTTGGATTACATTAAACAAGCGTTTGCAGTAAATTATTTAATGTGTCCACACACCGCCACCTGTTTTAAAGTGTATGACACTAAGCGCCAAGATAAGTCGATTAAAACCATCGCTTATGCAACCGCGGAATGGACGAAATTTTCACCGAATATCGCGTTGGCGATTACCGGCGAGAAACCTGAACACGACCAACAAGCATTGCAAATGATTGCCGAGCAAGCTGGCGTAACGGTGCCAACGCAGATTGCGGAGCTGTTTAATAAAGAGATTGCTCAAAAAACCTTAGTCGATAAAACCGCTATCGAAACGGCGATTTTGGATTTCTTAAACCAGTAAGTGTTTAGGATAAATCGGATTTTGGTCTTAAAAAAGCCGCCAAAATTGGCGGCTTTTTTATTATTTAACTTATTAAAGCAGGCATTTAAACGGCTTTGGCACTTGATAAGCGTAACTGCAAACTGGTGTTGCCCATAAAATTATTTAACGCTGGCTGATAAGCACATTCAATCCAATCACCACTATCAAATGGTAATGCATCACCTTGGTTATGCAACGCATTAAAATAGATGGCGCCAAACCGTTGGCGATCCTCACTGAGTAACTTAAGCGACAAATGAACTTTGGTTTGCCCTACGGCTTTGACTTGGTCAACCAGAAAACGTCCTGAGAAAAGCGGTTTAGGCCATTCGCGCCCAAACGGCTCTAGCGCAGAAATTTCATCAATTAGTTGAGGGGTTAGCTGCCAACTGCTTAAGGCACCATCGGTTTCTATCAGCGGATAGGGTGCACTCGGTAACTGTTTTTGAACGGCTAGTTCAAATAACTCGCTAAACTGCTCGTAGCGTTCCAAAGGAATCATGCAACCAGCTGCCCCTTTATGCCCACCCATTGATTTAAACATCTGCGGCTCTTGTTCGCTCATCCACTGAAACGCGGCGCGCAAATCCATCTCCGGCACAATACCGCGCCCGCTTCCGGCTAAAAAACCATCTTGTAAATCCGTCATTGCAACGGTCGGCACGCCATATTTCTCACCAATGCGTGAGGCGATAATGCCTTGAATCCCAGCATTTCCTTCCATCTTAATTGCTAGGCTGTAGCGTTCAGGATGATACAACTGGGCGGCTAAATCTTTGGCTTGCGTCAACATCTCTTCTTGCTGAGCACGACGATTTTGATTGTCTTCATCTAGCTGTTGTAAAAAGAAGGCGGCTTGCTCCACATTGGTTGCGGTTAAGAAGTGATAGGCTGTCGTCACATCACTGACTCGGCTGGCAGCATTAATTCGGGTCGCAACTTGAAAGCCTAAGAACTCAGCATCGTAAGGCTGTTTATTATTATCGTTAAGCTGACGCATTGCCTGCCAAGCAGGAATCGTAAATTGATTGATTTGCTGTAAACCGGCACGAACAATCGCTCGATTATTCGGACTTTTTAAACTAACGCTGTCTGCAACCGTACCAAGTGCAACATTACAGGCTAGAGATTTAAGGGTTGGCGCATCGCTGGACAAGTAGCCGACTTTAATCAACTCTTGGCGAACCTGAGCCATCACTAAGAATATGACAAAACAGCCAGCAATGGTTTTATCGTACACACAGCCTTGTTGCTGCGGATTGACTGTGCAAACTGCACTCAGCGGCACACCTTCCTGCGGCATCTGGTGATGGTCGGTAACGCAAACCGAAATACCGACTTGTGCCAAACGTTGAATACGCGGTTCATCGCTGGAGCCTTGGTCAGCGGAAATAACCAGTTCAATCGGTTTATCAATGGCTAAAATTCGGTCGACCACCTCATCAGTAATCCCATAACCGCTGGCGCGTTCGCCAATAATATGTTCGACGCGTTGAGCATTCACGCCAAAAAAATCGATTAATGCGGTTTTCGCCACCCACGCTGATGTCACACCATCCGTATCGTAATCTGTCGCCAATACAATTTGCCCAGAACCTTGAATGGCTTGGGCAATGATTTGTGCTGCTTGATTGGCATTTTTTAGCTCGCTTGGCGGCTGGAGATTTTTCAGCTGAGGGGTTACGATGGCGTGCATATGCTCGGCATCATCTAAGCGATTGGCCACTAATTTTGCTTGCAAATCGGTCAGTCCCAGCATTTTTGCTTGCTGGAAAATCTGTGAATGCGTTTTGCGTTCGATTATTTTGGGCGTTTTTATCATAGTGGGGAATTGTAACAGAGATGGATTCGGAAAAACGCTCATCCAATCGAGTATTTAAAGCGGCGCACAAAACCTTGTACCTACACGGTTTTTTGAGTAGCGAACAGTCAAAAAAAGGGCAGTGGTTTGTGCAAGCAAACCAAGCGCAACAATCATTCCCACTTGGCGAGCTACTGACTTTGGGCTATCGTCAAAGTGATTTATTAACAGGTATTGGGGTTATCGAAAAACAGTTACAAACATGGCATTCGCAAGGCGCATCTGTGGTGCTAATAGGTTCATCGCTTGGTGGTTATTTGGCGCAATATTTCGCACACAAATACGCCTGCGCCTACATTATGATTAATCCGGCACTGAATCCACTTTCCTTGTTTGACACTTACTTAGGAGAGCACCGTAATCCCTATACCCAGGAGGTGGTGCATATTAATGCAGCGTATAAAAATCAGTTGGCGCAGTTAGAAATTACGCCATTGAATCCGATGTTAGCGAGCTTACTGCTGGTGGATGATGGGGATGAGGTGGTAGACATTGATTTTGCCTGCGCACTGTATCAAGACTTACCCAATGCACGAGTTTGTCGTTACCCAGGCGGTAATCATGCTTTTACTCATCTGCCAGAGGCTTGGTTGGAAATTAACAACTTTATAGACGCATTGGAGAATGTTTGAATGCCAAGCTTTTGGGTTACGCCCAGCCCTCAAAAAGCTGACCAAGCATGGCATCTTGTGTTTTTAGAACTTTGGCCAAGGCTTCGATATCAGTCTGTGCCATGCGGTTATCAATCAAGGCATTTGCGGTTTGGTTAAAGTCCGCTTGCGGCTGGACAATATTAGAGGTGTTTTCAGCAACGCGTTGAAAATTCTGCTGAATGCCTTGATAAGCAAGCATTGACGGATTGGCAAACCCATTTATCGTGTTCATGCGCGCTTAACTCCCTTTAACAAATCTTGGTAAGGTGTTTTCCTCGACCGTCTGCACGGCATAGGGATCGTTTTGTTTAAGTCGATACTCAATATAAACATCGCCCAGCGGGTGATTATTTAAACGGTCAATGCGAATGCTTAAAGCATCGTCTTCCCATACATAACTCATATAAGAACCAAATCCGCCCCAGCCTTTGCGCTCAACTTTAGCGGCACCAAAATCCTTAGCCAAGGTTTTTGCAAGCGTGTTAGTTGCCAATAGTTGTCCTTGCTCAGAGGATTCAGAGTAAGGACGATACAAGCGTCTAAAGTGGGTAACCTGACCTAAGTCATTATAGTAAAAGGTTAAGTTATAACTATCAAGCAGTGCACTTTGCGTAAAAAATTTATCAATATGATGTAAGTCACGGGTTGAGCGTGACACTTTAAAGCCGCCAATTTGCCATAATTGACGACGCACTTGCGGCAAGGTCATTTGCACTATGGGCAAGCCCAAAAACTGCGCGTCTTTGGGTGCGACGGTTTGCGCATAAGTGGGCTGCAATAAAGACCATAACGCTAAGCCCGTCAATGCAATCGTTAAGCCAATAGCCGATTTAAACACCTGCTCATCCTCTTTAAAATCCTTTAAGAGGTTATCGGCAGGTCGAGAAATTGTTTAATTTTATTTGCCGGAAACGCGTTGCGCAGTTGCTTGGCATCCAACCACAGAGCCGGCTCATCGGCTTGAGGTTTTTCTAAAACCTGAAATTGATTAAGCATCACCGCTGCATCGGCATCGGATGGGTTGTTGTTCGCCAATTCACGCTGTTTTAATTGATTTGCTAAAAAAGCGCTATCTTGATTTACATCGCTGTCGATATAGAGCAGATAAACACCAATCCCCAACTCTTCAGCAAGTTGATAAAACACGGCACGATGCGCATATTTTAAAAAGGTCGCATCCACTAATGTATGCCAGCCTGACTGAAGGCTGATGCGCGCATTTTGCAATAAACCCTGATAGCTTTTTGCGTTCATCTGGGGCGAATACAGATTGCGTTTCTGCGTCTCATCAACCCGTTCTAAAGGATCGATACCAAACAGAGTTTTACGAGTCAGGTCTGAACTAATCACAACACTTTCCAGCAGTGCTTGAATTTGATTGGAGAGATGGCTTTTGCCTGTGCCTGAAACGCCTTGCAGTAAAATCAGTTTGGGACTGACTGCTGCCTGTGAAAAAGCTTGAGCCAAGTCAACATAGTCGCTCGCTAAAGAACATAAATGCTGTTTTTCATGACTGTCATCGGCTAGCTGTTCGGCGCGTAAATTGGTGATTTTAGCGCGCACCATGGCGCGATACACCATATAAAAACGCAATAAAGGCAAGCCAGGATAATCTTGCGTGTGATGCAAATACAGTGACAAAATTTGCCATGCCAGAGCCGGATGGTGGCGTGAACATAAATCCATTAATAGAAAAGCTAAGTCGCTAATGCCATCAATCCAACGGAACTCATCGTTAAATTCAATACCATCAAACAGCACCGGTTGATTGGCAATTAAGGCAATATTATCAAGGTGTAAGTCGCCATGACAGGCGCGGATCTTACCTTCGCTACGACGCTGTTCAATCAAGGGTTTAAAGGTTTCATATTGCTGCAGAGTCCAGCTGTAAAGGCCATCTAAAAAAGCGTGCTTGGCAAAGTTAAAGCAAATTTCTAAGGCGTTAAAATTATCCAGCATCGGTTGCAAAATGGTCTTCGGTAAGCCCAATGTACTCGTTAAATCGACACCATCTGCTTGTTGATGCAAGCGCGCTATTTGTAAGGCTAAACTCTCGATTTGGGAGCGACTGATTGCAAGGCTGTGTCCTTGTCTTCCTAGAACGGCATTGGGATCAAACTGCCGCATTTTGACCAAATACTCGACCGCTTCGCCAGACTTGTTTTGTAAACTGAGAGACTGGTTGTGTGGATTGTAAAATATCGTTTCCACCCCCAAATAGAGCTCTGGAGCTGTCCGTTGATTCAAGGCAACTTCGAGCGCACAGAATTTTTTGCGTGCCGCTAATTGGGAAAAATCTAAGAAACCAAAATCAACCGGTTTCTTTAATTTATACGCAAACTCACCCGTTAAAAACACCACTGATATATGAGTTTCTATTGTGGTAATTACTTCGACTGGATGCGGATAAAATGCCGGATCACTCAATAAAGCAATGTATTGCTCTAAGGAAAAGTGCGGCTGGGTAGGGGACTTGGATTGAGACACAGGATTTGTCATGGGTTTTGCAGTTTCCGGTTTAAACTTTAACAGTGCTGCCTTGTCGTGACAGGAGGGATTAAGCAGGGATAAACCACTGTAATCCATGTGATTCTCAAGCTAACTTAAGGGATTTGGCTGTAAATGAAAAACGCGCCCAGAGGCGCGCTTTAATGTCGCTTAAGATGGCAAGAAATCAGGCAACGCCTTGCTTTTCACGAATTTCTTGTTTGCGTTTCATTTCAACCGTTAAGGTTGCTGTTGGCCGCGCTTCCATTCGTGGCAAACCAATTTCGTCACCACTCATTTTGCAATAACCGTACTCGCCGCTTTCGATGTCTTTTAAAGATTTGTCAATTTTGGCGATTAATTTACGCTCGCGGTCGCGAGTTCGCAGTTCCAACGCAAACTCTTCTTCCATTGAGGCACGGTCATTTGGATCTGCCGGGGTATCAGAGTCGGTTTTCAAGTGGGTAACAGTACTGTTTGCTTCGGCAATCAGTTGTGACTTCCAAGCCAGTAGCTTCCCTTTGAAATGCTCTAACATTTCTGGGCTCATATACTCTTCGCCCGGTTTAGTCTGATACATTGGATAGTTTTCAATAAAGTCTACGTTAATAGTGTTGTCCATGGTTCTTCTCCTGCGAGGACCCAAAAGCCTTTGTATACCGGCGTTTGAACGGGGTCCAACAACGTCTTTTTATTATTTTTTTGCTACCATCACTGATAATTAAGCGACATTTATATCAGCTTTAAGAGGCTTCAACAAGCAAAAATTGTAACCTTTTTTGTGGGCTTATTTTGACCGAGTCACAATATATGGGTCTTTGATAACGGGGTTTTACTTGAAATTTTACGGCAAATCCGTAAAAATCGTCTATTTTTGATAAATTACTAGATTAAGCGAGAAGCAGATGGCTGAACTAAAAGCTTTATTATTCGATGTAGACGGCACTTTGGCGGATACAGAAAAAGACGGGCATCGTCCGGCATTTAATATGGCTTTTGCAGCCGCTGGGCTGGATTGGAATTGGGATGAAGCCCTTTATGGTGAGCTTTTGGCCGTTACAGGCGGTAAAGAACGGATTAAATTTTATTTAGAAAAATTTAACACGGGCTTCAATAAACCAGCCGATTTTGATGATTTTGTAAAAGGTCTGCACGCCTCTAAAACTGAGTTTTACAAGCAACTCATGGCAGAAGGTAAAATCCCATTGCGCCGTGGTGTAGAGCGGCTGATTCATCAAGCGCGTCGCGAAAATATGCGCATTGCCGTTGTTACGACCACCACGCCTGCGAATGTTACCGCCTTATTAACCAACACTTTGGGTGCGGATTCTGAAAGTTGGTTTGAAGTTATTGCAGCAGGGGATATTGTTCCAGCGAAAAAACCGGCACCCGATATTTATTTTTGGGCGATGGAGCAAATGGACGTACAACCTGACGAATGCGTTGCCTTTGAAGACTCTGCCAACGGGATTAAGTCGTCGGTGGCGGCTAACATTAAAACGATTATCACCATTAACGGTTATACCCAAGATGAAGATTTCAGCGATGCTGAGTTGGTCTTAACCGATATGGGCGATCCGGGCGTGCCATTTAAGGTATTGCAAGGTTCGAACTACGGACATCACTATCTTGATTTGGCACTGATTCGTAAAGTTCATAAGCAACTGCACAAAGTCTAACGATAACGTTCGTTAATATAAAAATTGAAAATAAAAAGCCAAAACAGTTAGTTGACTGTTTTGGCTTTTTTAAATGCAGACGAGTACTATTTGGCGCGCAATGCTTGACCGCTAAATTCAATTCCGGCAAAACCATGGGTCATAAAATTACGAATATTTTGATGATCATCACCGTGTGGATTCTGCAACACATCTTGGTAATAAAAATCCCCAAATAGATTCAAAGTAGCCTCTGGAGTCAGTTCATTGGCTAGGGCAAACGCAAAAAGTTTACAAGAACCGTTATTGGTCCCTGCCGGATTTTGCGTCGTACCATTGCTGAAATGGGTTGGTGTAAAGTCATAATGAGCATCAATCACTTGCATGGTCGTTTGAAAATCGACCGCACCTTCTTGTGCCGCTGCAATTAATGCGGAAATGGACATATTGTTCATCTGCTTTGCTCCTTGGTAAGGTTAATCGTTGCCAGACGCGTCACCCCATAGGCCGCATCTAACGAAAACGCAGATTGTAAACAATTTTGCAGGTGCGCTTCACGTAATAACTGCCAATAACCATTCTGTGTTCCTCCGCCAACACTATACAAATTGGCACGCATTGCTTCTTTTCCCGCCTGATAGTGCTCTAACAGGGTGAACGCCTGCTTTTCAATTTGCACTAAACCTTGCACAATCGATGCAAATAAATTGGCGTGTGCAAGCAGAGTACTGACCCTATCGCCAAAAGCGCGTTGTAGCATAATGTAAAGCTCAGAAGTGGATTTAATCTGCTTAAATTGCTGTGTCGAAAGGACACTTATCTCGATTGTGTTAAGCGGTATTTCAGGAATTTCTGCCAAGCGAGCCGACATCGCTGGATCATAAATTGGAAAACGTTCTCCCAATGTAGACAGCGCATAAAAGTCGCCTAACTCACGGCAGTTGGCCAGTGCGCTGTAAGGGTGAAACTTCTCATCCATTAACGGTGTTGCCGCGCAATCCCATAAACACTGCAAAAAGGCATCCATCCAGATAATTTGCGGCAATGAAAAGTACGTTAAAAGCACTTTCCCGCCACCATTCGATGCGCCGCCCAGTAGCCATAATCCTTTTACTTTGTGGCTATATAATCCAAATTTTGGCGCATACAACGGTTGTGCAACCAGTTGTTTGATGGCCAAAGTAGACCCCAAGGAAATTACCGCATCTTTTTCATGACATGCACCCGCGGCAAAAAAACCAGCGATACTGTCTGTGGTACCGTACATAACCTGACAATGCGCAGAAAAACCAAATTGAGCTTGGCAGCTAGCCGATACCGCCATCAAAACTTCGCCAGGCTTGCCAACTTGGGGTAGCTGTAGATTCGCTGCGTGTTCAGTAAGTAAGCTTCGTACCCATTGTGGATAGGTTCCACTTAAAGGGTCATAGCCTAATTTGAGCAGATTATTTTCATCGCTGAAACAGTGGCCTTGCGCTAAAAAACCGCAAAAAAAATCATTTAACCAATCAACCTGATGAACCACTTGTAATGCCGAATGCTTCTGTAAATCCTGCGCTAAAAAAAGTACTTTTGCCAAAGAGCTACTTGCCCCAACGGCGGCGGTGTTTTGCGCTTGCGGATTATTCGCAATGGTTTGCGTAATCCAATCTGCGGCTTGGTGTGCTTGTGCATCGTTATACATCAATGCATTCGTTAATAATCGGCCATGCAAATCCGCCAGCATGACGCTGGATGAGGTGGCATCGCAAATAATTCCATCCACCTTGACTAAGGGAAACCGGTGTCTTAAATGGCCCAATAGTTCTAATAAAGCGGTTTGCCAAACGGTGGGATTCTGCACGGCACTGTGGGCTGGTTGTAAGGACACTTTATGCTTTGCCAAGCCGCCCGGCGGCTTAACAAAATTGCCAGCTACGCCTAAATTTTGAACAACTAATGGAACCGTCTGAGTCAGTAAAATTCGGTCCTGTTTAGGATCTGGAAAAAGGGCTGGTTTGACGGCCACAGGGCGTTCGACCAAAGTAGCGCGAATGCCGGATGTACCAAGGTCAATTCCCAACAATATAACCGTTTTTGAAACCAGTCTGGAAGAGGGCGTTTTCATTCAGTTTTACATGCCTTTTAAATCGTTAAAAATGACCTTAACGATTGCGTTATGAGTGTGTATCTTAAAAAAACCATTTATTACGATTCCATTGTAAATTTATCGCAACTTTTACTAGCATCGCCGTGTTAATAGCAGGTACAATCTTTGCTTTGAGAGAGATTTTAACGAATAACGGGCAAACTCGACATTGCTTTTGTCTGCAGTACCCAATGACTGCTATCTTTAAGCATCGGCTAAATCCGCATTGATAAGTGGATACGCAGTGGCTTCTATCCAAACTGCAAATAAAAACGCAGTTGAAAGATGGCAAACAACGATTTCCGTCATTCTAATTTCTTACCGTCGCTCGTAGAGATTCATTAACGGAGTTATAAATGGTTGAATTGAACGAACTGAGTATCGTGCTCATTGTATTGATGGTGATTATTATCATCGCAATATTGATACTTGGTCAGCGCAAAAAAAAGAAATATCAAGAATCTGCTGCTAAAGCGAAACAGCAAGCGCAGGAACTTCGAGCCCAGTCTAAAGCGACACCCTCTAAAGACGCTGCACGATTTGAAGACGGGCGAATACTCCCAAGCAAAAACCCTTTTGGACGGCTAACGGAACAGAACGACATGCCGACAAATGATGAACCTTATATTGCCAATTTGGATGAGAAAAATTTCAATCCAAATCAGCACGAGCTCGCTTTTGAAAATGAACCTCATATTGGGGATTTTGCCTCAACAGACTCTCAAAAAGTCGCTTCGGAGGCCGTTACTGAGAGTGCGCCCTTAGTCGCGGAGCCGCAAATAACGATTGAAAATCCTGAAACCATTACGCCGCAAGCGACAACCGTCAATACAGAAGTTGCGCTTGAGTTAAATGCCGAACAACAAGCACAACAACTTAGCCAAGAGCGTCAACGGCAAGCGATGGATAAAATAATGAATTCCGATCGTGTTGAAGCCAAAACGTTTGCACTCATTGTTATGGGCAAAGAACTTATTGAGTTGACTGAAATTCATCAGTTTATGATGGCCAATAATCTGGTACGAACCAATGCCGGTTTTTATGAATTTCAAGACAATCGAGGCAACATGATTTTTCAGGCGGTGAATATGCTCAATCCGGGTACGTTTCCAAGCAATCCGAGCTTGAAAGAGAAAACCCCGGGGATTATGTTTGTGTTGGACTTGCCTACGCCTCATTCGACAGCACCGGGCGCAATGCACAATTTTATTACAGTTGCGAAAAAACTCGCAAACCGCACCGAAGCCCAAGTGTTTAACGAAGAACAGCATCTCGTTGGTGAGCATTACTACCATTCTCTGCGAGATAGCGCTCTGGGTTATGAGTCCACCAAAGTTATGCCATAACCCCATTTATGGCGTTCAACCACAGGGTCTAATTTTTTTTCGTAGCCTTCTTCAGAATTGCAGCAATCTGGCGTTTTCTTTCGCTAAGATTGCATTAACCAAATACAGCAAACATGACTCAAACCAGCCTCACTTTTGATATTCCTGATAATCTGCCCAGCGCGACTGCGCAGCACCAAACATTGTGTGCTGAAATTGCTTATCATAATCGCCAGTATTACGTCTTGGATGATCCACAAATCAGTGATGCGCAATATGACCTGCTGTATCAGCAACTGTTGTCATTGGAAAACGCGTTTCCGCAATTGATTGATAGCTATTCACCTAGCCAGCGTATTGGGGCTGCGCCGATTAAAGCGTTTGCATCCGTTACCCACGCTGTGCCAATGCTTTCGCTGGACAACGCTTTTAGCCAGCAAGACTTGGTGGATTTTCAGCGCCGCATTCACGAGCGTCTTAACCATCAAGAGCCGATTGAGTTTATCGCAGAGCCGAAAATGGATGGTTTGGCAATCAACATTCGCTATCTAAAAGGCAAGCTATGGCAAGCGACGACACGCGGTGACGGTCTTAGTGGTGAAGATGTTACCCATAATATTCGGACAATGCGCTCAGTGCCTTTGCAACTGACCGGTCATGACTGGCCAAGTATTTTAGAGGTGCGCGGTGAGGTATTTATCAGCAAGAAAGATTTTGCCGCCATCAACCAGCAGCAACAGCAGAACGGCGATAAAGTGTTTGCCAATCCTCGCAATGCCGCAGCAGGCACTTTGCGCCAGTTAGATCCAAGAATTACCGCTCAACGGCCGTTAAGCTTATACCTTTATGGCTGGGGGGAAATCAGTGCCGATTGGCAGCAACCGGAAACGTATTTGCAAACCTTACAACAGTTTGCAGAATGGGGTTTGCCAACCAATCCAGCAACCCAGGCAGTAATCGGCGAGCAGGGTATGGATGATTACTATCAACAATTACTGCGACAGCGCGAATCACTCAATTATGAAATTGACGGGATTGTCTATAAAGTGAATCAAATCTCTTGGCATCGCGAATTGGGTTTTACTGCAAAGTTTCCGCGTTGGGCGATTGCCCGAAAATTCCCTGCTCAAGAGAAGTGGACCGATTTATTGGGCATTGACATTCAAGTTGGTCGCACTGGCGCTTTAACGCCGGTGGCGCGTCTTCAACCGGTGGAAGTTGGCGGAGTGGTGGTGAGTAATGCTACTTTGCACAATCAGGATGAAATTCATCGTAAAGATATTCGTATCGGCGACAAGGTTATCGTGCGCCGTGCTGGCGATGTTATTCCAGAAGTCGTTGGTCCAGTGTTGTCACTGCGCCAAACTGATTTAGCTCAATTTAGTATGCCTAGCTGCTGTCCCGAATGTGGCTCGGAAGTAATTAAAGAGAGCGATAAAGCGGTATACCGCTGTTCTGGCGGTTTATTTTGTCCAGCGCAACGAAAACGCGCATTGCAACATTTTGTCTCGCGTAAAGCGATGGATATCGTGGGCCTAGGCGATAAACTGATTGACCAATTATGTGATTTGGAATGGGTTAAACACCCAGATGATTTGTATCGGCTAGAGGCAAATAAGCTGGCTTCTTTAGAGCGAATGGCTCAAAAATCTGCAGATAAGGTGATTGCGGCGATTAATGCCTCTAAAAACAGCACCTTACCGCGTTTTATTTATGCACTCGGCATTCCTGAAGTCGGCGAAGTGACCGCCAAAAACTTAGCCTATTATTTCAAAAGCTTAGAAAGGTTAATTGAGGCTGACTATGATGCGCTGCTGAAGGTCGACGATGTCGGTGAAATTGTGGCCAGTCAAGTGCAGCACTTTTTTGCACAACCACATAACCGAGAAGTGATTGAGGGCTTGATTGCAGAGGGCATTCACTGGCCAAAACTAGACGAGGTGATTGATAGTGACACGACCGATTCGCTTTTTGCGGGCAAGGTTGTGGTACTTACTGGCAGTTTACAACATGGTACCCGTGAAGATGCGAAAGCACGTTTAGAAGCACTGGGCGCAAAGGTGACTGGAAGCATTTCTGCGAAAACTGATTATTTAATCGCTGGCGAAAAGGCCGGCTCAAAACTTAACAAAGCGGAACAGCTTGGCGTTAAGGTACTTAATGAAGAACAATTTATGCAAATGATGGAGTCGAACCATGGTTAGACCACGTAATGTTAATCGAGTCAAAAAAGAACATCCTATTGCCGCTTGGGAACAGGAGGAGTTTGATAGCCGCACGCAGATTAAACGTGCGGCACACGCCGTGACCGATTTGGGTGAGCAGCTAACAGAACTAACCAAAGGGCAGATGGCTAAGCTAAATATTCCACCAGAGCTGGCGGAAGCATTGGACACACTGACACGTATCAGTAAAGGCAATGCCATTAAGCGACAAAAATCGTTTATCGGTAAATTATTGCGCCAAAACGAGCATCTGATTATTGAAATCAAAGCGATGCTAGAGGAAGAAGAGCTAAAACGAAAACAGCAAAATGCACATTTTCATCGTTTAGAAATGTTGCGTGAGCGTTTGATTGCCGAAGGTGATGATGCCATTGCCGGCTTAATGCAAAGCTATCCACAAGTCGACCGTCAGCATTTACGCCAAATGATTCGTAACGCCCAAAAAGAACTGGCCGAAAACAAACCACCGAAAGCTTCTCGTGAATTGTTTAAGTATCTTCGCAGTTTAGAGTGGTGATTTGTTGCGCCTAGACAAAGTACAGATGCAAATTTTAGGCCGCCTTTAAACGTACTAAAAAATACGCTAAACCACTTTGCAAATATCCTGTGCTTTACTGATTTATTTCTGACGCTGGAATAACACTAATCCAGCCAATACCAGCGTCACGCCAAACCAAACATCCCATCCTAGCGGCTCGTCATTTAAAAAATGCCCAAGCAGAATCGCAAATACCGGCGTTATGACCGGAATCAAAGCGACTTTCATTGCATCCACATGGCGCACCAAATAAAAGAACAGTACAAAGCCAATCAAAGAACCGATGACCGCCGCATAGACGATGGCGGCCATCGCACGTTCGCTTAAGCGCAGATAATTTTCAACATCAAATAATTGCGTAGGGCTCAATAGCAAATACGTCGCACTACTGACCAGTAGCGCGGCGACCACGACATCTAAAGACGATAAATGGGTACCACAACGCTTAATTAATACCGAACCCAAAGAGTGAAAAAAAACCGACAGAAAAGCCGCGCCAATTGCAAGTAGTTGGATTGTCGCCAGGTGCATTGAGAGATTCGGTGCAAAAATGACTACCAAGCCGCAAAGGCTGATTAAAATTGCCAGTATTTTCAAGCCATTAAGCTGGTAATTTGGCAGTAAATAGTGAGCTAAAACACCTGAAAAAATCGGGTTGAGAGCAAACAATAATGCAATCCAGCCTGATGGCAAAGATTGTCCAGCCCAATACATCGCCGTCATGCCACCAAAAATCGGTAATGCAGCAAACAGATAAATTTTGAGTACCGAGGGTTTAAATGACCAGCGTTTATGAACGCCAAACCAAAAAGCAAACGGCAGAATCAGCAAGGCTGCTAAAGTGGTTCGCAATGCAACAGCAAAAAACCAGTCGCCTGAACCGCCCCAGACAATCGCTAAAGGGGTTGTTGTCCAAATCAAAACAACACTGATATAAGCGGCGACAATCAGCATAACAACGAACCACTCTTTTAAAGTAAAGCAAAATTATGCCGAATTGGCGTAGACAAGGGGCGGATTATAGAGCTCGCTGAACGTAAACGAGCTGACAGTCGGCACTGGGAAGTGAAAAGCGCTGCAAATACAGTAAGGCTTTTATGCAGTCGCGACAAACCGACCTTGCTGATAATCCTTAAGCACCTTATCGCCGTGATGAATATTCCCATTCATGCAGATGTATACCCCAGGTGGCAATGTCTGTGCCGCAATTAAAGCCGCACCGAGATTAAAACTTGCATCAGACTGACCCAGTGCAAAGGGGCGCATAGCTCCTGTTAGCACGATGGTTTTGCGATTCAGTTCGCTAAATTCAGGAGTCGAGTGCATCAATTTAAGCAGCTTGTTTGCAGTTTTGACCATAGTATCGGTTCCATGGGTAATCACCAGCTGCTGCGCAGAACTATGCAAGGCCGCAAGCGCAATCTCCAGGCGCTGCTTTTTTTTCATTTGCAAACTGTCAATTTGCATTAAAAAATTAAGCTTGGGTGCGCTTTCAGGCGAAAGATTGGCTTGCCGTAATAGTTCAACTACATGGCTTTGTGTACCTTCGGCAGGAAAAACCAATTCGCCGTTTAGTGGCTGATAGTCTTTATCCAAGGTTCCGCCAGTAATTAATATTTCAACTGAAGATGCTTGCAATGGGCTATTTATCATTGATGCAGGACTCTTTAAAACAAGGTTGATTAATGTTGCTTGAGGACACCGCGAACGATGCCAAGGATTTCAATGTCTTCATTTTTCAAGAAAATCGGCTGCATTTCAGCGTTAGCAGGTTGTAAACGCACGCCATCTCGATCGATATACAGTTTTTTCATGGTCACTTCTTCATTATTGATGCGTACCACGACTGATTCTCCATTTTCAGCACTGCTGCGACGTTCGACAATCACAATGTCGCCATCGTTAATCTGTTCATCAATCATCGAATGACCTTTTACCCGTAATGCAAAAGTATCTCGTCGCACCATTGATTTGGGTACAGAAACCGTATCGTAATCCAGCGCCATTTGAATGGGCTCGCCTGCCGAGGTCCAACCTAACAAGGGAATTTCAACCAACGCTTCATTGAGTAATTCCATAGAGTCATTCGCGTGTAAATGCAGCTTGCTTTTGGGGATTAGGTAACTGATGTTCATGGTCAAGTCACTCCTATCGAGAGTCTAAATAAAAGAGCATTAGAGACATCGCAATAAGGGCGAGACTTCCAACCAAGCGCTGAAGTCAATGCAAACTTATTCCGTGTCTCTCGCTTTCACTAAACCATCTAACCAGATAGTTGTAACTTTTTTCAAGTGGTTTTTTTAGGTTATTGCCGTTTTCTTTAACTTGGCGTTTTAGGTGCCGGTAAGACTTGTTTAAAAGGTTTTACTTCGACACGTTCATAAACGCCTGCAGCAACGTAAGGGTCGTCAGCGGCCCATTGTTCAGCGTCTTGTAACGACTTAAAGCGTGCAATAATGATGCTTCCCGTCATACCGGCATCTCCTGGGTCAAGGCTATCAATCGCTGGATTGGGACCGGCAACCAAAAGATAGCCATTTTTATCTAAGCTTTTAATTCGCGCTATATGTTCTGCACGTACTTGAATACGCAAGGGCAGACTATTGGGGACGTCGTAACCGACGATGGAATACCACATACTCATCGTTATTCTCCTAAAACTCTTTACTCTGTTTTTGTTTGTCTTGCTGGTCTACGTCAGATTTTTGTGTGTTCAAAGGTTCAACGCCATCGCTTAAGGCTTGCTCTTCGGCTGGGGAATCCGATTCCTCCATGTAACGACTGATGTACAGGCCTTGCAAAACAATAAAGACCAGAGTCATGCCCATTAAACCGAATAACTTAAAATTAACCCATGTATCGGTATCGTATTGATAGGCAACGTAAATATTCACGATACCGGAAAGAATAAAAAAGCCAATCCACAGCCAGCTTAGACGAATCCAAATGTTTGCCGGTAGACGAATCGCTTGACCCATCATGCGCTCGACAATCGGTTTTTGGCCAATATAGTGACTTCCAAGGAAAACTAAGGCAAAGCCAAGGTTCACAATGGTTGGCTTCCATTTGATAAAGGCTTCATCTTGTAAAATCAAAGTTAAACCACCCAGCACTAAAATCAGCGCAAAGGTAATGACATGAATTTTCTCAACCCGTTTGTGCTTGAGATAAACATAGCCAATCTGCAGGGCAGACGCGACGATGATTACCGCTGTTGCGACATAGATGCCGTACATTTTGTAGGCGATGAAAAACAGAATAACCGGGAATAAATCGAATAAAAGTTTCATAAAGGTACAAAAAAGTCCTGCTAAAGAGTCATCGAACACATAAATCCACATTCATGCGTCACCATTTGCGCCTATAATACCTTGTTTATTGCTCAAGATAAGCGCAAAAAACGTCAAAACTTGTTTGGCGGCAAAGCAAATAATTCTTCCGCGCTAGACAACGCATCGTTAAAATCTCTTAACTAAGGAGACGCTAACCCAGCGGCAACCTTATCTTCTCAGCAACGTCTTTTTAAAGCCATACACAAAACTATTAGTAGATGCATTTTAAACTCTGGCGCAGATTTCAACCCGTTTGCCATTGATTTAATGCTCGGAGGAGACTGTTTGAAAGTCGATTTTCATTGCCATACCACTGCCTCTGACGGCGCTTTAACGCCACACGCATTGATTGATTTGGCTTGCTTTCATCAAGTGGAATGCTTGGCGATTACTGACCACGATACCACGGCTGGCTATGAAGCGGCTTTAGACTACGCACAGGCCAATAATTTGCGTTTGATTAGCGGTGCGGAAATTTCCTGCGAGTGGAACGGCCACACAATCCATATTGTTGGCCTGAATTTCGCTAACGATGACAACACGCTGCAACAAGGTTTACAGCGGATTCGTCAAGCGCGTCAGGAACGCGCCAATGAAATGCTCGAAAAGCTCATCGCCAAACCGAATGCACATTTGCAACAGTTACCACAAATGGTTGAGCAATGCGTTGGCCAGGGCGTTATCGGGCGCGGACACTTTGCGCAAGCGATGATTAAACTTGGCTTGGTCAACAATCAACCGCAAGCTTTTGAGCGTTACCTTAAGCGCGGACGCATCGGTTATGTGAAGGCTCAGTGGCCAAGCTTGGCCGAAGTGGTGCAATGGATTGTGCAAGCGGGTGGTATCGCCGTAATAGCTCATCCGAAAATTTACAAATTTACCAGCAGTAAATTGAACCGATTAATAGGTGATTTTAAAGCGGCTGGCGGTCAAGCGATTGAGGTTGTAAATGCACCTCGACCCAGCAGCGACATCACAGGGATGGCGGAGCGCGCCCAGCGTTTTGGTTTACTTGCCTCAGTTGGCTCGGACTTTCACACCCCAGACCACCATTGGCGTGGCTTAGGGTGGCTAGCCCCTTTGCCGGAAAAATGCACTCCGGTGTGGCACGCTTTTTCAGCGTGACGCACCCTAACACGTTGTTTAAATTTCAAAGGAATCCACTTGAGCGACTGTAAATACATCAACGTCCACCCTGACAATCCCCAAAAACGCCTTTTGGAGCAGGTGGTCAATATTCTCAATAATGATGGCGTGATTGCCTACCCAACCGAGTCTGGTTATGCGCTCGGCTGTTTGCTGGATAATAAACAAGGCGCGGATAAAATTCGTCAAATTCGCCGGCTTTCTGAGCAACATGAATTGACTTTAGTCTGTAAAGATTTAAGCAATTTATCGGCTTATGCTAAGGTTGGCAACAGTCAATATAAGTATCTAAAAAAACATTTGCCGGGGCCTTACACCTTTATTTTGCCAGCCAGCCGAGAAGTTCCAAAGCGCCTGCAATCACCAAAGCGTAAAACAATTGGCTTACGGATTTCACCAAATGTGGTGACGAATACGTTGTTAAGTTATTTTGATAAACCACTGCTAAGTACCAGTTTGATTATGCCACAGGATGATCATCCTCTCACCGATGGCTGGAGTGTGTATGAAACGTTAAATCATGCGCTAGATGCGGTTTTAGATGGCGGCTTCACTGGCTTTGAACCAACGACAATTATCGACTTTACCGAAGAAGAGCCCGTATTGGTTCGTCAAGGTCAAGGGGAGTTTAACGGCGATTAATATCCATGCTAGAGTCCATTCAGACTCTTTTAAAGCTTTCTGCGAATACTGCTCGATGTCACTTGATAAACTATCTAAACCTTTCTGATTTTGGATAATGCATGGAACAACTCAATACCATTCAACTGATCGCTGTTTGGGCGCTTCCCGTCCTGTTTGCCATTACGCTACATGAGGCAGCGCATGGCTGGATGGCCAATAAACTTGGCGATCCGACGGCGAAAATGCTTGGTCGTGTAACCCTTAATCCCATAAAGCATATTGATCCAATCGGCACTATTGTGGTGCCGATCGTATTGTTGATGCTCGGTGGTTTTCTATTTGGTTGGGCGAAAGCCGTACCGATAACCGACCGTAATTTTAAACGCCCGCAAGTTGATATGGCGTGGGTGGCGATTGCCGGACCTGCGTCTAATTTATTGATGGCACTGGGTTGGGCTGTCGTTTTAAAAATCGGTCTGCTATTGCAAAATAGCGCACCAGAGATAGGGCAGTTCATGGTGTACAGTGGCACCGCAGGCATCAGTATTAACCTAATACTTTTGGTGCTTAACCTATTACCAATCCCCCCTTTAGACGGAAGTCGTGTATTGGTGGCCTTTATCAGCAAAAAAATGGCTTGGCAATTTTATCGTTTAGAGCCCTATGGTTTTTTCATCCTGCTAGGACTCTTGCTGTTGGGCTTGCTCGCCCCAATCTTAATGGGACCTTATTCCTTTTTACAGAATCTGATTTACCGTCTATTTGGGTTATAAAGCGGCGTATAATAAGCGCACATTTTATCGACATGAGCAAAGGCACTCCGCGCAATGAAAAAAACCACCTCCTCCCCACAAGCTGACACCGAAAAGTTGCAAAAGATTTTAGCTCGCGCTGGCTACGGTTCGCGCCGTTCGGTCGAAAAACTGATTGAAGAAGGTTTGGTTAAAGTCAATGGACGGGTGGCCATACTTGGTGACCGTGCTAGCAGCAACGATAAAATACAAATTCGTGATCAATTGCTGCGGCCGGCACAACTCGAAGCGCAAAGCACGCAGGTTATTTTATACAACAAGCCTGAGGGGCGGGTCTGTACGCGTAGTGACGAAAAAGGCCGAGATACCATTTTCACTCAACTACCACGCTTGCATAACGGCCGATGGATTAGCATTGGCCGCCTGGATTTGAACACCAGTGGATTGTTGATTTTAACGAATAACGGCGAATTAGCGAATCGCTTGATGCACCCCTCTTATCAAATTGAGCGCGAGTATTTGGTTCGCGTATTTGGCGATGTCACCGCGGATGCATTGGCGCAATTGCGAGAGGGCGTGATGCTGGATGATGGCCCCGCCAAATTTGATAAAGTGAACGCCATGCCTGCTCCGTTGAGCGAAGAAGAGTCACTAAACAACTGGTATCGGGTGGTGATTAAAGAAGGGCGTAATCGCGAAGTCCGCCGTATTTGGGAAGCCGTCGGCTTGCAAGTTAGTCGTTTGCACCGTGTTCGTTACGGCGAGTTTTCCATGCCACGCAATCTACGCAAAGGGAAAACCCAAGAATTAACTTGGAAGCAGATTAATCAGTTGCTACGTTCGGTAGATTTAGCTGAGGAAGCACGTCCAGATTTACGCATACCGACACAAATCATCAAAAGTCATTTGGCCAAACGTGACGCTAAAAAATCCGATCGCACATTAGTTGGAAAATACACCGGAAAAGGCGCACAAAAAAACACCGGTTTAGGAAAGTCTTCTAGCAGACAAAATAACGAGTTTTCGCGCAAAAAAGGGCGTTAAGGGCTTATAAAGAAGGGCCCCTAAAGAGCCCTTTTTTTAATTTTAGTTAGCCAGCTAGGCCTTAAATTTTGTAAGTATTAAGTTTTTTGCGTTCGCTAGAGGAAGGAATGTTCATCGCTTCACGGTACTTGGCGATGGTACGGCGAGCCACAGATATCTCATTATCCTCTTCAAGTAACTTCATTAACTTACTGTCACTTAACGGCTTTTTAGGGTCTTCTGCATCAATTAAACGCTTAATGAAGGCTTTAATCGCCGTTGCAGACTGATCCGCACTGCCATACTGGCTAACCCCAGTCGAGAAGAAATACTTCAATTCAAAGGTTCCGCGCGGGGTTTGGATGTATTTCTGATTGGTCGCGCGCGAAATAGTCGATTCATGCAGATCTAAAAACTCCGCAACTTCGCGCAACACTAAAGGCTTCATGGCCTGCTCGCCTTCTTCAAAAAAACCTTGTTGACGATTAACGATGAAACTTCCGACGCGCAATAAGGTTTCACCGCGACTCTGAATGCTTTTAATTAAGCCCTTAGCTTCCGTCAACTGTTCTTTAATACGCTTATTCTGTTCAGAATCATCTAGGCTACTGGCCAATTGAATATAGGTAGCATTCACACCAAGGCGCGGAAAAGCGTCTTGATTTAGTTCAACAAGCCAACCCGATTTACTGCGCTTTAAGCGTAGATCAGGAATGATCATCTCCGATTGCGTTGGCGAAAAATCCCGTCCGGGCCTTGGATTTAAGGTCTGGATTAGGCGTAAAAGGGTGGTCAACTCGTCATCATTAAGACCGTAAAACTTTTTAATTCGTTTATGGTCGTGGTAACTGAGCCAATCAAAGTTTTCTTTAATCAGTTGCCTTGCTGATACAACATAAGGTTTTTGTGGCATAGCCGCCAGCTGCAATAATAATGATTCTTGCAAACTACGTGCACCAACGCCGTTTGGTTCAAATTGTTGTACCAATACCAATACCGCTTCGAGTTCTTGCAGGCTATAGGCAGGCTGTTCACCTTCACTCTCATTGTCGTTTAAGGTTGCTAATAAATCACTTAGCTCGGTACTCAAATAACCTTCATCATTGATATCATCAATTAAATAAGAGGCCAAAACAATTTGGCGCTCGTCAAAAGGTGCGGTATCGAGCTGCCATTGCAGGTGGTCATGTAACGTCGTTTCTGCACTGGTGTAATTTTCAGCGGAAACATATTCGCTTGGGTCTTTAGGAGAATTACTTGGCGCAGAATGATCAGAAAAAACTTCGTCCCATTCCATATCCATCTGCAACTCAGAATCAATCTCATTGTTGTGCTCAATGTCTAAGGGCTTTTCTTCGGCCGAAAGTGTTTCTTCAAGGTCTCGCTTGTCTTCGGTTTCCCGCGCGGCTTCAAGATCATCACGCTCATCATCACGTTCTTCCTCAATCTCAAGCATGAAATTGGTTTCTAGCGTGGTCTCAATCGTCTGCTGTACTTCCAACGCGGAGTATTGCAAGATTTTGATTGATTGTTGCAGCTGAGGGGTAAGTTTTAGCTGCTGACCTATATTGAGTTGAAGTCCCGGCATGAGTGCCATACAAAATACCTTTCTGGTTTAATCTCTTTGCGCAAAGTAAATGAATTCGTAAAACGAATTATTATGGATATAATAAATTGCAAATTTACTGTGCAGGGCGTGTGTATCACTCCGCTGGTAAAATTTTAACTATGGATAAGCCTACAAGCTACTAGTGCTTTCTACAAGATTTCTTTTATAGACAGGATTAGAAATGCTGTCCAATCTACTTAGCGGTAAGGTAAGTTTTTTATTGGTGCAATTTGTGCTTAAGGCGCATCTTGTCAATAATTCTACCGTAAATAGAACAATAAATCTTAAGCAGGCGCAAATAATATAACGAGACACCTAAAAATAGCACAGCGCATTATTGTGTTGATTTAGGGGATTCATCATTAGACGAGGAGCAAAAATGACAATTAAAGCGGATGCACAAAACATCGTTAACCACTTACCGGATGATGCGTCCTGGGAAGATTTGGTTAAAGAGCTTTACCGCCAAAAGAAAATTACTTTGGGACTAACGGATTTGGAAGTCGTACAGAATGAACTGTCCGATGCTGATTTAAATACCATTATTGCGCGTTTAAAATCGTCTAATTCTCGCCCTGACGATATGCGTAATACCAAAACATATACACCCGGCAATGCGGTCACACTGGGGATGATTGCTGGCGTTATCGCAATTTTATTTAGTCTGGTCTTTCCACCAATTTCTTGGGTTGCGGCTGCCGTAGCGATTACTGCTGGGTCTTTTGGTGTTATTCGCCAAGAAGAAAAATCCTGGGTACCCGTGCTATTGGCCTTAATTTCATTAGTTCCGGTTATTAATATCCTGACCTAATCATCCGCGCTTTAGCTGGCATTAAAAAAGCGCCAAAAGGGCGCTTTTTTAGACAAACCTAGATTTTGCATCATGCAATTTCGCGCTGAAGTCAATGAGGGCTTATTCGGTCTCTTTTAGGTCAATCCCGGAATCGAAGCAAAGCTCTTCTTAAATAAAAACTCATCCTTAATTGCTTCAGGAATTTCTTGCTGCCACTGCAATCCATCTATCTCGAGCATCTCTTTCCAGTCATACTCAGTAAGCTCGTGACTCTCTTTGCTCTCTGGGTTATAAATCGTCAAATAACAAAACTCCGCTTCATCTGGGGTTGAAACGTCAATGACTAAAATCGCGGCACCCGCAAAATCACCACACGTCGACTGATAAACACCCGTTTTAATCGCTTCCGACATAAGTTCACCTCTATTTATTGTGTAAAATTTGCGCCTCAATATAAACATCCTAACGGTATTATGCAATCAAACGGTCCAAATATAATCGCTTCGGAAAAAGAACAGCAGGCGTTTAAAGATGCGTTCAAATCTGCGCTCCATCAACTCTTTAGTGTTTGCAGAAGATAGAAGTTGCAACTGCTACCTGTTCAACATAGATTAACCCTAAAACCAGTAATCACTTTCAATTTAGGGGTGTAGAGCAAAGTCTCCATTGATTTTTCTTGAAGCCATTTTGACGTATTTTGTGTCTGCTAAACCTCTCTATAACCTTTGTGAGTAGCTATTTAAATGAAGTTTTTCAAAGACCACCATAATGAAATATACGTTATTTCCGATGCGCAAATGCATCTTGTTCGGCCTGACTGGATAGAAATAACTGAGAAACAGCGTGAAGCCTTACTAAGCCAACAAGACCACGCTGACCTTGAGCCTGAAGTACTTACCGAGCAACAGATCAGTGCCATCAAAGAACGCTTGTTGGAAATTGACGTCGAATCAATTCGACCTTTACGCGCGATTGCCACAGACACCGCACAATATTATGATCATCAAAAATTAAAAACACTGAATCAGGAGCGTGTTCAGTTGCTGCGTTTGCTTAAAAACAAATAAATACAGTAAATTTTGTGTCAAGTGTGAAGCTTGTATTGCTCGCCATTTTTCTGCTTAACTTACATTCGTATAATGTATATTATGTTAAATTGAGCGCTCTACTATTTGGTAAAGTGTTGCCATGTACTTAATCTGTATTCATTAAAAGCGTTAAAACCAATTCAGGCGGTCTAGCGATAACCGCTTTATCTCGGTAAACCACTATTGGACGCTCAATTAATATTGGATTTTCTACTAACACCATTAGCCATTCTTGATCGCTAAACGCATCGGTATTACCCAAATTGAGTTCCGCCATTTTGGGTTCGCCTTTGCGGATTAAATTCACCGGTGATTTATTCAATAACTCACACAATCGCTGCAATGTCTCAAGTGTCATGGATTCTTGTAAATAATGTATTTCTCTAATGGCGTCCGGCGCGAAATTTTGTTGCAAAATCTCTAATGCGCCACGGCTTTTTGAGCAGCTTGGGTTGTGATAAATCATAACCTCTGGCATAAAGTCCAATTCCTCATTAATTCCGTTATTAAACTCAATTAAAAGTCAGTTTGCTCATTTTCTAGCCGCTTACTTAACGCTTGCTCAACACTGTCAATTCGTGCTTTACAGGCTTGATAAGCTTTTGTTGCCTCATCCACCATTGGGATCAGTTGGTCAATATCCACTTCCCGGTTTTGTGTCAGTAAATTAGCAATTTGCTGTAATTTTTGATAATTTTCTTTGAAGTTTTTTGAATTATCTTGATTCATAATTTTCCTCGTTATCAGTCGTGGCAACATGAACAAGTAAGCTGCCGTCCTTAAAGGTTAAGGTTAAACTGTTTTCACATACCGCTTGCGCCTTGCTGGTGACGGTAGCCCCCTTTTGATTCGCTACGACTGCAAAACCGCGCGCGATTTGCACATTTGGGCCTGCATTTAAAATTAACGCCATCCAGTCTTTTATCTGCTGTTGCTGCATACGCAAACTGGCTAGCGAATGCTGAGTTATCTGTTTATCTAGTACGATTAAATCTTGCTTTACTTCCGATAACCGCTGCGTACTTAATTGCATAATCTGTTGCTGCAGCCAAGTTAACATCTGTTTATCTTGCTCTAAGCGGTGCATGGCTTGCTGCTGCAACTGTTGGTATGGCAAAACCGTGGCTTGCCGCCAATGATGTATTTGCCGTTGACTGGATTGTTCAACCGAACGCCATAAGTTTTCGATTTGCTTTTCATGCCCGTATAAAATGCTTTCACTGGTTTGCCGAATATTTTGCCAATTTTGTTGGGCTGTGCTCGCCTGAGTTAAAATTTGCTGCCAAATAAAGTGAATGACTTTGGATGGTGTATCAAAACGGCTATGCGCCACTTCATCTAAAATTGTATTGTCGCGCTCATGTCCAATTCCGGTCAGCACCGGTAAGGATAATGTCGCAATCTGCTGCGCCAAGCTGTATTGATTTAGTTGTTGTAAATCCAAAGTAGCGCCACCGCCGCGAATAATCACCAAGGCATCAAACGGGTCATGCAGGTGTTGTTCGCGGACGGCAGTAAATGCGGCCAAAAACTCTGATTCGACTTTTGCGCCTTGAAAGCTACTGTAAAAGTAATGAAAACGACACAAATTCAGTTCTTGTAAAAGCATCGCGTCAGCTTGAAAATCCCCTAAGCCTGCCGCATTGGGTGGGGCAATGACAGCAATATTAAAAAAATCGTCCGCCAAAGGAACCTGTTGATTGCGCGCATAAAGCCCCTCTTGCTGTAAACGTGCACGAATCTGTCGCACTTTCTGCGCCAACTCACCCAAACTGAACCGACTGTCAATTTCTTGAATTTCTAAAGAAAGGCCAAATTGTGCGTGAAATTTTATTTCACAGAGCATAAGTAATTTTTGCCCCGCGGCCAGAGGCATCTGCGTCTCTTGTAGAAACTTTTGCTGGATATAGATTGCTTGTTTCTGCCAAATCATGCCTTTAGCGTTCGCAATGGTTCGTCCATTTTCGTCGGTTTCGCTCAACTCCAAGTACAGGTGTCCGCGTCTTTCACTCAAGTTACTGACTTCGGCCACCACCCATTGCGCACCAGGAAATTGCTGCCACAGAACCTGCTGAACCTGCTGTAAAAGCGCCGCCAGAGATTTACCTTTCGCTTCAAGCTGGGCCGGATACGCATTTTCTAATACGGGTTCCGGCTGTTGTGTCGCGGCGGCAAAAAAATCACTGGGGGTTGATGATGCTTGAACACTTTGTTGATAAGAGGGAATCGTTGCTTGATTTGCAGCTTGCGGCGGCGAGTCGGTCAACCAAAGACTAAAGTTAGCGCTTTGAGCATGTAATTCTTCAGGTATATACCATTTTCGCGCTTGCGGATCCCAGCGTGCCCCAAGAGTTTTGGCATGATCTTTTTGCGCAAAGGGAACATTTAAATAGATCGTCATAGGTTTATGATGCGGCGTTTTGTTGGAAACGTAGTGCTTGTTCAGCCATACGTTCGCCCTCTTGTTCAACCATCAGTAACGCGTCTTGCAATACTTGTAAATCGGCATCTTGTTTAAAAGCGTTTTGACTGAGATAACGACGGAACATGCGCCCACCAGGCAAGCCATGAAAGAGTCCAAGCATATGGCGTGTTATTTGAATGAGCTTTCCACCGTCAATCAGATGTTGCTCAACATAAGGATACATCTGTTCAAGTACCGCTTTACGGCTTGGCATCTCAGTCGTTTCTTGATACAAAATAGAATCGACCTCCGCCAGCAAGTAAGGCTGCTCGTAGGCGCTACGTCCAATCATAAAGCCATCGAGGGGCACCAAATTCCGGTCGATTCCCCCTGCCTGAAGATGTTGCTGCCCTGCCGATAAACTTTTTAATCCACCGTTAATGGCAATTGGCAAATGTGGAAATATCTGCTTAATCTGATGGACTAAGGTGTAATTTAACGGCGGTATTTCGCGATTTTCTTTTGGTGAAATGCCTTGTAGCCAAGCTTTTCGTGCATGAATAATCACGCCGTCTACCGCGGCGTCATCTAGAGCTTGGATAAAGGGTTGCAAGCTCTGTTCTTCATCTTGCTGGTCAATACCAATACGACATTTAACGGTTACAGGCAAGTCTGTCGTTGCTTTCATCGCGGCCACGGCATCTGCAACCATTTTTGGATGTGCCATCAAGCAGGCGCCAATCATGTTGTTTTGCACACGATCGCTCGGACACCCAACATTTAAATTAACCTCACTGTAACCCCACTCTTGTGCCAAACTTGCGCAGTACGCTAAATCTTTTAGGTCACTACCACCCAGCTGCAATACAACTGGCGCCTCCTTGTTATCATGACCGAGAAATCGTGGCAGATTATCACCGTATACAATTGCACCAGTGGTCACCATCTCACCGTATAACCAAGCGCGTTGGCTGAGTTTTCGGTGAAAATGACGACAATGTTTATCCGTCCAATCCAACATCGGTGCTACACTGAAATGCATGGCGCTATTTTCTTTTACAGTGCGATTAAGCGATTGATTTGCGATGAGGGTCGTTGGGCTGGCAAGATTTGAGAGACTCATTGATTCAAAATTCAGTTATTTAAAAAAATACTATTTTAGCGCCTTTTACTTTTGAACGCTTTAGAACATCACCGGGTATTAATGAGATAACGCACAAGCCCAAATGGTTTTGGGCAAAGAAGAATTTAACTGCGGTGTTGACGGTGATGCTCAGGTCTAAACATCGCTGCAAACAAGTGCCCTGCTTAATCAAATTATTCTGCGCCTAAAGCCATTAAGACGTATTCTTGTCTTATTAACGAATGATTTCATTTGCTGTAACAGTGGTTAAATCAAAATTTAAAGGCGTTATACCATGATAAACAACGCTTTATTGATTCTGCATAATTTGAAAAATGCCGTTTTTGTTATGGTTAGCAGGTCATGTTAGGAGTTCTCTAGGAATGCTAGGCTTTTTGTTAAAAACAATAACTGCCAAAAAGGTAAAGAGGCCTCCTTTAAACAATTTTTCAAAGGCAGGGTTGTTTGCACTTTTTACAATATTCGTACTTGCCAATTTTAGTGCGCGGGCGGATCAGCAACCAAAGCCGAATGCACTGCAATCGGTAAAAGTACAACTTAACTGGCATCATCAATATCAATTTGCGGGTTTTTATGCCGCTTTGCAACAAGGTTACTACCATCAAGCCGGTTTAAAAGTCGAGCTTTTACCTTGGCGGAACAATATCAACCCCCTTGATGAAGTCACCTCTGGTCGAGCCGATTTCGGGGTTGGCGTAAGCTCCTTAATTACCGATTTTGCTAAGGGAAGCGATATCCGTTTGGTGATGAGTGCTTTTCAATATTCTCCTTTGGTTTTACTTTCTCATAAACCAATCAGTTCTTTAGATGCCTTGGCCAATACTGTTGTGATGCATAACGGCAGTATCCAAATTAGGATGTTATTAGCAAAAAGTGGATTAGCCCCTAATTTACAGCCGAGAGAAATCAGTTCATCCGGTGATTTAAATGACTTTATTAGCGGTAAGGTCGATTTTTATGGTGCCTACCTTAGTAACGAACCTTATCAACTTGAAAAACTTGGCGTTGATTACGCAATTTTAGACCCTAAAAACTACGGTATACAAAGTTATTCAGGACTGATTTTTACCTCCGGCCAACTCGCGACAAAAGACCCTGTAATGGTAAAAAAATTTCGTGATGCGACCATTCGTGGCTGGGCGTTTGCAATTAAAAACCCAGTGGAAGTTACCAACTATATTGTGCAAAATTACCCTGTAAATAAATCCGTTACAGCCTTAATTAGAGAAGCCAGCGCCTTAAAGCAGTATGTTCAGGTTGGCAATATTCCAATTGGAGATATTGACCAACCTAAAATCAATGAAATCCTGTCGACCGCACAAAAGCTCAAACTCATTACCCCAAAAGAGTATCAATTGGCGCTCTCTAAACCAATTATTTTCAAACCATCCTCATCGGTTTTTAACGAAGAAGAATTGGCCTATATACGAGCACATAAGCATTTTCTAGTTGCTGATTTAATTGACTATCCGCCGTTTCAATTTCAACAAAGTAACGTTACTCAAGGGCTTATACAGGACTACCTCGGTAAAATAGAAAAGATTATTGGCATCCCATTAGTCAATCAATCCTCTTTGCCAAGTTCATTGGCGAGTGATTCGACGGCTAAAGAAAATAATGTAATTTATCCTGCAATGACGGCCATTCAAGCTAATCAAGAAAGTTACTTGCTATCCGATGCCTATTTAAACTTCCCAATGGTGTTGATGGGACTGAATAATAGCGCGGGCTTCATTCAGGATTTGCATCTTTTAAATGGATACACAATTGCGGTACGTAAAAACAGCTTTCCACACCGTTATCTGCATTTTCACTACCCCTATATCAAACTTTTGTTGGTTGATTCAATCGAAGATGGGTTGGTTCAAGTACAGCTGCATAAAGCCTTTGCCATCGCTGACAATCTTCCTGCATTAAATTATGCCTTAAATGCGTTTGGCTATACCAATATGCAAGTGATTGCCCAGGGGATTGCCGATTTCCGTTTCTCGATGGCAACGACCAAAGAGAATCCAATTTTGTTTTCAATTATCAATAAAGCACTGAGTCAAATTGACCAGTCAACCCGACAAGAGATTTACCTTAAATGGTTAAGCCAAAGTAACGAGTTTAACTACCAGCGCTTTTGGCAAGTATTAACGCCTCTAGTGATTTTGCTCGCATTTATGGCACTGCTATTAGCCTTTAATTACCGTAAACAGCGCTACCTTAGCCAAATCTATGAATTGTCGTATGCCAATATGATTGACGCAAAAAGCATGAAAATTAACTGGACCAGTGATGCATTCAGTAAACTTAGCGGCTACTCTAAAAAAGAGTTGCTGAATATGCCCTATCTTAATTTGGCCAGCGACAAAATTCCCCATGCGCAAATTAATGAGATCTATCGACAGGTTATTGAGAAAGGCAAAACTTGGACTGGGGAAATTGCAGCCGTCCGGAAAGATGGAGAAGAGTATTGGGTAGAACTGACGCTCATGCCCAGCAGAAATATCTTTGGAAAAGTCACCAGTGTGCTCGCCACACGAGTAGACATTAGTGATCGCAAGAAAGTAGAAGCAATCTCTATCACCGATGAATTAACCGGCTTATACAACCGCCGGCATTTTGATGACTGTTTACCCAATGAGTTGAAACGTGCCTCGCGTGAAGAGCACGGACTCTGCTTTGTGATGCTCGACTTAGACTATTTCAAAAAAATTAATGATGATTATGGCCACCAAATTGGAGATGAAGTCTTAATAGAGATTGCTACATCAATCAACGCCTATTTTAACCGCGCCAACGATTTTGTTTTCCGTATTGGTGGTGAGGAATTTTTTATTATCACTCACTTTGAAAAACTTCGCGCCTTTGCGGTGCACTTAAATAATCTGTTGGAGTCAGTACGCTGCCAGAAAATTGAAAACAAAAACGCTCCGCTTGGCTATTTAACCATTTCAATTGGCGCGCTGTATTGCAGTCATGACTGCTTACCAAATCCACAAAAAATCTTGCGGTACACGGATGATTTGCTGTATTTATCCAAGAAAAATGGACGTAATCGTAGCTCTTTTAAAGTATTGCAAAAAGCACTCAATTCGGAAACAAAACCAACTAAAGAAATGCTTTGCGAGCAATATGATTTTGAGAGTTTTGAAGATTTGATGGACAGTAGCTATACTTAATTAGCTCTATCATTTCCTTAAGGTGCCACAGAATAAGCCCAAATGGCGTCAGACAAAGAACAATTAGTCTGAGCAAGTGGGAACTTATTTTGTGTCTCCTTAAGCATTGAGCATAAAGAAATTACAGCGGAATACCATCGGATTCTAAGCCGCTGTTTTCTGCACTTTCCTCAAGCATTTTCAACAGTTTTTCGCCGTAAGAATTACGAGCGGTTTGAAATATTGAGACTTGCGCGTTCATCTCTAAAATTTTCGCTTCACACACCTGAATGGCTTGAAAATGCGCCTTTTGATCTTCGGTCAAATTATCAGTATCAAACTCTTTACTGCCAAGCATAAATGTCGCCATGAAATATCTCCTTTTTAAAATCATGCATGATTATGGTATTCAAAAACGTATTTTGCAATCCTTAGTCGTATAGTAGCGTTATTTTTATAAATGTCAAAACTTAACATTTACCACCTTGATACAGCGACTATTGCCATAAAAAACCCATATAAACCGGCCTTTTACCAAAAACAACAGTTTATTCTTGCGTTTAAGTCGTGATAAGGGCAAGTATCATTCATTTGTTGCCTGTATTTACGTTAAAATACCTGCATTTTAATTACGCACATTAATCCGTAAAGCATGAATACTCTTGCCGAAATTATTCAGGCCATTTTTCCAGATTTAGATGAAAACACTCGCTATACCGAACAGGATCGCGTGCACATTCATAAAGCCTGTGAACTTGCCCTTGAAGCGCTTAGCTTGCCCGAGCAAACCGTTGTTCGTAGCATTGACGTCGCTAAAATCCTCTCCGACCTTAGAACCGATAAAGCCACCTTAATTGCCACGCTAATCAGCGATGGAAATTTACAGAATATTTATAGCTTAGATTTATATAAAGAAATCTTCGGCGAAAATATAAGTACGCTGGTCGAGGGGATTCGCAAACTCAATCGTTTTCAAGAGTTTCAAGTAGAGCGCAGCACCGACGAAGTCCAAAATGAACGCCTTCGTCAAATGCTGTTAGCGATGACCGTAGACGTACGGATAATGATTGTCAAACTGGCCTATCGTGTTGCTCGTTTACGTCATTTGAAATACGAGGATGAATCTATCCGTCGTCAAATTGCGCTAGAGACAGAGTTTATTTTCTCTCCTCTAGCGAATCGCTTAGGTATTGCACAGCTTAAATGGGAGTTGGAAGACCTCTCTTTCCGCTTTACTCATCCGGATGAATACAAGCAGATTGCACAGGGTTTAAAGACCAAGCGCGTTGCCCGTGAGGACTACATCAAGCGCGTGATTGAAATTCTGCAATCCTTGATGAAAAAACATAATATCGATGCAAAAATTACCGGGCGCCCAAAGCATATTTTCAGTATTTGGAAAAAAATGAAGCGTAAGAACATTCCAATTGAGGAACTGTATGACTTACGTGCGGTGCGGATTTATGTTGATTCCATTCAAACCTGTTACGAAGCTCTTGGTCTAATCCATAGCCATTGGAACTATGTGCAACAGGAGTTTGATGATTATATTGCCACGCCTAAAGAAAACGGCTATCAATCTATTCATACGGTCGTAATTGGCCCGGAAAATAACACCGTTGAGATTCAAATACGTACCGATGAAATGCATCATCATGCGGAGTTTGGTGTTGCTGCTCATTGGCTCTATAAAGAAGGTGGAAAAAGCTTTGACCATAACTTAGAGCGCAGTATTGCCAATGTTCGTCAGATGCTGGAAACCTCGGATGACCCAGATATTTTCCGTGAGATCAGCACTGAGTTACAGAGTCAGCATATTTATGTAATGACCCCAAATAGCGAAATCATTACCCTGCGCCAAGGCGCTACGCCGCTCGACTTTGCCTACAATATTCACACAGAACTCGGACACCGTTGCCGTGGCGCCAAAATAAATGGTCGTATTCAACCATTAAGCTACACGTTGCGTACGGGTGATCGAGTTGAAGTCTTGACGATTAAAAACGGCCAGCCTAGTCGCAATTGGCTAAACCCGAACTTGGGCTACATCACCAGTAGCAGTGCCCGTAATAAAGTAAAAAGCTGGTTTAACAAACAAAATCGCGCCGAAAATATCAAATCCGGTGAAGCGCTTTTTCATCGTGAAGTGCGCCGCTTGCATGCCGAAGCAATTCCATTAGATAAATTAATGCAGCGCTTCCACATGGAGTCTGCCGACGCTTTCTTTGAGGACTTAGGAAAAGGTCGCATCAACGAACGTCAACTGACCACCGCCTTGCAAGCACTCAATAAACCGGCGAGTACTCAAGCGCGCGCCTTCACTTATACGCCTGAAACCACGCCAGTGGAAGACTATGCTTTTGTTATTGGTGCGACCAACTTAAAAACACATCTAGCCCCCTGTTGTCATCCGCATAATGGTGAGGACATTATCGGTTACGTTACCCGTGGCCGCGGCGTGACAATACATAAGAGCGACTGCGCGAATATCCTGCATCTTAGCCATGAGGAACAACGCCGTTTGATTGAAGTAACATGGGATAAAACGATTGCCGAAAACCCAAGTTACACTGCTGAACTGAATATCCTTGCGTTTGACCGTCGCGGTCTGTTGCGCGATATCATGACGTTATTGACCTTAATGGACATCAACCTGGTGGCTTCCAACACCAATACCGATAAAGATGATCGCACCGTAAACATGAAGCTAACCTTAGAGTTGAATGCCACCATGTCGCTCGGTGATTTGCTTGATAAAATCGAGATGATTCAAAACGTCGAATCGGCTTCAATCCGCACTATTTAACCAACTGAGCACAGCTCGTCTTTAACTTTTTAAATGGCCGCGAAAGCGGCATTTATATGACCCAAAAAATACCTAAAAAACGAAAAGATACGAGAAACCTCAGTCACAATGAACACTCTCTGCCTTTAAACCTAAAATACACGCTATTTAAAGGTTTCAAGAGTATATCTTGAACTTGCAGAAAGAGTAGACTTACTAAGTAAAAACATTTTTTCAGGCAAAAAAATAGCCACTAAAAAGTGGCTATTTTAATAATATGGCGTCCCGTAGGGGAGTCGAACCCCTGTTACAGCCGTGAAAGGGCCGTGTCCTAGGCCTCTAGACGAACGGGACTTTTTGGTTGTTTTAGCCGCTATTTCTCTTAATTTCTTTGTCATGTCTCAGTCACCTACCCTATGCAGGCTTCTGCGATTTTCCTTGAACTAAAGAAAAATAACACACTAAAATTTCCTAAAAAGTTCTCAATTTAATGAGACAAGTTTTAGTGCCTACTTGCGTAGGACTTAAATCAGATGAGTTGAAATAATCGCTTCATCTAATAAAATTTGGAGCGGGAAACGAGGTTCGAACTCGCGACCTCAACCTTGGCAAGGTTGCGCTCTACCAGCTGAGCTATTCCCGCATTGGCGTCCCGTAGGGGAGTCGAACCCCTGTTACAGCCGTGAAAGGGCCGTGTCCTAGGCCTCTAGACGAACGGGACTTTTTGGTTGTTTTAGCCGCTATTTCTCTTAATTTCTTTGTCATCTCTCAGTCACCTACCCTATGCAGGCTTCTGCGATTTTCCTTGAACTAAAGAAAAATAACACACTAAAATTTCCTAAAAAGTTCTCAATTTAATGAGACAAGTTTTAGTGCCTACTTGCGTAGGACTTAAATCAGATGAGTTGAAATAATCGCTTCATCTAATAAAATTTGGAGCGGGAAACGAGGTTCGAACTCGCGACCTCAACCTTGGCAAGGTTGCGCTCTACCAGCTGAGCTATTCCCGCATTGGCGTCCCGTAGGGGAGTCGAACCCCTGTTACAGCCGTGAAAGGGCCGTGTCCTAGGCCTCTAGACGAACGGGACAAATTGTAAATCCGACGAGATTTTGTCGGTTATCAGTCATTGGTGGAGCTAAGCGGGATCGAACCGCTGACCTCAACACTGCCAGTGTTGCGCTCTCCCAGCTGAGCTATAGCCCCCCTGGCTGATGGAGGCGTATTATAAGGACTTCGCCGTTTGGGTCAAGCGTAAAATGCAAAAAAACTGCTTTTTTTTAAACATTTGTTAAGCGCACAAAATGCGTCACCTGCAAGCTACTCATAAGCCATTGATTTTGATGACTAAGCAAATACAACAAGCTTACACGGCAGAAAAAACCCGTCACAAAGACGGGCCTATTAACATTTAGCTATAGCGTCAAGGACGCAATCAAGATTTACTGATTAGCAACACGTTGCGAAATAGCGTCTAAAGCCATCTGAATGCGTGCCAAACAACGATCTTTACCGATTAACTCGGCTGTAGCGTCAATGGCCGGAGATTGGCCGCCGCCGGTAATCGCAACTCGCAGAGGCATACCAACTTTGCCCATACCCACTTCTAGCGCTTCGGCAGCCGCATTAATTGCGGCATGAATCTCCGCAGCTTGCCAATTCTCGATATTCACAAACAACTCTGCCAGCTTCTCTAAAGGTTCTGCAGCCACGCCGCGCAAGTGCTTTTTGGCCGCATCTGCGTCAAATTCACTAAAGTCTTTATAGAAATAAGTGGCTCCTTGCGCCATTTCGACTAAGGTCTTAGCTCGATCACGCAACAAATTTGCAACATCGCTTAACGCAGGTCCTTGTGCTAAATCACAGCCCAGATCAGCCATAAAAGGTGATAAGTGACGTGCTAAATGATCTGCTGGCGCTTTTTTTATGTGCTGCTCGTTAATCCATAGCAACTTAGCTGTATCAAAACTGGACGGCGAGCCGTTGACGCTTTCAAGATTAAATAAAGACGCCAATTCATCCATGCTAAAGATTTCTTGGTCACCATGAGACCAACCCAAGCGCACTAAGTAATTTAGCAACCCTTCTGGTAAAAAGCCCTGTTCTTTGTACTGTAAAACACTGACGGCTCCATGGCGTTTTGACAAACGCGAACCATCTTCTCCCAGCACCATTGGGATGTGGGCAAACTTCGGTACCGGGGCTCCTAGCGCTTGGTAAAGATTGATTTGGCGCGGCGTATTATTTAAATGATCGTCACCGCGAATAACGTGGGTCATTCCCATATCCCAATCATCAACCACCACGGTTAAGTTATAGGTCGGTGTTCCATCTGAGCGAGCGATAATTAAATCGTCCAATTCACGGTTGTTGATCACGACTTTGCCTTTAACCATATCGTCGATTTCGACATCGCCATCAATCGGATTTTTAAAACGAATAACGGGCTTAACCCCTTCAGGTGGCGTACCAGTAAAATCACGGTAACGGCCATCATAACGCGGCTTTTCACCACGCGCTTTTTGTCCTTCACGCATCACATCCAGCTCTTCCGGCGTAGCATAACAGTAGTACGCTAGGCCTTTCTCAAACAGCTGTTGAATGACTTCTTTATAACGCTCGAAACGATGTGTCTGATAAATTGGCCCTTGGTCATAATCCAAACCAAGCCAACTCATTCCTTCTAAAATTGCGTTGACCGATTCTTCGCTAGAACGCTCTAAATCGGTATCTTCAATCCGTAAGGTAAATTCACCACCAAATCGTTTGGCATACAACCATGAATAAAGGGCGGTTCGAACACCACCAATGTGAAGATAACCTGTCGGGCTTGGCGCAAAACGAGTACGAATCACTGCATGACTCCAGTTTTAGAATAAAAAATAAAGCCCGTATTATACCCTAAGCAGTGAATGACGGATTTCCGAAAGTGAATGGTTTTTGCATTACGCTCTCAGTGAAGGATACAGACTGCATTTCTTGAGGATGAGTCACCATTGACCTCATTACGGGATTGCAAGGCGCAAACTCTTCTTTACCTCAAGCAATATCGACTTATTCTGTATCTCCCTAAAGGATTTATCCCTCTAAACAAAAAAGTTTTATGCTTATTTTGTCTGATAAGTTGTACGCAGTTCGCGTTGAGTTCCTATAATATTTTTTGTTTTTCAAACTCAATTCGGAGTCATTCCATGCAGTCAAACAATGTCGTCATGCCCACAAATCGCCTGGCCTATTTTCCAATTAATCTATTTGGTGCCGTGATGGGCTTTAGTGGTCTATCACTGGGACTGCTTAAGGCCTCGCAACTTGGCTGGCTGCCTTCGACACTGTTTATTTCGCTCAGTACCTTAACCATACTGCTGTTTGGCCTATTCACCGGGCTTTACCTTTTTAAAATGTTAAAGTTTCCAAGCGAGCTTAAGCACGATATTGAGCACCCAGTTGCCGTAAATTTCTTTCCCGCATTTAGTATTAGCCTGCTGTTGTTAAGTTTGATCGTCAATGAATTTGCCTCGCCAATAGCCGCTATTATGTGGTACATGGGAATGATTTTTCACCTGACGCTGACAGTGGTTTTGTTAAGCAGTTGGATGCACCACGAAAAATGGCAAATTACTCATATGAACCCAGCTTGGTTTATTCCGGTGGTCGGTAATATCGTGGTTCCACTCGGCGCGGTGCACTTCTCTAATCTAGAACTGGGCTGGTTCTTTTTTAGCATAGGTTTGGTTTTCTGGATTGTGCTGTTTGCGATAGTCATGTATCGAATGTTTTTTCACGCCCCGCTGCTTAAAATTTTAGAACCAACACTGTTTATCTTGATTGCGCCTCCTGCCATTGGCTTCCTCTCTTATCTGGCCTTGAACGGCGGTGTTTTAGACGCATTCGCACGCATTTTGTACTACACGGCGCTTTTTATGACACTGCTTTTAATGGCACAGCTGCCACGCTTTATTAAGATTCCTTACGCACTGTCTTGGTGGGCTTACAGCTTCCCGATTGCCGCAATTACCCTAGCCAGTATGACTATGTTCATCCTTTCACAACTCACAGTTTTTGCAGTCATTTCAGCAGCATTACTGGGTGCTCTAATTGTGTTAATCACCCTATTGAGTGTTAAAACACTGATTGCGGTTAAACACGGCACTCTTTGTAAACCACACCCTGTGATGCCCACTAAACCTTCTGCTTCAGATAAATGACCGCTACTAACGGCTTACTAAAGTAGGCGCCGAAGCACTCCAAATGGCTTCAGGTACAGAATGCCATGGGGACTTGTTCTGTACATCCTTAATTGCACAGGTTCACCCGCCTTGAGCGGGTGATTGGTTATACGCCTTAGAAAACCATTAACGCTTAATTTTTAACAGTCACAAGGTTATTTGCTAGAATTGACGCACATAGCACCTATCAATAAACCCTGGTATTCATTAGATGAATCAATTTAGCTCTCCAGCTCTACAGCAAATCAGTCAAAAATACATAAACGAAGAAACCTTGCCTGAACTGGCTAAACCCATTAGCAAATATGAAGCTTGCGCTCGCCATTACAGTATTAGTCCAGCTCATCCACAGGGACACCTATTCAATGTGCAATTACGCATCGCTTTTCCGCAGGCTCAGCAACAAATTCGTTTGCCAAGCTGGATTCCTGGCAGCTACTTAATTCGTGATTTTGCCAAGCATATTATTGACTTACAAGCACAAACTGACACACAACAACCCCTTAAAGTGACTCCGCTAGACAAAGCAACATGGCAGATTGATGCCGCTCAGAATGCCGATGGTCACCCCATGGCCATCAATCTTAGCTACCAAGTTTACGCATGGGATTTATCGGTACGTGGTGCACATTTTGATGAAACACACGCTTTCTTTAACGGTACGTCGGTCTTTCCAGAAGTGATTGGTCAGCGCGAAATGCCTTGCGTCATGACTTTAAAAAAGAGCCCAGTGTCCATTAAAAATGGTTGGAAAGCGGCCACCGGCATGATGCCAATTAAAATAGATCATCATGGTTTTGGACACTACCAAGCAGACGACTACCTTGCGTTAATTGATCATCCTGTTGAGATAGGTAACTACACCGAAATTGAATTTCGCGCTTTTGGGATACCTCACAAAATGATTTTAACCGGCGTGTTTAACTGCGATTTAGAGCGTCTTAAAAAAGATTTGATTTGTATCTGCGAATACGAGATTAAACTGTTTGGCGAACCTGCGCCAATGAACAGTTATCTATTTCAAGTGATGGTTACCGGCAATGATTATGGTGGTTTAGAGCATCGTAACTCTACTGCGTTAATTTGCAGTCGCAACGACCTTCCTTATCATGGAATGCAACAAGCAAGCGATGGTTACCTACAGTTCTTAGAGTTGTGTAGCCACGAGTATTTCCATACATGGAACGTCAAACGTATCATGCCGAGTGCATACCAGAATCCTGACTTAAGCGCCCCGATTTATTCGCGCCAACTTTGGTGGTTTGAAGGGATTACTTCTTATTACGATTCACTGATTCTATTACGTTGCGGATTGATTGACCAAACCACCTATCTCAAAATTTTGAGTCAACAGTTAACTCGTGTTTATCGTATGCCTGGTCGTTTTAAACAGACCTTAAGTGAATCCAGTTTTTTTGCTTGGACTAAATTTTATCAACAAGATGAAAATGCCCCCAATGCCATTATCAGCTATTACACCAAGGGTTCATTGCTCGCGTTAGCCTTAGATTTAACCATTCGTGAACAAACTCAGGGGGAAAAATCGCTGGATGATGTTCTGCTGTATTTATGGGAGCATTACGGTAAAACAGGCGTAGGGTTGAACGAGTTTGCCATCGAAGAAATCTGCAGTCAGGTCAGCGGCATTGATTTAAGTGATTTTTTCGCGCTCACCTTAGACAGTACAAAGGACATCGACCTTACCCCCCTACTCGCTAAATTTGGAATGCAGTTTGAATTGCGCGCTCCAACCAGCTTGTCAGACTTGGGGGCGAGTGCTAAAGGCGATTACTTGAGGGTTGACTTCGGCGCAAATGTGCTCGATTCAAACAGCGGCGTGCAACTCAAACATCTTTGGCAAAATGCCAGTGCGCAGTTGGCCGGACTGGCCGCCGGCGATGAAATTATTGCGCTGAACGGCTTACGTCTAAGCAATAAAGCGCAATTAGAAACACTGTTACAACGTAGCCAAGTCGGTGAACGCTTGGCCTGTGCATACTTTCGACGCGATGAATTACGTCACTGCGAAATAACGCTGACTGCTGCGCCGCAAGACCGAGTTCAAATTACACCATTGGTTGGCGACCACGCAACCTCCTTGTCGTGGTTGCCAGCAACATCGGATAGCGCAGGAGAAACAACCCTATGAATATAATCCATTCAAATGCTGATAACGCAGAACTGCAAAAACAGATTGAGTCGTTGCAAATCGTCATTGCACATCACGAGATTATGCATCAAGAGATGGAAAAAACCGTGCTGAACTTAAGCAACCGCATGGATGATTTACAAAACCGTTACGCTGTGGTGGTCAAATTGATGCAGTCTATGCAAGAGCAAGGCATTCGGTCGGTTGATCAAGAAGTGCCACCGCCACACTATTGATTTTTAATGCCTGTTTTTAAAATACATTTTTATGCGCTTTGTCGGTATTTTTAGAAGCTAAATCGCTGTTGTCATTTGTTTGCTGAGTGCTACTATATAAATCTATGAAAAAATTACTACTTGTTCTCGTATTGCTAGGCACTTGGTATCACTTCTACCATATTGATACCGCGCCATCTGTCGGCCCCGGAGTGGTCGCTGGCGCTCCGCCCTATCAATATGCCTCTGAAAGCAATCCGATTAGTCTTGGAGATTTCATTTTATCGCCAAGAACTGAATTTGAAGCACAAGCCCGTGTTTTAGCAGCCAATCGTTCCTATCTTGATCGCAAAGGTTGGCTTGCGCCGATGGCTATCGTCGTAGGCTGGGGCAACATGTCCGACGAGAGTGTTTATAACAATGTCGATATTAGTCAGTTCAATCATTTTTATAAATGGGACAACCAGAGCCCAAGTTTAATCACTGATCAAGAAATCCTCACTTCAACAGCCAATATCCATTTAATACCGGCGACCAAAGAGATTAAGCAAGCCTTGAATCAAATCCGTATTGGCGACTTAGTTACGTTACGCGGCACTCTCGTTAATGTTCGCCGAACAACCGGCTGGAAATGGCCGACTTCAACCAGCCGTGACGATAAGGGCGAAGACTCTGGTGAAATTCTCTATCTCAAGGCACTTGAAACTCTTCCTGCTCGTAACTAATCTCAAGTTGCAAAAAAACTGATCTAATTGAAAAGCGGATTTGTTGTGTGATTGCCCAAGCAAACCGCTATTCAATTCTTTGGCACTTCACCTTATAATATTAGCGATTTCATTTACCCAATGCACTGCTGACCGGTTACTTTCAGGCGCCAGCAGTCAATACATTTATCGATAGGTATCGAATATGCAACCACAAAAAGTTGAACAAATTCAGCAAGCGGCGCAACAAAAATGGGAACGTCATGCAGAAGTTAAAGAGTACATGTCGGCGGTCAATCCCCCTATGCCCAAAATTGACGTGACTCACTATCCAAGCGCTTTGCATGAAGAAGGTGCAACGCGCATCATCGCTTTTGACCAATCGGCTAAGTTGCAAACCACCTATCCCTTAACTACGCCGAATCTATTGGCTAATTTTCTTAAAATTGGCGCCGGTGATACGTTAAAAACCGATGCGGTTGCCAGTTCCAATCTGTTTTATGTGATTCGTGGTAAAGGCCGTACGCAAATGAGTCACGGCACTTTAGAATGGAAACAAGGCGACCTATTTACGCTTCCTTCCGTTCCTGACGCTTTGCACAGTGCCGATGAGGATACCGCAATCTATTGGGTGCACGATGCTCCGGTTCTAAGTTATCTTGGTGTTCGCCCGAATAAAGCCCGTTTTGAGCCTGTGTTATACACCAAAGAGCGCTTAAACGCCGAACTGGAGCAAGTACGTCAAGTTGCTGCGGGTAAAAACCGTACGGGGATTTTACTGTCCAACCCAAATTTCCCGCTAACTTTAACCTTAACGCATACCCTGTGGGCGCTTTATAACGTCCTACCAGCTGGCGTGGTACAAAAACCACATCGTCACAACTCAATCGCTTTGGATTTTGTGGTGTCTGCTGGGCCGAATACTTACACTGCTATTGGAAAAGAACTGAACGAAGACGGAACCATTAAAGACCCAATCAAAGCGATGTGGACACCTGGTTCGGCGTTTGTTACCCCGCCTGGATGGTGGCATTCGCATCACAATGAATCCGGCGAGGATGCGATTGTTTTGCCGATTCAAGATGCTGGATTAATCATGAATATGCAGCTTTTAGACTTCCAACACGTTAAGTAATCTGACAATAATGCGGTTAAAGGGATTTAGCCGCATTTTTGTTTATAGCGGACAACAAAAAAATATAGGAACTGCTTATGCAAAACACCGAATATCGCATCGCAATTATTGAAGACGACCCGATTCAGTTAAAAACACTGGTCACCGCCTTACAGCAACAAGGTTTTAATGTCGATGCTTTTGCTGACCGCCCTTCGGCAGAAAAATCTTTTGCTGAAAAACTGCCGAACTTAGTTATTTCCGACATCATTCTTGGAGCAGAAATGGACGGTGGTTTTGACTTGGCAAAGCATTTATTGAGTTACAACCAACCGATTCCGATTATTTTCTTGTCGGAGCGTCAATCAGAATTTGATATCTACACCGGTCATGCATTAGGGGCAATTGATTACCTACCAAAACCCATCAGCCTGAATGTGTTGATTGTCAAAGTCAAAAACCTGCTGAGAATCACCAGTAGCAATGCCTGTGTTGATCAGGACGATGAAAAATCGAAAATTCACGATCTTGAATTGGTCGGCAATCAATTTAAAGCCTACTGGCATGGTAAAGCCCTTGATTTGACGGCAACCGAATTTGAAATGCTCAAGCAATTCGCCACAGCGGGAGAGGGCAATGTCATTACGTATGATACCTTACAAAAATCCACTCAAGGCGTTGTAGAGCGTAACACCATTAACACACATATTTGTCGAATCCGTAATGCTTTCAAAAAGATAACGCCTGAATTTAACTTTATTCATAATGAGTACGGACGCGGTTATTCTTGGCAAAATAAAGAAGAATAATCACCAGCTTGCATGGGTGGTTGTCCTTAGCTTAATCGACACTACCCTGCCAACTTCAACACTGCCAAGTTCATTTCGCCAGTCATTGGAGAACCATGCCTTTTTCCCGTCTTAACCTACGTTTATCCATTCGTACTCGGCTATTCATTCTGCTTTTGCTTTTGACCATTTTGCCTTTTTTGGCCTATCGATTTGCGATCGACCTACACCGCATAATGCTCAATAATCAAGCCATTGTGCAGCAACAAACGGTCGAAAACTTGGCGCTCATCCTAGAAAACCGCACCGATTTATGGGCTTTGCAAATTCAGTCTGGAAAACCAACGCGTTTAGCGCATCTCAACTTAAACAAATCCGTACTTTGGGTAGTCAACGAGTACGGCCAAACCACCTATGTCGTTGGCAAACTACCTGATAAAGACGAACATCTGGATAACGGTTTTTTTACCAGTTCCGGTAAATTATTAATCAAAACCTTAGCAACCTTTTTGCCCTATTCCTTGCCCTATCCTTACCCTCAAAGTTCTAAACCCGAATTGACCTTAATTCAACATTCTCTGAACGGCCAAACCATCCAACAATACCGAATGGATAAAAGACAGGAACCCATCTCTTTAATGTCTGCCACGCCGCTGATGATTCAGGATCGCATCATTGGTAGCTTGGTATTAGAACAGCGTATGGAAACTTTATTCAGCGAAAGTCTAAACTACTTCTATAAATTGATCGGTATAGGTGCCACTATCTTTGTAATCGTGATTATTGGCGCAATTCTACATACTGCGTCTTTATCAAATAGAATCATTCGCTTAGATCACGATGTTAAAAAAATGTTTGACATTAAGGGGCGACTAACGCAATTGGTTTTCAAAGATCGTAAGCAGCGACTGTATCAAGATGAATTATCCGACTTACGCCATCATATTTATGAGATGCTCAAACAACTTGGTGCCTATGAGCGTTATTTAAAACAGCTACCCAAAACACTGCGCCACGAGTTACACAATCCATTGAATCGGCTGTCTATGGCCTTAACCCTACTGGAAAAAGAGACAGACCATCAGCAACTGGATTACGCCCAACACGCGCTCGCACAATTAAAACAGATTATCGCCTCACTATCGGAAGCAACCAGTATTGAAGACAGTCTAAATAGTCAGCCTCCGGAACCTTTTCCGATTGGCTTAATGTTACGTCATTATTTGCATAACAGCGTAATACTCCATCCAGAATACAACCTTAAAGTGGAACTTAAACTGGAAGACCAAATACAGATTTTGGGTGACGGCTTTATGATTGAACAGATGATGGATAAGCTACTAAGCAATGCGCATGATTTTTCGGATGCGCAAATGCCAGTGCAAGTCAAATGCCAACAGCTTGGCAATAAAGTACAGATTAAGATTGAAAACTCAGGACCTTCACTGCCTGCGGGGCACGAACAGCAAATTTTTGATGGTATGACGTCAATGCGCAGCATGAACCAAGATGACCAAGCGCATCTCGGCTTGGGGCTTTATATTGTGCGCTTAATTGTCGACTTTCATCAAGGACAAGTACAAGCTGAAAACCAAACCTTCATTTATCAAGGCCAATCATTGCAAGGCGTCAGTTTCGCGATTACTCTGCCTATTTACCACGCTTAAACATTTTGAAGAATCAAAAAAACCGGCAGATGCCGGTTAATTTTACGCTGAGCGATTCATGGGTCATTTCACTCGATCCAGTACCGCGTCAATATGGCGAATCCATGGCGAAATCCCTAATGTCTGCTTGAGGTTTTTCGCTAATTCATCCGCCTGTTTTCGTTCCTTGAAACTACCGACAATTAACACATACATCGTTTTGTTATCCCGAATCTGTGGAATGATTTTAGCGTCTTGTAGCTTGTTTTTGTTAATCATTCGCTGAATCGAATCCGTCTCAAGCATGCTCATCAACTGCAAGGTATAGTTCTTTTCAGGTTGCTGCATTAACCATTGCACCTCAGCCGTTGGTTTCTTTTTAGCCACATCCACAATCACCGGTGTTGTGACCTTAGGTGTGTCAGGAACGACAATGGCATTCGTTTCTGGCACGACGGCAATCTGGATTTCCGGTTCTTTTGGTATACTCGGCGAACGAATTTCCCCGATGTTTTTTGTCATTTCAGCGCTTTGATCATCAGCTTCAATCGCAATATTAACGGCTGCTTTGAACGGCTTAACCTCAGGGATTACCGGTTCTAAATCCGCTACCGTGTTTTGCGCTCTACTCTGTAAAACAGTGGCCATTTGTTCAATTTTTTGCTGCAACACGTTTTCGCTTATATTCTGTTGTTCAGCTTGAGTTTGTTGTAAATTTTTTAAATCATTACGGACCGTTGCTAACTGCGCTTCTAAAACAACAATTTGGTTTTGCAAAGCACTTAACTTTTGGCGATTTTCATCTGTGGCCAGCAAAGTGGCTTCGGTATTTAGAGGCGTGTTTTCAATATTTTGTTGCATAGCAGCAAGCAATTGCTGATTTTTCTCCGTTTCGAGTTTCAGACTATTCAACCGTTCATTCATGCTGTTATAACCCAGCACGACTACAACAAGAACCGTGATAAACAGACTTAACATAATGGCCATGCCGACCAGCATCGAACCCTTTGACCCATTGGCCCCATTGGCTGCCGCATTGCTTTTAGAGGCAGGAGCAAATTCTTTCGCTGAAAAACTGGGGGTGACTTCTGGTTGGCGCATGGTTTTTTGATTCACGTTATCGGTATCCATTAAAGGCGTTGAATGAGAAAGACTGACTTGGGAAAAATCATCGTCAAAATCATCATCTGAGAAAGCCAAAGTGTTACTGGCAGGTTTGTCTTCGAATGCTTGGCGATACAAATCTGCAGGCTGAGATACGCGATTATTTTGCGACATTGGTATCGCTTCCGTTGACTGAAAAGACGGGGTATTTTGCCTATTGGACTGGGAGTTTTGACTGGCCTGTAAGACACTTTGTGGAACCACATCTTCAGCGGCTTTTAACCAATCTTGTAGCGTGGTCGCAGATGAGTCATTTGACATTGATTTGGCACGATTTTCGATATCCGCGAGAATGCGCGCGCGTTCGGCATCAAGTTCTGAGGGGCTATTCGCCATGCTAAATTTCACCATTCCCTGAGAAAAGTTGGTAATTATTGTAGAATGCTTTAAGCAAAAAAGATACACCTCTTACACGGAGCACTAAGTATTATGCCTAATCTATCCAGCGTTGGCGACGCCCTTTTAATTACACTTGCTTTTATGGGCATTTCAATCAGCGTAGTGGCTATTTTAATGTGGTGGTTATACCGCGTGTTTCGCAATAAAGACGAGTAACTTTTAAATGGTTGGCGATTTGTTAAAACACTATTTAATCTGCCCATCCTCATAATACCAATGACCTGCGGAATCACGGCTGAAAAAACTGGTTTCGTGCAAGTGTCCGGTTTGTGGCGGTTCTTCCAAATCCACTACACGGTAATGTGCAACAAACGTGACCCAGCCTTGTTGATCTTTTTTACGCCCTTGTTTTCGACCGTTAATGTTCAATCCAGTCCAAACGATATTCTTTTCAAATTCAATCGTTTGTGGACGAGTCCTTGGATGCCAAGTCCGCAATAAATAATCCGCATCATGTAATACAAAAGCACAGTAACGGGAACGCATCAACTGCTCGGCAGTCAAAGCATTCTGTGCATTTAGGTGCAGCGGTTGACAGCAGTCAACGTAGAGCTTACCCGAATTGCAGGGACATAAATTTATCTCATTCATCACTTTTGCCCTTTATGCCGCACGCATTTCACGATAGATGTCCGGCAATTTAAAAAGCAATCGCCAAGCCAATAAAATGGCTGCAATTCCTAATCCAAGGCAGATCCCCAACCAAAAACCATTTACGCCCATGGGGGCAACCAGCCAGTCGGTCAAACTCAGCACATAGCCTAAGCCAAGCCCGACTAACCAGTAACTAAAAAAAGTCACCCACATAGTCACTTGGGTGTCATGAAAGCCCCTTAACACACCCGCACAAGCCACTTGAACAGCATCGAAAATTTGATAAGCCGAAGCAAATATCAAAAGAATCACCGCAACTCCGATGACCGCACTGTCTGCCGTATAAAGGGCACTGATTTCCGAACGCCAGAACCAAGTGGTAAATGCCAGTAGCAAACCAATCAATAAAGCGTAACTAAATGAAATTTTTAGAAGCAACTGCATATGCGCAACGTCACCCCGCCCATAAACCTGACCTACTCGTACTGTTAAAGCCAAGCCCCAACTAAGTGGCAACATAAAAAGTAATGAGGTCACGCTAATCGCTATTTGCTGCGCGGCAATCACTTCCGTACCCAAGGGGGCAACAAAGAGCGCGACTAATGTAAACAAACTGACTTCAAATAAAAGTGCAAACGCATTTGGAATCCCTATTTTTAGCATCGGTCCAATCCCTAACGCCCATCGTGGTTGCAATAGTCCGGACCAATTTAGGAAAGAGTTAGTCAAACGGTTCTTAAATACATATACCATACCGATTAGTAGCATCGTCCACATCACAATCGCGCTGGCCACACCACAACCAGCAGCCCCCATTGGTTCAAGCTCACCCCAGCCGAAAATAAATAACGCATTCAGTGGAATATTGATTAACAGCGCCCAAAAACTGATCCACATACTCGGTAATGTCTGTCCAAGACCTTCCCAGTAAAAACGTAATACTTGATAAAACACAACCGCTGGCATGCCAAAAGCGATATACCATAAATACTCTTCCGTTAACTGATACACCGTTGGCTCTAAAGAGAGCCAGTTCAGCACTGGCTGCATATTTGCCATCAGCAAGCTACTCAATAACGCCAGCGGAATGGCAACCCAAAAACCGTTATTCAAAAACCGGCCAATGGCTTCGCCATCATTCTTACCATAGGCTTTACCGACTAAAGGCGTAATCGCCATCAGTACGCCTATACCGAAAATAAAAATCGGTAGCATAATACTGGAACCCAAGCCAATTGCCGCTAAGTCTTGCGTACCGGCCATACCCGACATCAAGGTATCGACTACCCCTAAACCGGTTAAAGCCAGTTGTGCCATAAAAATTGGCCAAGCCAATTGAAGCAGTTTTTTAGATTCTGTGCCAAAAGCATCGGATTGCAGAGAAATGGGGTTAGACAAAGTAACAGTCTCAGTGAAATTCAGGGATGACTTGCGGCAAACAGGCTGTTTGCACGCAAAAAAAGCGCGTTAAGATTTAGTCGAAACTTTATCTTTCGATGATTCCGATTGCTGTTCTGGCTGTTGCCAATATTCTTCACCAAATTCCTTTTCGGCATCAGCGACTAATTGTTCTTGCACCTCACTGGGTAGTTCTTGTGGAACCGGCTCAACCAGCGCAGGAAAAAGAAAAATACAGACCGCTTTAATCGACCAGTAAACCATCGCATAAATGACGATTGCCAAGGCCAGCACTAAAGGCAAGCCAAACACCAAATCAACTATCAATGCATGACCAGCAAAAACCTTATCTACCAAGGCTTTTTCGATAAAGGCAAACTCCAACCAAAAAAACACCGCCAGCCAACTTAAGGCGATCATCCACGGATTAAATTTAGGGTGGAAGCGAGTGTTACGAAATAGACACAACATATTGAAATAAATAACTTTAAGCAGATAGCTTTTGAAAAAAAAGCCATTGTAAAGCAATTAGCGTACTGGCAACATTAAAATCACCTCGTAACAACTTCTGTTTGGCTTCTTCAAATGGTATCTTCAGCACCCGAATGTCCTCGACATCGGCCGCTAAACCAGCAAATTCAGCAACTAGCGAGCTATCAACCTCGGCCGCATAAAGATGCAAAATTTCATCCGAACCGCCAGGGCTTGGATAAAACTGACAAATATATTGCGCGGAATTTAAAGCAATTCCTGCTTCTTCTTGTGCTTCTCGCAGAGCTGCTTGTTCTGCGGATTCACCGTCATCAATCATGCCAGCAATCGGTTCAATCAACCACGCTTGCGCGGCATTACCGATTGTTTGTGCGTGCTGCAAAGCACCAGCACGGCACTGTTCAATCAAAATAACCACCTGAGCTTGGCAATCGAAGAGCAATAAAACGGCTGCTTGCCCTCGACCAACAAGTTCGCGTTCAATAGGCACGCTCATGCCGCCGCTATACAGACTGTGTTGATAACGCAAGACATCAATCCGAAAAAAACCTTGGAACGCATTACGCTGCTCAAGTACACATAATTGTTTCATGCTGTTATCCATTCACCTCGATAAAAGGAACGCGTAGTGTAATGCCGGTAAGCAATTCATAACCAATTGTGTCAGCACACTGCGCCACCTCATCAACACTTAATAGGGCATCACCCCATAAAATGGCACGATCACCCACTTTCACCTTGTCGACTTGATGACTTAAATCAACCGTAATCATATCCATCGAAACACGCCCGATTAACGGCACTCTTTCGCCATTAACCACGACTGGTGTGCCATCTTTAGCATGCCGTGGATAACCATCACCGTAACCGATAGCAATGACTCCGACATAGGTATCTTTTTTTGCTTGCCAGCGATTACCATAACCAACGAAATCACCAGCGGGTATCCATTTTAAGGCAATAACCTGGGACTCTAATCGCATAACCGGCTTAAATGGATGACGTGGTTTGATTGGCACACCCGCACCGTACAACAAAATACCAGGACGAACCCAATCTAAATGGCTTTCAGGGTAATGCAATATACCGGCTGAATTGGCCAAACTGCATTTATAGTCCCAAGCCTGACAATGCGTTTTAAAACACTCAATCTGCTGCTGAGTAAACGCCTGTGAATGAACTTGCAGCTCATCGGCAGAGGCAAAATGACTCATGAAATTAAGCTGATAGGAATTATCACTTTCCATGAGACTCTGCACCACACTTTGCACCGCATCGGGATGAAAACCTAAACGGTGCATACCGGTATCTATTTTTATCCAGACATTCAGCGCGACTGAATGGCGGTGCGCTAGCAGCCATTCCAACTGATATTGTGAATGAATCACCAAATCCAAGCGATTATGCAGCACCTGCGGAAGTTCGGCCGCCGTGAACAATCCTTCAAGCAGCAGTATACGATGCAAAAATCCTTTTTGACGCAACAGCAAGGCTTCGTCCAATGAGGCGACCGCAAAGCCATCTGCATTACTGAGTTGCTGCGCTACGCGACAAATACCGTGCCCATAACCATTGGCTTTAATCACAGCTAAAACTTTAGAATTAGGCGCTAACTGTTTGATTAAACGTAAATTGTGGGCCAATGATGATAGATTGATATAAGCTTTTGCTGGACGGTAAATCATGCCAATGGCATCCTTTTCCTATGGCGTTGTAAACAAAATGAACAAGCGTCTTGCTGCATTTAGGCTATGGATTATGCGCGTGAGCTGCATGGTTATCAAAGCGCGTATATTCACCAATAAAAGTTAACCTAACCGTACCAAGCGCTCCATTACGGTGTTTGCCTAAAATAATCTCAGCAACACCTTTGTCTTCGGATTCTTTGTTGTACACCTCATCACGGTAAATGAAGATAATTAAATCCGCATCCTGCTCAATCGCACCTGATTCGCGCAGATCAGACATCACTGGGCGTTTATTTGGACGTTGCTCCAAACTGCGATTAAGCTGGGATAGAGCAATAACCGGTATGCTTAATTCTTTGGCTAAGGCTTTCAGACCGCGTGAAATTTCGGAGATTTCATTGACCCGATTTTCAGCATTCGCTGAACCACGCATCAGCTGTAAATAATCAACGACCACTAGGCCTAAGCCTGTGACTTGGCTGTCTGGATCAGGGTGCCCCGCTTCTGTCGCCTCTTTACGTTGGGTATCGCGAATATCTTTATCAATCCGACGCGCCCGCGCACGTAATTCAGTAATCATTAAAGCCGGTGTATCATCAATATAGATTTTAGCTTTTGAGAGAATATTGACCGCTTTATTCAATTTTGGCCAATCTTCTTGTTCGAGTTTACCGCTACGCATGCGACCGGCATGAATCCGTCCGACCGAGCTGATCATCCGCATTGCCAATGATTCACCAGGCATCTCCATGGAAAACACCGCAACCGGCGTGCCGTTGCGCGTCGCAATGTTTTCTGCCATGTTCATCGAAAAGGTCGTTTTACCCATCGATGGTCGCCCTGCAACAATGATTAAATCGCCATTTTGTAAACCAGCGGTCAATTCATCAAAGTCGGTAAGATGGGTTTCTTGGCCGGTGATATGCCCTTCGGTATTAAAAAGCTCATCAATTTTGTTTAGTGCCGAGGTCAATAAAGTATGCATGGTTTTGTACTGACGTTCTTTACCCTCACCATGCTCAGCGATTTCTAAGATTTTAGATTCGGCAATATCGAGAATATCACGTACATCTTTGCCTTTCGGAAAATAGGCGTGCTGAGCAACCTCGTTACTGGCTGCAATCAAATTACGTAAAATCGCCTTGTCACGTACCAACTTGGCGTAGTACAAAATATTGGTCGCGCTCGGAGTGTTGCGGACTAAGTCGGCTAGATACGCTTTATCACCAGCCAACTCAAGCGTGCCAATACTTTGCAAATGGTTGGCCACCGTCACTAGGTCAAAAGGTTTATTGTTCCGGTTAAGGTCAATAATCGCTTCGAAGATCGCTTGGTGCTGCTTCGTATAAAAATCCTTGTTATTGACTATTGTCATGACATCATCCAACACTTCATTAGACAACATCAATCCAGCTAATACCGACTGTTCGGCATCGATTGAGTGCGGGGGGATTTTAAACGGATTTTCGGATTCGGTGTTAGCCGATGAGTTAGTTGTAATGTGCATTCGCGGCGGGTTAATCCATTGATTAGCAGTACAAGAAAACCAACATTATAACGATAGCGTTGAACCTAAGGGGACAAATCGTAGAGGAATTTTTTAGCGGATTTTTAGACATAAAAAAAGCGCGATTTTCATAATAAAAACCGCGCTTCTCTTAAGCAAAGTTTGGCTTAATAATTAAGCTTCTAGTGCTTTAACTTCAACCGTGATGGTTGCAACAACATCCGTATGTAGTTGAACGTCAATTTCGAAAGTACCAACGAAACGTAGAACACCCTCTGGCATACGAACACTGCGACGCTCAACGTCAAAACCAGATGCTTTAAGTGCATCAGCAATGTCTTGAGTGCCAACAGAACCGAACAATTTACCTTCGTCACCGGCAACCGCAGCAACAGTGATTACTTGACCGTTTAGGTTTTCGTAAATACCTTGCGCAACCGCTAGCTCAGCAGCCGCTGCAGCTTCTAAGTCTGCACGACGTGCTTCAAATTCAGCAACGTTTGCTTCAGTTGCCGCTTTTGCCTTACCTTGTGGGATAAGAAAGTTACGAGCGTAGCCCGATTTAACAGAAACTTGGTCACCTAGATTTCCAAGATTTTGAACTTTTTCAAGCAGAATTACATTCATGGCTTAAACCTCTATCTCTTTATTGCGTTTTCCCTCGGTCGCGGAAATTCATCCAGCTATCTAATAGACCGATGGTAGCTAAAATCAGCATCATTTGCGGAAGCAAAAATAGCAAAACATATAAACCAACTAACCATGCTGTACTGGCATCGCGCGATCGAACTAGGAAATGAGCAATACTCAATCCTTGAAACATCAGCGCAGCAATAACAACACCGGAAATATCATACAAAAGACGAACTTCTTGTCCGACAATCAAGCCGGTAATCGCGATAACAACCGCGATGGTTGCCGTACTTTTTGGCAAAGCCAATTGATGGAAATCTTGTTGGAACTGGCCTGGATAGTAAAGTTGACTTTGCCACCAGCGCCCTAGCATTAAAATGCTAAACCACAAGATAAGTGCAAATACCGCTAAAAGCATTGTGACCATCTGTGACATTTGCGGAACAAATGACGCATCAAAATCAACTCCAGCTGTATCTAACACCGGTTTGATTTGGTTGTTAAACATCGTTAACCACCAAGCACTGGTATCGCCAACCATCAAATGGAAGGCGACCAGAGCAACCCCAATCATCAGCATGCCTAAATGCAAAGATTGCGCGAGAGAGTTCGTTTTTCGCAAGACAACTGCCATCACAAAGACCGGCAGGAAATATTCCATAATCGCAATGACCGCTGGTAGATAACTACCATTCAACATCACGGTTAGTGCAATCTGAACTAACATCGCCCAGATTAACGATTTAGCCCCTTCTACGGCGTTGACACGCAACGTAATCAAGGCAATGATTCCCCCAGCTAAGATACCTATTGGGGCAATCCAAACACTTAACGCAGAAAGCAAAGTCACTGCAATATTGGCCTGCATAGGCCCTTTCATACTGTAGTTGGCTAAGGCTAACATGCGTGTGTTCCAGCTATTTCACTTCTTCAAACAAATTATTTGTGTTGATCAGTGTATGGCAATAAAGCGATGTAACGAGCACGCTTGATTGCATTTGAAAGTTGACGCTGATACTTTGCACTTGTTCCTGTAATACGGCTTGGAACAATTTTGCCAGTTTCAGTGATATAAGACTTTAGCGTCTCCATATCTTTATAATCAATGTGTTTAACACCGTCTGCGGTAAAACGACAGAATTTTTTACGACCAAATCCACGAGCCATCTTTCTTACTCCTTGTTATAACGCTTTTCAGCTTTATCATCTTTACGAGCCATCATTACTGAAGGTTCAGTAAGGGCTTCGTCTTGCTTAATAACCATGCTACGTAGTACAGCATCATTGTAGTAGAAAGCGTTCTCAAGCTCAGCAAGGGCTTCTGCACCACATTCGATGTTCATCATGATGTAATGTGCTTTGTGAACCTTATTGATTAGGTAAGCCAGTTGACGACGGCCCCAATCTTCTAAGCGGTGAATTTGACCACCAGATTGTTCGATCATTGATTTATAACGATCGACCATTGCAGGAACTTGCTCTGACTGATCCGGGTGTACTAGAAATACGACTTCATAATGGCGCATTCAAATATCTCCTTATGGATGAATAAACAGTCTCCCAAAAAGTGGTGAGACAAGGAAATCAAGCGCAAGGCTTGAAAGCGCCGGATTATAGCGGCTTTCTTACCTTTAAGCAAGTCATTTCCAAAGCAAACACCGCTAACGCATTTAAATTGAAGCGTTAATCGCCTTTAAGGCCGCGACTGGATCGGCGGCTTGGGTAATTGGACGCCCAATGACTAGGTAACTCGAACCTGACTTGATTGCATCAGCAGGTGTCATAATACGTTTCTGGTCATTCACATCTGCACCAGCTGGCCGAATCCCCGGCGTAACTAAACAAAAATCAGGACCTAATTCAGTACGCAACATAGCTGTTTCTTGTGCCGAACAGACCACACCATCTAGTCCAGACTGTTTGGTCAGCTTCGCTAAACGCAGTACATGTTCTTGCGGTTCCACATCCAAACCTATTTCAGCCAGATCTTCACGCTGCATGCTAGTCAAAACCGTCACGGCAATTAATAACGGCGGCTGCTCAAATTCAGCCAAAGCCTGCTTTGCAGCCTCCATCATTTTTGAACCCCCGCTAGCGTGCACATTGACCATCCACACACCCATTCTGGCCGCTGCCTGTACCGCTTTAGCGACCGTGTTTGGAATGTCGTGATACTTTAAATCCAAAAATACATCAAATTGCTGGCGAATCAATTGCTTAACAAATTCAGGCCCGGCAACAGCAAACAACTCTTTACCGACTTTTAAACGGCATTCATTAGGATTAAGTTGGGCAACAAATTCAAGCGCCGATATTGAATCGGGAAAATCCAGTGCAATCAAAACTTTAGGGTCATTATTTAACGTATTTTCTGTCATAATTTTTTTCCAGTTCAAACATCATTCGATTAATTTATTGAGCGGCTATTGAAAGGTAACCTTGTAACGTTAGCGCTATTATCAACGTTTCCTGAGCGCAACTCCTGCGCTAAACGCTTTTTAGCATGCACCAATTCATCCGCCTGTTTTTGATTCAGTCGCGTCTGCTTTTTTAAGCGCCATTTTAACTGCGTTACTTGCATCTTAATCAACAGAGCACCCATCAACATTCCGACAACGAGAGCAATGGCTAACGCTAAACCAAGCGGAAAATCAAAATGCAACAAATAGAGATCAAACTGAACAGAATGCGGATTCAAGACACCGAGCAACAAGCCCAATAGTAAAAAAATTAGGGTAAAAGCCATTGAAATCAGTTTAAACATAAGCCCCCACAGCCTTATTAAATATTGCTTAAATTATAGTGGAAATGGCGCACACCTGTGGAATATTAAGGCAGGATTCTTTTTAAGCTAATAACGAATACGTAATAAAAAAGGCGCTAAACCCAAAAGGAGTTAGCGCCTTAAATGTAATCACTAAATTGTTAATTACAGGATGATATCAGTAGAATCGCGTGAGTCGTTGACCCGCTCTCTCAATGCCTTACCTGGCTTAAAATGCGGGACTCGCTTATCAGCTAATTCAACCGTTTCTCCAGTTTTTGGATTGCGCCCAACTCGGGCTCTACGATGATGCAGACTAAAACTGCCAAAGCCACGAATTTCAATTCGCGAGCCTTCCGATAAAGTATCAATCATCGAATCCACAATTTGGTTAACAGCCAGTTCAACGTCTTTTTGCGAAAACTGGGTCTGTTTACGCGCAATCAATTCAATCAGCTCTGACTTGGTCATTTGACGTCACTCTTATCTTATTACTAACAAAGGGTAAGTCTTGTTAAAAACCTATCATTTTGACCAAACAACCTCTGAAATTTATGCGTTAACGCATAAATCCAGAGGCTTAATCAACTAAAATTATGTTGATATCAGATTACATCTTGTCTTTCAGAAGATCGCCAAGTGTGTTGCCACCCATTGACTGTTGATCAGCAGTATAACCTTTGATCGCTTCTTGTTCGTCATGAGCTTCTTTTGCTTTCACTGACAGTGAAATTGAGCGGTTTTTACGATCAATGTTAGTTACCTTAGCAGTAACTTCTTCACCTTCACGTAGAACTGTCGTTGCATCACGCGTGTCTTCAACTAGTTCAGAAGCGCGAAGGTAACCTTCAACTTCTGGACCTAGATCGATTACAGCGCCACGCTCGTCGACAGATTTAACTGTACCGGTTACGATTGAACCTTTACCGTTAGAAGCAACGAACTGACCAAATGGATCTTGCTCAAGTTGTTTAAGACCTAGAGAGATACGCTCACGCTCTGGATCGATAGAAAGGATGATGGTTTCTAGCTCGTCACCCTTCTTGAAGTCACGAATTGCGTCTTCGCCTGTTTGATTCCAAGAGATATCAGTCAGGTGAACCAAACCATCAATACCGCCGTCTAAACCGATAAAGATACCGAAATCAGTGATTGACTTGATAGAACCAGAAATCTTATCGCCTTTCGCATGAGTTGCCGAGAAGCCTTCCCACGGATTAACAGTACACTGCTTGATCGATAGAGAAATACGACGACGCTCTGGATCAACATCTAGAATCTTAACTTTCGTCTCTTCACCTAGGTGAACTACTTTAGATGGGTGGATGTTACGGTTAGTCCAATCCAACTCAGAAGTGTGCACTAAACCTTCAATACCGTCTTCGATTTCAATGAAAGCACCGTAGTCAGTAATGTTAGCTACTTTACCCATGACCTCTGCGCCGATTGGGTAACGAGCAACCATATCTGCCCATGGATCTTCTTCTAGTTGTTTCAAGCCTAGAGATACACGGTTGCGCTCTTTATCGAACTTAAGGACTTTAACTTCAAGATCATCACCAACCTGAACGATTTCAGATGGGTGAGAAACACGACGCCATGCCATGTCAGTAATGTGTAGAAGACCGTCAACACCACCAAGATCGATGAATGCACCGTAGTCAGTAAGGTTCTTAACGATACCTTTAAGGACTGAACCTTCTTCCATGTTAGCAAGAATAGCTTCACGCTCAGCAGAAGATTCCTGTTCGATTACCGCACGACGTGAAACAACCACGTTATTGCGCTTACGATCTAGCTTAACAAGTTTCAGTTCAACTTCTTTTCCTTCAAGGAAACCGAAGTCACGGATCGGACGAATATCCACAAGTGAACCAGGTAGGAAGCCACGAACGCCATCAACGTCAACCGTAAGACCGCCTTTAACCTTACCAGTAACGAAGCCTTTAACCACTTCGCTCTCTTCCATCGCCGTTTCAAGACGATCCCAAGTTTTCGCACGTTTCGCTTTTTCACGTGATAGGCGAGTTTCACCGAAACCATCTTCTAGATTTTCTAGGTAAACTTCAACTTCATCACCAACAGCAACTTCAAGATCGCCGTTTGCATCAAGGAATTGTGACTTAGGAATAGCTGACTCAGATTTCATACCTGCATCAACCAATACAGCTTCTTTGTCGATACCGACAACTGTACCGATGATTAGAGAGCCAGTGTTAAATTTGTCTTCTTGTAAAGACGCTTCAAATAGTTCAGCGAAAGATAATTCACTCATGAATTTAAATACCAATTATTTCTCAACCGTCTGTAACTGCGAATGGGAGTATTCGTCAACAACCGGGTCAGTTAACATTAAATCTGCTTTCCCAAAAGCGGATTTTATAAAAAACAAAATCCCCGGTTCACGATGAATCCGAGGAGATAAAATTTACTTGAAAATCAGAAGTTTACCGCATAAGAACCATTATTTAACTAATGGTAAAATAAGGCCTTTTTTATGCAGTAGAGACAATGCATTTTGACAGACCTGATTGATATCTAAATCACTGGTGTCTATCGTAATCGCATCGTCTGCAGGCTTTAAAGGCGCTGTCTCGCGACTTGCATCACGCTGATCTCGCGCTTTAATGTCCTGAATAATCTGATTGATATTAGCATCATTCCCTTGTTTTTTCAACTGTTTAACTCGTCTTTCCGCGCGAATTTCCGCAGAGGCGGTTAAAAACAGTTTTAAATCGGCATCAGGAAAAACCACAGTCCCCATATCACGCCCATCCGCTATAAGGCCCGGAGCTTGCGCAAATGCTTGTTGGCGCGCTAACAAAGCTGCGCGTACTGCTGCAATTGGCGCAACTTGTGACGCCACCGAAGCGACCTCCTCGGTACGAACTATCGATGTAATGTCAACGCCTGCATAAATAATCGCACCCGCTTTAAACTCTACGGGTAATTGCTTTGCCAAAGCGGTAATTGCGTTGATGTCATCCAACGCCAACTTATCTCGCATAACGCCGTACGCAAGTGATCGGTAGATTGCTCCACTGTCCAGAAAATGAAAACCTGCTTGCTCAGCCAACCACTGCGCTAAAGTTCCTTTACCAACCCCGCTCGGGCCGTCAATGGTAATCACTGTTGCCATCATTATGCCTCGACCGCAGAGATAACCATCCCTACTTGATTAATTAACGGTAAGAAAGTTGGAAAAGACGTGTTCACATTGGCACAATCATCAATCACAATTGTATCAACTGCACGCAAACCCGCGATCGACATCGCCATTGAAATACGGTGATCATGGTGGCTTTGAATTGCGCTTCGTTGCACGCATTGGACACCACCGTTAATAATCATACCATCTGGGGTTGGTTGAGCATCTATTCCCACAGCCAATAATGCATCGGCCATTACCTGAATACGATCCGACTCTTTAACACGCAACTCTTCCGCTCCGGTTAATACGGTTTTTCCTTGTGCGGCAGATGCTGCGACAAACAATACAGGAAATTCATCAATCGCCAAGGCAACCAACTCTTCTGGAATTTCAATTCCTTTTAAAGGGGCATATTTAATATGCACATCCGCAACAGGCTCGCCGCCGACTTCATGGAAATTCTCTAAAGTCAGATCTGCACCCATCAATTTTAGAATATCAATTACTCCAGTACGGGTTGGATTCATGCCAACGTGCTCAATCACTAAATCTGAGCCTTCAGAAATCGCCGCAGCGACCATAAAGAAAGCAGCCGAAGATATGTCAGACGGCACATCAATATGCATCCCAGTCAATTTACCGCCGCCCTGCAGACAGGCACGAGTTTGCTGAGCATCGACCTTTTCGGAGTGCACTTCGTACCCGAAACCATTTAACATCCGTTCTGTGTGGTCACGAGTCGGTGCAGGCTCGAGCGCACAAGTTTTGCCGTCCGCGTAAAGCCCCGCCAAAAGTACGCAAGATTTGACTTGAGCACTGGCCATCGGTAAAACGTAATCAATTGCTTTCAGTGGCTCGCCAGACCCTCTGATAACCATTGGTAGAGTACCGCCTTCTTGGGTTTCTATGACCGCGCCCATGGCACTTAAAGGGTCGACAACACGCTTCATTGGGCGCTTAGATAGCGACGCATCCCCGATCAAGGTCACATCAAAATCTTGACCGGCAATAATTCCAGCAAGAAGACGCGTTGAAGTACCTGAGTTGCCCATATCTAATGGTTTCTCTGGTTTTTTCAATCCTTTTAAACCGACACCGTGCACCGTCACTTGACCGTTTACAGGGCCTTCAATCTGAACGCCCATGTCCCGAAAAGCATTTAAGGTTGCCAAAGCATCCGCGCCTTCTAAAAAACCGGTTACCGTTGTTGTTCCTTCCGCGATTGAACCCAGCATAATACTGCGATGTGAAATCGATTTATCACCCGGAACGCGCACTCGTCCTTGAATTTTTCCGCCCGGTTGGACATGAAATTGAATATTTGCCATGTTTATCTGTCTCTACTAAATTCTAATGTCTAAATTCGCGGTTAGCGCTTAACGATATGCTCATCGCGCGCGGCTTTCGCGGTGGCAAACAGTGTGTATAAAGCTTCACTGTCTTGCTGTTCTACCAAAGGAATCATCTGGTCAAGGTAGTTACGATACTCAGTCAGCCATTTACTGATTGCCACACTATTAGCAACGGAAATATCGCGCCACATTGTTGGGTCGCTGGACGCAATGCGACTGAAATCACGAAAGCCTCCCGCTGTGTACTTAAACACATTGCCTAATTCAGGATGTTCGTTAAGCAACTCTACTAGAGCAAAGGCTAACAGATGCGGTAAGTGAGATGTTGCTGCGAATACCTCATCATGAAAACTGGCTGACATGATCTCCACTTTGGCACCCAGCGCCTGCCAAAGCGCTTTAACTTGTAGCACAGCAGCATCGGAACTTTTCTCGGTCGGCGTAATAATGACACGATGATCAACATACAAAGTTTCATCAGCCGCCAATACACCGCTTTGCTCTTTACCAGCAATCGGATGCGCCGGAACGAAATTTTCCGGCAGAGAGCCGAACACTGTTGTCGCAGCTTCAATGACGCTCTGCTTTGCCGAGCCAGCATCGGTAATAATGGTATGTTCTTCCAAGTAAGGTTGAATCATTTCCAGCACCGATTGCATTGCACCCAGTGGAACCGCCAGTAGCACTAGATCACACCCTTGCATGGCGCTTTTTGCGTCAAGGCTGAAGCTATCAATGACATTCAGCTGAACAGCCAACTCCAAATTATCCTGGTTATGCCCAAAACCATGTACTTGCTGCGCCAAACCAAGTTGTTTGATGCCTTTAGCAAAAGAACCACCAATCAAGCCAACACCGATAACGGTAATTTTATTTAAGCAATTCATCAGGTTACAAAACTTTATTCAAAGCGCCCATGAAATGATTATTTTCATGGTTATTGCCAATTGAGACACGCAAATATTCGGTCATTCCATAATTGGCTAGAGGACGTACGATGACCCCTTCGCGCAACAATTTTTCGTAAATTTCCAAAGCGTTCTCACCAAATTTAATGGTAATAAAATTCGCAAACGAAGGAATCACTTCCAACCCTTTCGCCTCAACGGCATTGCGTACTTGCATCATGCCTTGATCATTCGTACGCAGCGTTTTGGTGACAAACTGCGGATCACTTAACGCGGTAATCGCCGCGACTTGTGCATAAGCATTCACACTAAAAGGCATGCGTAACCGGTTGATATAGGAGATGTTTTCTGCACAACCCAACATATAGCCAATGCGCAAGGAAGCAAGACCGTACGCTTTAGAGAAGGTGCGCGAAACCAGTAGGTTTGGATAGGCGTTTATATAGTCGACACCATTTGGGTAGCTGCCATCATTACAGGCATGCTCAGCATACTCTAAATACGCCTCATCCAAGACAACGAGAACATTGCTCGGCACTTGGCTAATAAACGCTTCCCAATCATCACGACGAAATAGCGTACCAGTAGGATTATTTGGATTTGCCACATAAATCAATTTGGTTTTGGCGGTTATCGCCGCTAACATTGCCGGCAAGTCATGGCCGAAATTTTTTGCCGGCACTTCCACTGCAGTAGCACCAACAATTTGTGCTGAAATTGGATAAACCGCAAACCCGTACTGCGAATACATAACTTCATCATCTGGGCCGGCAAACACACGAGCAACCAACTCCAGCAACTCATTTGAACCATTACCAATGGTGATTTGGTTCATGTCAACTTGCAAAAATGCCGCCAATTTCTCACGTAGATTATGCCCACTACCATCAGGATAGCGCGACATATTGGCCGCAAAATTATGCAATGCGGTGGCCACTTTCAGACTCGACCCTAAAGGATTTTCGTTGGAAGCCATCTTTGAAACATAACTGACTTTATATTCACGCTTCAATTCATCTATCGGCTTACCTGCCACATAGGGATTTACTTTTTTAACTGCGGGTTGAACCAAGTCATAAAAATTTGTAGAAGAGTCACTCATAGCCAATCCAAAAATTTATTATTGTTGTATTTATATGCATTTATAACGGCGAAATTGGAAACGATCCGAGGACCTTTAAAAATTGCGCGTGCTGACGAACATCGTCTAAGGCCTTCGCTAAATCCTCATCATCCTGGTGACCAAGTACATCAATAAAAAAGACATAATCCCAATTTTTACTTTTTGATGGCCGCGAAATAATGCGTGTCATATTTAAGCCACGCGCAGCGAATGCCTGCAAAGTGTCCAGTAACGCGCCCGCCTGATTTTTAATCGACAAGACAAGAGCGGTTTTATCTTCACCGCTTGGAGCCACTGCTTCTCGACCCAGAACCCAGAATCGCGTACTGTTTTCTTTCGAATCAGAAATGTGGTATTCCAGTATAGGCAGCTGATACAAATCCGCCGCTTGTTCAGAGGCAATCGCCGCCAAACTCGAATCATTCTGTGCCATTTTCGCGGCTGCGGCATTTGAACTCACCGCTTCTAATTGCGCCATCGGCAAATTATTTTTTAACCATTGACGACACTGCCCAAGCGCTTGCTGATGCGCCAAGACCTTTTTAATCTGCTCACCGCCTTGAGCGTGAGTTAATAAACAGTGGTCAACCGCCAACTCAAGTTCACCAGAAACCTGCAAATCGCATTTCAAAAGTTCATCTTGGGTCGATTTAACTTCGCCCTCGGTAGAATTTTCAACCGGCACAATACCATAATTAGCATCGCCATTTTGCACCGCCGCAAACACTGCTTCAATACTCGAAACCGCAATTGGGTGTGCTGAAGTACCAAACTGCTTAATCACACTGGAATGCGAATAACTGCCTTCTGGCCCTAGATAAGCCACACTAATCGGTTGCTCTAACGCCAGACAAGTCGACATGATTTCACGGAACAGTTTAGCCATTTCTTTGTCTGGCAAAATCGAGGTATTTCGCTCTTTTACCGCACGCAACACTTGCGCTTCACGCTCTGGGCGGTAAAACACCGCTTCAACCTTGCCGCCTTGGGTTTTTATGTCTGCCACTTTTTGCGCACAGGCTGCGCGCTGACCAATTAATGCTTGAATCTGTTGATCGATGGCGTCAATTTGATTACGGATTTCAGTCAGTTGCGCTTGTTCGATTGCGCTTGGAGAAGTTTCTTCGCTCATAATGCTTAAGTTAGCTTTCAGTCTCAGTGTCGAGGATTCAACAATATGGGTTTTAAGACAAAAAAGCGAGTATCACCTCGCCTTTTACACCTTGTTTACTGCGGATTTTTCTCAGCAAAAGCGCGCATGAAAGCAATCAATGCATCAACACCCTCTTCAGGCATCGCATTGTAAATACTGGCACGCATTCCACCAAACGCTTTATGGCCTTTTAAGCTCAACAAGCCCGCCATTTTTGCTTCTGCCAAAAAAGCCGAATTTAGCGTTTCGCTTGGAAGCATAAAAGTGACGTTCATCCACGAGCGTTGATCCAATGCAATGGTATTGCGGTAATATCCAGACTGGTCAATGTAGTGATACAAATTTTGAGCCTTACGCTGATTAATTGCAGCGATTGCGCTAATCCCACCCAACGACTTCAACCACGCAAATACTTCGCCGGCCAGATACCAGGCCCAAGTATTTGGCGTATTGAACATGGATTCATTATTAGCGTAAACATCCCAATTCATCAGTTTTGGACAATCACTACGCGCTTGACCTAACAGGTCTTCGCGAACAATCAAAATAGCCAAACCAGCTGGACCGATGTTCTTCTGCGCACCTGCATAAATCATGGCGTATTTAGAAACATCAATTTCACGACATAAAATATTGGACGACATGTCTGCAATCACAGGCTTACCTTGTGCGAAAATCACATCCAACATCGGTTCTTTAAATTCCAAACCAGTAATGGTTTCGTTCGAACAGATATGGATATATTTTGCATCCGCACTGAATTTCCATTGGCTTGCATCCGGAATCTCTGTCGGGTTTTCACCACCACCGGCAACCACATTTACATTCACATAACGTTTCGCTTCGGCAATCGCCTTACTGGACCAGACCCCTGTATCAAAATAATCAACGGTATCACCCGCTTGGGTCAAATTTAGCGGAATGGCCGAAAACTGCAAGGAAGCCCCACCATGAACAAATAGAACGTGGTAATTTTGAGGAATCGCCATCACTTCACGCAAATCGTTTTCCATCTGCTTGGCGAGAGCCATGAATTCTGGGCTACGGTGACTCATCTCCATCACCGACATACTGGTGCCATTCCAATCAAGAAACTCGGTTTGCGCCTTACGCATCACCGCTTCTGGTAACATCGCCGGACCGGCGCTAAAGTTAAATGATCTCATCTTTTCCATTATCCTTTTGACCAAACACTCACGCATTTGGTCATCACAAAAACAGCGTTTGGATTACGTTAAATTTTACGCTTGTGGCTCTTCAGGCGGCACAGCCAATTCATCAGAATCGTTTTGAGTTACTGCGCTGACATCTTGATCTTGCATTGGATTTTCAATATCTTCTAACAATTCATCATCGCTATCATCGACATCCACCACGGCAATATCAACCACCTTTTCACCCTTGCCAACATTAATTAACTTAACACCTTGGGTGTTGCGCCCGACAATCGATATTTCATTAACGCGGGTACGTACCAAAGTGCCTTTATTGGTAATCAAGACAATTTCCTGCTCAGGTTGCACTGCAACCGATTTAACCACCATGCCATTTCGATCACTGGTCTTAATGGAAATCACCCCTTGACCACCACGATTAATGGTCGAGTAATCATCAATCGGTGTACATTTACCAAAACCATTTTCAGTCGCAGTCAAAATCAAGGTATCTGGCTTAGCTACCTGCATACTAATGACTTTATGTGATTCCGCTAGTTTCATACCGCGCACACCACGCGCGGTACGCCCCATCACACGAACATCATTTTCGTCAAAACGAATCGCTTTACCAATGTCGCTAAAGAGCATAATTTCTTGCTGACCATTGGTGAGTGCGGTACCGACCAACTCGTCGTCATCAAGTAAATCAACCGCAATTATCCCATTGGCGCGCGGGCGTGAGAAGTCTTGCAGAGCAACGCGTTTTACCACCGCATTTTTGGTTGCCATGAACACCACGCGTTCTTCGTCAAATTCATCAACTGGCAGTACCGACGTAATCACTTCACCCTCTTCTAGCGGTAAAACATTGATAATCGGTTTACCTCGACTACCTCGGCTCGCCAGTGGCAGCTGCCAAGTTTTTTGCCAATATAATTTGCCACGATTAGAGAAACACAACAGCATATCGTGTGTACTTGCGACAAACAGTTGACCAACTTGATCTTCTTCTTTCATCGCAGTCGCTGATTTACCACGACCACCACGACGCTGAGCTCGATAATCACTTAACGGCTGAGTTTTAATATAACCGTCTTGCGAAATCGTTACTATTCGATCTTCTACCGCAATTAAATCCTCAGCGTCCAAATCTTGATATGAGTGGTCAATCTCTGTTCGACGCGAATCGCCAAAGGTTTCCACTATTTCAACTAACTCGGCTTTAACAACTTCAGTCAAACGATCCGGATTACGCAAGATTTCTAGGTATTCTGCAATTTTCTCAAGAAGTGCACGGTACTCTTCCAGAATCTTATCTTGCTCTAGACCTGTCAAACGATGCAAACGCATTTCCAGAATCGCTTGCGCTTGTACCGGCGACAGCTTGTAGATTGAGCCTTCAGCACCAAAACCTTCTGGTAAATCTTCAGGGCGAACATCGGCCATTTCAACGCGGTCTAGCATATCGATTACCGAACCGATAGGCCAATCACGTTCCAACATGCGCTCACGCGCAACCGCCGGACTCGGAGATGCCTTTATCAATTCAATCATTTCATCAATATTTGCTAGAGCAACCGCCAAGCCTTCTAAAACATGCGCTTTTTCGCGCGCGCGACGCAGTTCATAAATGGTACGACGTGTAACCACTTCACGGCGATGACGCACAAAGGCTTCAACGATTTGTTTAAGGTTCAGCAATTTTGGCTGACCATCAATCAAAGCCACCATGTTCACGCCAAAAACCGTCTGCATCGTGGTCTGCTTATACAGATTATTAATGACGACTTCTGGTACTTCACCACGGCGCAACTCAATAACAATGCGCATGCCATCTTTATCCGACTCGTCACGCAGTCCAGTAATGCCTTCAATCTTTTTCTCTTTGACCAGTTCTGCAATACGTTCAATCAGCTTGGCTTTATTGACTTGGTAAGGAATTTCATTGACGATAATTTGCGATTTGCCGCTTTTGTCCGTTTCGATATCGGTTTTAGCGCGAATTTGTACGCGCCCACGGCCGGTTTCATAGGCTTGACGAATTCCAGCGCTGCCGTTAATGATGCCGTAAGTTGGGAAATCTGGCCCTGGTAAATACGCCATCAAACCATCAATATCAATGTGTGGATTTTCAATATAAGCAAGACAAGCATTGACCGTTTCAGTCAAGTTATGTGGCGGAATATTGGTCGCCATACCGACCGCAATACCAGAGGACCCATTTACTAATAAGTTCGGTACACGGGTTGGCAAAACATTTGGCTCGGATTCTGAACCGTCATAGTTTTCCGAGAAATTAACTGTTTCTTTATCCAAATCAGCCAGGAGCTGATGGGCAATCTTAGACATTCGAATTTCGGTATAACGCATCGCTGCAGGCGAGTCACCATCAACCGAGCCGAAGTTACCTTGTCCATCAACCAACATATAACGCAGAGAAAATGGTTGCGCCATACGTACAATCGTGTCGTAGACTGCCGTATCGCCATGCGGGTGATACTTACCGATCACATCACCGACAATACGTGCCGATTTTTTATACGGTTTGTTAAAGTCATTCTTCAGCTCGTTCATCGCATAAAGCACGCGACGATGTACCGGCTTTAAGCCATCGCGCACATCAGGCAAGGCTCGCCCAACGATAACACTCATGGCATAACTTAAATAGGACTGCTCCATCTCATCTTCGAGGGCAATCGGGATAATTTCTCGTGCAAAATCCGCCATTCGCTAAATCACTTTATTTTCAGAAATAAATGAATTGGGAATTATAGCGGTATTCACGCCGTAAAGCGACGATTTTAGGGTTAAAATTTAAGAGTCGTCCCCTTGTCGAAATTTAAAAAAAAGCGCGTAGTGCGCCTTATTTTTGCTCTCAAACGGTTTTTACCGATTTATTCGCTTATTTTTAACGCTCAAGCGGTATAATCTGGTCAAATTTTCAGTACAGCCATCCTTTTTAGGATAATTTTATCGAAATAAGTAGGTTAATTTTTAGCATGACGCCCGACCACACTCATCCGCAAAGTCACTCTACACCCGATAGCAACCTCAATGCGGATCCTCAAGAGCTGGCAAACTTTAACCGTCTTTCCAGTACTTGGTGGGATCAGCAAGGTGAATTTGCCGCACTGCATAAAATCAATCCTTTTCGCCTAGAGTTTATTCAACGCTGGCAACCAATAACCGAGCAATCTATTTTGGATATCGGTTGCGGTGGCGGTATCTTAGCTGAATCCTTGGCTCGCCTCGGTGCGCAAGTCACTGGTATCGACCTTGCTCAAGAAGTATTGAGCGTGGCACGCCTTCACGCCCTTGACCAAGAAGTCAGCGTCAATTATCAAAAAATCAGTGCCGAAGATTACGCACAGCAAAATGCAGGGCAACACGACCTTATCACCTGCATGGAGATGCTAGAACACGTCCCAGACCCTCAAGCGATTATCCAGGCAGCGGCCGATGCGGTCAAACCCGGCGGATGGGTGTTCTTCTCTACCCTAAACCGTAATTATAAGGCCTATTTATTGGCGATTTTTGCTGCTGAAAAAGTGCTTAATTTGGTACCAAACGGTACTCATACTTATCATAAATTCATTACTCCAGCAGAGATGGACGCCATGGCAAGAAAAGCGGGGTTGTTTTTACGCGACAGCGCGGGAATTGAGTTTAACCCGCTATTAAACCGTTATGGTTTAAACGATAAACTTGATATCAACTATTTACTCGCATACCAAAAAGGATAGCGTCATGAATCCGGCAACGAGCAATACGCTGCAGTGCATCCTTTTTGATTTGGATGGCACCCTACTTGACACCTCTTACGACTTTGCTTTTGCGATGGCTGAAACCTGCCGTCATTTTGATCAGCCGATAGTCACTTACCAAGACTTACGCAGTGTCGTTTCGCAAGGTGGTCTAGCAATGACACAACGTGCTTTTCCGACTCTGAGCGGCGCAGCTTTAGAACAACGACGACTGTATTTTTTAGACCGCTATTTTGAAAACATCGCACAACACACCCAACTGTTTCCCGGTTTGCAAGCCGGGCTTGAGCATCTCGCCGACAAACAAATACCGTGGGGAATTGTCACCAATAAACCTGGCTGGTTAACCGAAAAACTATTGGGATATTTTACATTTCCGAGTGCCCCAAAAACCGTAATCAGTGGCGACACTTTAGCCGTGCGAAAACCACATCCAGAACCGATGTGGCTTGCGGCGCAAGAGTGCCAAATCGCACCGGAGCATTGCTTGTATTTAGGTGACCATCCACGGGACATTGAAGCAGGCATTAACGCCAAAATGCAAACCGGCGCCGCCCTTTTTGGCTATCTGCCGGAAGGAAGCACAAGCGCGGACTGGCCCGCAGACTGGCTTTTTCACACCCCATTTGAAATCAGTCGTTTTATCAAACAACATTTTTAATTTAGTAAAGGGCGAGGTTTATGCAGATTCATCTTATTACTGGCGCGGCGCAAGGTCTTGGGCGAGAGCTGAGCCGTCAACTCGTCGAACGAGGTGACCAAGTCATTCTGCTCGACAAAGAGATGAAGGCTTTGATTCGACTGTACGATGAATTAGAAATAAGTGCACCGGGAAAAGCCTCTCTATATCCACTCGATTTACTGGGCGCAAACATTGACCACTATCAGCAATTTGCTGATACCTTAACGGCAGAATTCCCTAAATTAAACTCGGTTTTCTTAAATGCAGCCATCTTACCGGCCTTTACACCCATTCAATTTTTTGACTATAAACAATGGTATGAAGTGTTGCATACAAACCTAAACGCCAACTTTCATATTATTCAAAAAACGCTGCCACTGCTGTTGCAAAATCACGGGCAGTTGATCGCTATTTCTGATGAAAACCCTCACCAAAATCCCGCTTTCTATGGCGCTTATGGGGTCGCAAAAAGTGGTTTGGAACAATTAATGCACAGTGTCGCCGCAGAAAACAGCGCCAGCGATATTCACTGCTTTATCGCCGAATTGGGCGCTTTTGCAACCGAATCTCGCGGCCGCTTGTTTCCCGGTGAAAATCCAACATTGATGACCAGCGCAGAACGCATGGCCAAGGCATTGCTAAATGAAGTGAAACAGCAAGCACTGAACCATGGTCATGCCACCCTGATTAACCTGTAAATACCACCACGATGCTTCACCCTTATGCAACTTGAGCGACTTGCAATGCATTACGCACCAACTCCGGTGCAGAAGCGAGCAAAGTGCGGGTGTATTCATGCTGTGGATCACGCATCACTTGCTCAACATCGCCCTGCTCAACAATTTTGCCTTGCTGCATGACTGCGACACGATGCGCAATGGTCGGTACAATCGACAAATCATGAGTAATAAACAGATATGAAATACCGTATTGCAACTGTAAATCGTGCAATAGCGTTAATACTTGTGCGCGCACGGACACATCTAAAGCACTAGTAGGTTCATCACAAATAATCAGCTCAGGCTCAACAGCCAAGGCACGGGCAATGCCAATGCGCTGGCGCTGCCCACCGGAAAACTCATGTGGATAGCGCTGCATATGTTCAGGCAGAAGGCCAACTTGTATTAATAAGGCTTCAATACGCTCATATTGTTCAGCTTTACTTTTCGGGCCAACTTGTAAGCTACTCATCCCTTCACGAATAATTTCAGCAATTGTCATGCGTGGATTCAACGCCGAAAAAGGGTCTTGAAATATCACTTGTACTTTTTTTCGCAATGGCCGCATGGCGCGATCAGATAACTTATTCATCACTACGCAATCTTCTGCATCGTGATAAAAAGTTACCTCTCCGGAGGTACTTCGAACCAAATTCAAAATGGCCTGTCCAATCGTACTTTTTCCGCTACCAGACTCACCAACCAGAGCCAAGGTCTGCCCTTTAGGGATTGCCAAATCAACGCCATCAACCGCTTTCACATAACCCACAGTGCGCTGAAAAATCCCTTTTTTGATCGGAAAATGCACTTTCAAATCATTTAGAACCAGCAATGGTTGACCACCACTAAGCTGCTTAGGCTGCATCTTTGGGATCGCATCCTGCAACAACTTTTGGGTGTAACTGTGTCGTGGATGAGCAAAAAAACGCTCTTTATGTGCCAGTTCGACCAACTTACCTTGCTTCATGACGGCGATCGTGTCAGCCATCTCATTCACCACGCCCATGTCATGGGTGATGAACAAAATCGATAACTGTCGTTGATCACGGATTTTTTTCAATAACTGTAATACTTGTGCCTGAATCGTGACATCCAGCGCAGTCGTTGGTTCATCAGCGATCAATAAATCGGGTTCGCAAGCAAGAGCCATCGCAATCATCACACGTTGTTTCTGACCGCCGGACAATTGATGCGGATACCAATTCACACGCTGCTCAGCTTGCGGAATGCCAACTTCATTAAACAAGTCAATCACTTTCAGTTTGGCTGCCTTAGCACTTAATTTAAGATGCACCCGTAACACTTCCGACACCTGTGAACCGACTGTCATAACTGGATTGAGGGACGTCATCGGCTCTTGAAAAATCATCGCTACTTTCTTACCGCGCAAGCTTTGCATCTGGGCTTCACTTAACATAAATAGGTTTTGCTGTTGCAACTCGATCGACCCCTGCGTAATCCGCAAGGCTTGCGGTAATAAACGCATAATTGCTAAGGAAGTTAAGGACTTGCCACTGCCCGATTCGCCGACCAAAGCAAAAATCTCACCTTTGTGAATATCAAACGTCACCTTATCTACCAAGGCCTGGTCGCCAACCTTAATCGTAAGATTCAACAAACTTAACACCGGATATTCGTATTTTTTATTTAGAGCGATTGTCATACCAAAATGCCTTAATGAGAGCGTGGGTCAAGAACCCACTGCACACGATCAGAAAAAAGATTGGCCGCCAAAACCAAAATAAACATAAAGCCAAAGGCTGACAATAATGACCACCAAACCATCGGCTCACGCGCCATCTCTAAACGTGCTTGGTTAATCATATTTCCCCAACTCGGGGTGGTTGGATCAACGCCAACACCCACATATGACAGTACCGCCTCCGCTAAAACCAATCCGCTGAAATCCAGCACCAAAGCGATTAACACCAAATGCATTAAGTTCGGCATAATATGTCGGCGAATAATGCTAAAGCCCCCCAAGCCAAACGCCTTCGCCGCGCTAACATATTCAATTTGGCTAATTTTCAACGTTTCCGCACGCAATAAACGACACAACCCCGTCCAACTGGTAATCCCCAAAATCAAAATCAAAAACAGTAGGCGCAAATCGGCGCGCTCTTCAGTCGAACCAAACCAATCACTATGAGTGTTTAAGATCGACTGCATCACCAAAACCGCTGCGGCAATCAATAATACGCCGGGAATAGAGTTTAACGTGGTGTACAAATATTGAATTAAGTCATCCACAAGCCCTTTGAAATAGCCCGCGGAAATCCCTAAAAACAATGCTAAAGGCAACATGACCAGCGTGGTTAGTAAACCGATCATCACACCGGTACGAATTGCCTTCAGTGATTGATACAAAACATCCTGTCCGACTTTATCAGTACCAAGCACATGATAATAATGACTGAGCGAATAAAACCAACTCAACACAAAAATCAGCAAGAATAACGTCAAATAAAACGCTTTCCAAGGCAAGGGCGCTAACTTCACGCCAACCGGCGTGGAAATAAAGGCCCGGATTCTAAAATAGCCGTGTAACAACCATAAGAGAATTGTCATAAAAATAGAAAAAACAAAGACATACAGCGTTTTTAAAATCAGATCAACTTGAAGGCTATCTTCGTTTTTAAGATGCTGTCCTGCAAACTTTAATGGCTTGAATTGCTGTTCAACACCTTGATTGCCATAAACCACAGAACTACTGTATTCGGTCAAAGCAAAGGGCGCGGAATAGGTTCGCTCGGTCGCCAATATAAGATGCTGAACGCCAATATCAAGCAAACTTAATGTTTTGCCATGTAAATTACTATCGACAGATGCGGCCAATCGCTGATTAACTGTCTGCTGAAAATGCTGCAATCCATTTAGGCTTTCCACCGACTCTTGCGGTTTTGGGTCAAAACGAAGATGCACGGAATCAAACATCGCAATCATGAAATAACAACCAAGCACTAAAGCAGCGGCCATAGCAATTGGAGACTCAAATATTTTGCGCCACTGTTTGCGTGCCTGATCAGAGCGCTTAATTGAACGAATCCCCAACAGTAACACCGCGAAGAGAATCCATAGCAAAATGTCGGTCCATAACATTACGATAGAGAAATCCATCATCCCAACTTCACCCTAGGATCAAAAATAGTATAGGAAATATCTGTCAACACCAGACCGAGAATATAAAGAACTGAGCCGATAAAAACCATCGCCTTAACAATTGAAAAGTCCTGGGCGTTAATTGCATCAATCGTGTAACTCCCTAGACCGGGGATACCGAAAAATGATTCCATAATCAGACTCCCCATAAATAAACTAGGAATCACCACCACCACGCCGGTTAAAATCGGCAACATGCCATTGCGCAAGACATGCACCGAAAGGACACTTAAATCACTGAGCCCCTTCGCACGCGCGGTACGCACATAATCTTTGTTCATCTCCTCTAAAAAGATACTGCGATACCAACGAATTCCTGACCCAAGCCCTGCAAAAACGCCAATTAATACAGGAAGAATCAAAAATTTAACCCCCTCCCAGCCCGATTGATAACCGGAAATCGGTACCCAATGCCAAATTTTACTGAACAAAACCTGCCCAGCAATAATATAGAAAAGCCCTGAAATAGACATAATCGTCACTGCCAGCACCATTGTTGCCGTATCCAATGGAGAACCGCGAAACAACACAATTAATAACGCAATGGCAATGGTCGTCACTAAACCAATCACAAACGTTGGCAATGCAATCGACAAAGATGGCCACATTCGCTCATAAATATCCGCCGAAATTTGTCGCCCAGCATCCGATTGACCAAACTCAAATTGAAACAACTTGATTGACTCTTGCACAAATAATGTGTCGAGCAATTTATTCTCTGCCTCGGCCTGTAAATTCAGGAATAAAGGCTTGTCATAACCACGCTCTTGCTGCCAAGCGGCAATCATTTCCGGTGTGGTCTGCTTTGCACCCAATTGCGCCCGTGCCATATCTTCGGGCGTATTCACCATAAAAAAAAGTGCAAACGTAATGAAATTCACCCCAATTAAAATAGGAATGGCATAAAAAAGACGGCGGACAATATAGGCAAACATCAGCGCCCTCCTCGATCGGTAAATCCGTTTGTCACAGCAATTTTGGTCGCTTGTCTGCGGCGGTAAGCATAACTCAGTGGAATAATGGACACTAGCAGAGCGACAAGCAACAACCCTATTGGCCAGAGCACCGGTGCATTCCATTGATTACGTTTTAGCGCACGTTCTTGAGGATCTAAATTACGATACTTCAAGGTATTATTGGCAAGCGGATTAGGCCAAAAATTATGTAGCCAAGCATGGTACAAGACTAATGACTTGGGATGAACACCCCAAACCCAAGGTGCATCTTTCTGAACGATGTCAATCATTTGCTGAACAATCTTTAGACGTTCTGGAGAGTTTGGCATCGGTTTCATAGCACTAAACAAACGGTTAAATTCAGGGTTGTCGTAATTGGCACTATTGATTCCGGATCCGTCCGTGTTTATGGTCGCATTATCACCAAACAGCAGAAACATAAAGTTTTCAGGATCTGGATAATCGGCATTCCATCCCCATGAAAACAGCTGTACTTTCGCACCGCGAACCTTGCTTTGGAAACGATTGTAATCGGTGGCACGAATAACCAACTCAATCCCTAACTTGGCAAATTGCTTGCGATACCAATTCAGCAACGACTGGCTATCGGGTCCAGTTGAAGCCGTATCATAAAAAATCTTAAGTGGTGTGCCATCTTGCTGCTTACCCTCTGGATAACCAGCTTCGGCGAGTAACTGCTTTGCTTCATCAAGAGTTTTACGCTGAGTGCGTCCATCATGTACTTGATAAACATAGGGGTTAAAGCGCTTTTCGTCAAACCCGAAAATACCAGGAGGAACCGGCCCTTGGGCAGCAATACCGCGCCCATTCATAAAAATCGAAATATACTCTTCGTAATTAATCGCAATACTAATGGCTTGGCGTAACTTGCGCTGCTCTTGAGTGTAACCACCGACCACCGGATCGGCCATATTAAATCCCATATAAAAAATAGTGGGCTGCACTGCATTTAAAAATTGAATGCCTTTCGCGCGCATTTGATCGGTTAATGACATATCTCCTCCGGAAGAAATGCTAACCGCTTGATCAAAACTGTCTGAGCTAACACCACTGGCGTCATAATATCCTTGTAAAAATTTGTTCCATAAAGGAACAGATTCTTTTTCCAAGGTATAAACCACCTCGTCAATTAAGGGAAGCGGCTTACCGGCATCCGCCAACAATAGCTGGCTAGCCCCTAAAGGCAAACCACCATTCGGATAAAGTTCAAGATGAAAATTCGGATTTTTTTTCAGGCGCATAACCTGATAGGGGTTATTCTCAGCTAAATAATAAGGCCCTGTACCTACAGGCGAAGTATCAAGAGTAATGTTTTTTTCTGCTAACCCTTGCTGCTTATAAAACTTATCTGCTTCCCAGGGGATTGGTGCGAAAAAGTTCATGGTCAACCAGTAAAGAAACTGCGGATAACTGCCTTTGATACGAATACTGAAATGCGTTTCTGAATGGACTTTTACCCCTGCGATTTCTGAACTATTCAGGTCAAAAAAGAGATTTTTTACCGTCTTTGCCTCTGCTTTTAATTGCTGTGCATAACGTTCGGTTATTTCAGTAGAAAATTCACTTAAACCAACAATATACGGAATCATAGAATCCAAAATAGGCGAATGATTTTGGCGCAAAGCCATACGCTTTATCGCATAAACATAATCCTCTGCTCGCAACTTACGGCTTGCGGTTTGTGCAAAGTCATTCACACTTTTAATTGACTCAAGCTGTTGCGATGTGAGTTGATGATAAAGAAACTGTGAACCTGTTTTAACAAAAGCCGGATGTGGTTGATAACGGACATCATCACGCAGATAGAAGTGATAGTCAGTAAAAGCCGCTTGCGCTTGTTGATTAGCCTGCAAGATATTACCTTGTTGATCTAAATAACGCGTTTCTGGCATCGACGTGAGCGTTAACGGCTCTAGGGTGTAAGGACGTTTAAAATAGTGATATTGCAGTGGCGGCTCATAAATTTGGCTTAAAAACGCCCATTCGTTTGAACTGTAAGAAACCACGGGGTCAAGATGCTTTGGTGGCGCGCTAAAGTTGCTATATAGAATTTTGCTTTGCGCTGATGGGGTTGGATACGGGTTATTCCAATCTGCGCTGGCAGAACAGCCTAACACACTTAAGAACAGCAAAAGAATAACAAGATGGTATTCAAAGAATGCACACAATTTCAATTGGTTACATTTAACTCCGCTGAGCCTTGATTGATCAATCATCCCCAATCCATTCCTTTGATTGTCACTGATAACCCTAACGTTGAGAAAGATTCATTGCCTTTTCACCTTTGCAGAGTTAGGGATTCGTTGAAATTCATTAACTAAATAACGACTCCACTTTCTAACTGCTTTGCAAGACAAGAAAAAGCAATAACGGAACCTAATTTTGAATGTTCAATAGACCACGGGCATTATAACCAATAATTTAGCGTTATAATGCTCATAATTTTATTTTCATGCCGGATTACGGCAATTGAAACCCCTATCATATTTAGACAAATAAACTACCTTGGAGATACAGATGGGATTCCTCGCTGGAAAAAAAGCCTTAATTATTGGTGTTGCCAACAATAAATCGATTGCTTATGGCATTGCAAAACAGATGCAAGAACAAGGAGCAGAAATCGCACTCACCTTTCAAAACGAAAAACTACAAAGCCGTGTCGAGAAAATCGCGGCTGAACTGGGTTCAAACATCGTGCTTCCATTGGACGTGGCGAATGACGCACAAATCAGTGATGTGTTTGCTCAACTTAAGCAACACTGGTCAGGCTTAGACATCCTAGTACACTCGGTTGCTTTTGCTCCACGCGAAGAACTTGAAGGCCGCATGATTGACGCATCAACCCGTGAAGGCTTTAAAATCGCTCACGATATTTCTGCCTACTCTCTGACCGCTTGCACTAAAGCAGCGCATGAAATGTTAAAAACCAATAATGGTTCGGTTTTAACAGTCTCTTATTTAGGTGCTGAACGCGCCGTGCCTAATTACAACGTGATGGGTATTGCCAAGGCTTCGCTGGAAGCCACTGTACGTTATTTAGCAGCGGATCTTGGACAAGAAGGGATTCGTGTTAACGCAGTCTCTGCAGGACCAATTCGAACTCTAGCAGCCGCAGGCATCAAAGACTTCCGTACTATGCTCGACAAGTCTGCTGCCGCTACGCCACTGCGCCGCAACGTCACCATTGAAGAAGTTGGCAACACAGCAGCGTTCTTATGCTCAGATTTGGCCTCGGGCATTACAGGCGAAATCACTTATGTTGACGGCGGCTACAATGTCACCGCATCTACCTGAGCAATTCACCTAACATAAAGCCAGGCTTAATTAAACGCAAAACAAGAAATACCGGTGTTAGCCGGTATTTTTTTATAGAAATTTCACAAGAATATGAAAAATTAACATGCGACAGAATTGAAAAAAGCCACTAAAGACAATATCTTTAATGGCTTTTAAATAATGGCGGAGCGGACGGGACTCGAACCCGCGACCCCCTGCGTGACAGGCAGGTATTCTAACCAACTGAACTACCGCTCCGAATTGTATGGTGGGTGATACTGGGTTCGAACCAGTGACCCTCGCCTTGTAAGGGCGATGCTCTCCCAGCTGAGCTAATCACCCAGGTTTATTTAAAGCTAACGTCTTACTAAAACCGCGCTAACTTAAGCAAGCCTGAACTTGCTGAATAATGGCGGAGCGGACGGGACTCGAACCCGCGACCCCCTGCGTGACAGGCAGGTATTCTAACCAACTGAACTACCGCTCCGAATTGTATGGTGGGTGATACTGGGTTCGAACCAGTGACCCTCGCCTTGTAAGGGCGATGCTCTCCCAGCTGAGCTAATCACCCAAAAACAAGATGTTCAACATCTTGCTTGGTCTGCAAAACAACGTTTAGTTTTGCATAAAAAAACGAGTCATTAAAAACTCGTTTTGGAATATGGCGGAGCGGACGGGACTCGAACCCGCGACCCCCTGCGTGACAGGCAGGTATTCTAACCAACTGAACTACCGCTCCATGGTGGGTGATACTGGGTTCGAACCAGTGACCCTCGCCTTGTAAGGGCGATGCTCTCCCAACTGAGCTAATCACCCAATTAACCGCATTTTAAGGCATCTAAACAAGCTTGGCTTAAACCTTGCTTATCGAGCGCTGCGCTAATTGATGTGGCGTATTATAGGGAGTTGCGAGAGCAAGTCAAACGTTTTTTTATACTTTTTTTTGATGCTTAGTTAACCGCATCTTTTAATGCTTTTCCTGGCTTAAACTTAGGTACTTTTGCCGCTGGGATTTGCATTTCTTTGCCCGTTTGTGGATTACGGCCAGTACGTGCAGCACGCTCACCAACTGCGAAAGTACCAAAACCGATAACCGCGACAGAATCACCTGAGCTAAGCGCTTTAGTGATAGAAGCAACGGTTGCGTCCAATGCTTTACCTGCGTCCGCTTTAGTTAGCCCTGACTCTTCTGCGATGGCACTGATTAGTTCAGATTTATTCATTGTTTTCTCCATGAGATTTAATTGTGTAGTATCCAGCTCAAAAGCTTAAGCATTTATAGCAATCATCGCTTCTTAGTGTCAAGCAAAAACACCGTAAAGACGTTAATTAATGGCGTGCCGATGACTTTTTAGTCGATACCTTCAATTCTTTATTAGCAAACCCTTCTACTGCCACTTTTTCAACGATTTCAGGTGGCAAAGACTCTGGCATCTTAGTCAACGCAATTTTAAAGACCTCCTCTATCCACTGAACCGGACAAATGTTCAATTGATTTTTAACTTCTTGCGGAACATCAGCCAAATCACGAACATTGTCTTTTGGAATCAGTACCGTTTTAATTCCTCCACGCAAAGCAGCGAGTAACTTCTCTTTTAACCCCCCAATCGGTAAAACTTCACCACGTAAGGTAATTTCACCCGTCATCGCAACATCAGATTTTACTGGGATATTCGTCAAAACAGAGGTAATGGCTGTACAGATTGCAATCCCTGCACTTGGCCCGTCTTTTTTAATTGCGCCTTCTGGGAAATGCAGATGTAAGTCAACATTCTCATAAAAAGCCTTCTCTAACCCTAAAGCTGCAGAACGACTTCGAATCACACTCATTGCAGCTTCTACCGACTCTTGCATGACCGATCCCAATTGCCCGGTACTCACTAATTTCCCTTTACCCGGCATGGCTGTCGCTTCAATACGTAGCAAATCACCACCCACTCGCGTCCACGCAAGTCCAGCAACTTGACCTATCCGATTCTCCTTATCCGCTAAACCAAAACGGTACTTAGCAACACCAAGATACTCTTCAAGATTATCTGGATTAATCGTTAAAGTTTTATCTGCGCCGTCCAAATCGAGTTTACGCACCGCTTTACGGCAAATTTTGGCAAGCTCGCGCGCTAATAAGCGAACACCCGCTTCTCGTGTATAAGTTTGGATAATCGCCAGCATGGAGGCTTCTGTTAAAATGACTTCACCTTTTTTTAATCCATGCTCATGCAAAGCTTTAGGCAATAGATGACGCTGGGCGATATTCAACTTCTCCGCTTCAGTGTAACCAGCCAAATTAATCACTTCCATTCGATCTAACAACGCTTCGGGAATATCCATTGAGTTGGAAGTCGCGATAAACAAAACATCTGAAAGATCATAGTCCACTTCTAAATAGTGATCGTTAAAGGTACTGTTCTGCTCTGGATCTAAAACCTCTAATAAAGCGGAAGCTGGGTCACCGCGCATGTCGCTGGACATTTTGTCAATCTCATCCAACAAAAACAACGGGTTACGCGTTCCGGCACCGTGCATTTTCTGAATAATTTTTCCTGGCAAAGCCCCAATATAGGTTTTACGATGCCCGCGGATTTCCGCTTCATCACGAACGCCACCTAATGCCATACGCACATATTTACGATTGGTGGCCTCGGCAATCGATTTTGCCAAGGAAGTTTTACCAACACCCGGCGGCCCAACCAGACATAAAATAGGCCCTTTCATTTTACGCACACGCTTCTGTACTGCGAGATACTCAACAATTCGCTCCTTAACCTTCTCCAATCCATAATGCTGTGCATCAAGAATCTGCTCGGCGCGATTGAGATCTTTAGACACTCGGCTGCGTTTTTTCCAAGGCACATCCAACAACCAATCCAAGTAGTTGCGCACGACCGTTGCTTCCGAAGACTGCGCCGGCATCATACGTAACTTCTTCATCTCGGCCTTGGCTTTATTTTTTGCCGCCTCTGGCATACCGACGTTTTCAATTTTCTGATTAAGCTGATCGACTTCGCTCAACTCATTCTCTTCACCGGAAAGCTCATGATGAATCGCTTTCATTTTTTCGTTCAGGTAATACTCTCGCTGAGTTTTTTCCATCTGTTTTTTAACCCGCGATGTTATACGCTTCTCTGATTCTAAAATTTCCAATTCAGTTTCGACAATAGTAAGAATCTTCTCCAAGCGATCACTGATGGTGACCATTTCTAAGAGCGCTTGTTTGGTTGGCAGATCAATGGTGATGTTCGCAGAAATCAAATCCACTAAACGCGACGGTTCATCTTCATTTTGAACCGAACGCTTAACTTCTGACGGCACTTTTTTCTTTAGGTCTGCATACAGAGTAAAACGCTCTTTTAGAGCGCGAATCAACACCTTCACATCGAGAGGGTCACCACTATCAACTTGCATCTCTTCAATGTCGCCAAGTAGAACATTATGATCAACGTGCAGATTATTTAAACGAAAACGCTGCACACCCTCAACTAACACTTTAACCGTACTATCAGGCAATTTAATCAACTGCAAAATATTGGCCATAGTACCAACTTGATACAAGTCTTCTAATTTAGGCACGTCCAAATCGGCTTTTTTTTGCGCAACTAAAAAGATTTTTTTATCACCTTGCATGGCTTCATTTAGAGCTTGAATAGATTTTTCACGACCGACAAACAGCGGCATGACATTACCTGGAAACACCACGACATCTCTAAGTGGTAACACCAAGACATCCATTTTCATACTAATTTGATCCATTTCCATTTTTATATCCTTCCTGCGTTCTCTGTTTTATCGCTATTTTTACCACGGATGGCGATTAACAAAACGGGGTTTTTATTATTTGTTCTGACCGACCTGACTGGTACAGATTACCATTTGTAACAGATTTGAAAAGCAAAAAACCCAGCTGAGCTGGGTTTTTCACTGCATTTACAAGACATCAACACGCAGCAAACAACAACTACTCACTGACTGCTTTAACTTGCTTGTCGTTATAGACTAGCATTGGTGATTTTTTACCCAAGACCACTGCTTTATTAATAACGACCCTTTCAACATTTTTCAAGCTTGGCAAGTCATACATGGTCTCCAAAAGAATCTGCTCCATAATTGAACGCAGTCCACGCGCACCAGTTTTACGTTTAATTGCCAGGTTCGCAACTTCTTCAATCGCATCCTTACGGAATTGCAAATCAACGTGCTCTAACTCGAACATCTTCTGGAACTGTTTGATTAAAGCGTTTTTAGGTTCAGTCAGAATCTGCACCAGCGCTTTAACATCCAGCTCTTCCAAAGAGGCAATCATTGGCAGACGCCCAACAAACTCTGGAATCAAACCAAACTTAACCAAATCTTCCGGTTCAATCGCACGATAACGCTCAGTCAGCGTCTTTTTCTCATCTTTAGAACGGACTGCTGCAGAAAAACCGATACCCGTATCGGTTTCAGTCCGCTGCTCAACAATTTTATCCAAGCCTTCAAAAGCACCACCGACGATAAACAAAATCTTAGAGGTATCGACCTGAATCAATTCTTGATTAGGATGTTTACGACCGCCGTGCGGTGGAACTGCAGCAACCGTGCCTTCAATCAATTTCAACAAGGACTGCTGTACACCTTCACCAGACACATCTCGAGTGATGGACGGATTTTCTGACTTACGAGTAATCTTATCAATCTCATCAATGTAGATAATGCCGCGCTCAGCTTTCTCAGGATCGTTATCGCAGCGCTGCAGTAGCTTTAAAAGAATGCTCTCAACGTCCTCACCAACATAGCCAGCCTCTGTCAAGGTTGTCGCATCGGCAATTGCAAAAGGAACATCTAATAAACGCGCCAAAGTCTGTGCCAACAAAGTTTTACCTGAACCCGTTGGACCAATCAGCAAAATATTACTTTTGGTAAGCTCAACTTCATCTTTCACGTGTGCCGTTTGTAGACGCTTGTAATGGTTGTAAACTGCAACAGACAACACTTTTTTAGCTTGGTTCTGACCAATTACATAGTCATCCAAAGTCTGCTTAATTTCATGCGGTGTAGGAAGATTTTGCAAATCAAGTTCGCCAAATTCCGCCTGACCAAACTCTTCGTCCAAAATATCATTGCACAGCTCGACACACTCATCACAGATATAGACTGACGGGCCGGCAATTAATTTGCGTACTTCATCTTGGCCTTTGCCACAGAATGAACATTTTAATTTTTCATCTTTCATCGTCTGTTATCCCAGGTATTATCGTGCACTTAACACTTCATCAATAAGACCATAATCTTTCGCGGCGGCTGCACTTAAAAAATTATCACGATCGGTATCTTTTTCAATTGTGGCAATATCTTGCCCAGTATGATCTGCCAACGCTTGGTTTAAACGCTGTTTAATGTCTAAAATTTCTTTTGCATGGATCTGAATATCACTGGCCTGCCCCTGAAACCCACCAAGTGGCTGATGAATCATCACTCGTGAATTTGGCAACGCAAAACGCTTACCTTTCGCACCAGCGGATAATAAAAAAGCCCCCATGCTGGCCGCCTGACCAATCACCATGGTACTGACATCAGGCTTGATAAAGCGCATAGTGTCATAAATCGCCATGCCCGCTGTCACACTGCCGCCAGGTGAATTGATGTACAAACTAATGTCTTTGTCCGGATTCTCAGATTCTAAGAAAAGCAGCTGCGCGACAATTAAGTTCGCCATGTGATCTTCAACTGGACCAACCATAAAGATGACACGCTCTTTCAATAAACGTGAATAAATATCAAACGATCTTTCTCCGCGGCTGGTCTGTTCAATCACCATTGGGACTAATGCGTTTTGAATCAAATTATCCATAATTTTATTATTATCCTTTTCGTTCTTGCGAACTTTCACTGCAAACGGATACAAGCACTCTTTGCATCATACCCATTCAGGAAAGCGCTTGCTGATACAGTATATTGAGCCCTGTACCCCTTGTGTTCTCAAAGCCTACCCTACTTTTAAAGCGGGCTTTATCAGATGGGAAATTTTAGTTATCTTAGCTTTTTTGTAGGCAAAAAAAAACTTAACCTCAATGACAAATCCAAAATTACATCATCAAGATTAAGTTTTTAGGTTTTTTCAACCGCTCTCTTTATTGAAAGACGGCTGCAACCAATAAGTCTTAAGCAAACTTACGGT